>BAHP02000015.1 GCA_000508865.1 Clostridiales bacterium VE202-01
TATACTCCAAATTCAACTGTAATATTACATGGTACACCCTTTTCATAATTTAAATAAGAGTTAACATATTTAGTTACTGCCCGATCAATACCAGCAGTACTCAATGCAACTTCTTCTGCTTGTGCAAGTACAGCAGAATAATCAGGTTTAGCGCTTTCATCTGGTCTAGTTGGTTGTGAAGTAGATTCTTTTATATCCCATTCCTTACTTAAAATACTACCATCTTTAATTGAAATTTCATATTCATATTTATCTTTATTACAAGTAAATTTTATTTCATAAACACTTGTTTTTTCATCTAATTTAACTTTAGTGAAAACTACCTCATCAATATTAACTCCAGCATCATTTACTGCAAGTTCTTTTGCTTGTTCTTCAGTAATTGCCGCAGTTTCTTTTATATCCCATTCGCGTTTTAAAATAGTACCATTTTTTGCTGAAACTTCATATTCATATTTATCTCTATCACATGTAAACTTAATTTCATATGTATAAGCCTTTTTATCAAGTTTAAATTTAGTAAAAACTACATCATCAGCACTAACTCCAGCATCATTTATAACGATTTCTTTTGCTCGATCTTCACTAATCACTGTAGAAGCAGCAGATACAGATACACCTGAAACAAATACAAGAGTTAACGCTACAAAAACAAATAAAAATTTTTTCATCATAATTAATTTCTCCCTTCCTATCACGAACTATTGTAAGTAACTTGTATGCAGCAAAATATAGCAAAATAAAAATGCGTAAGTCCGAACAGGTAAGGGACTTACGCATTCTGTTTATATTTTATGCTACACAACAACTATATAGTAACAAATATCGATAGATTGTCAAGTAGTATCCAATATTTTGTAATAAAAAATAATTATTTATTACTTTTTAAATATTTTTATCATTTAAACTTAAATTTCGATAAACTAAATCATCTCGTTGAATAAAGCCTAATTTGTGCCAAAAAGCATTACCTGCTTCATTATTGCTAAAAGTAACTAAAGCTACTTTGTTTATTCCCTCAACTTTCAATGATTCTAAACATTTATTAACTAAGTTACTTGCAATCCCTTTACGCTGATGATCTTCTTTAACGGTTAAATGATAAATATAACCTCTTCTTCCATCATTTCCCGCCATAATCACCCCAACGATTTTATCATCTACTAAAGCAACATGATTTGTATTAGGATTACGTATTAAAAACTTTTTGATTCCTTCTAAACTATCATCCAAGCTCCTTAATCCCAAACCAGCTGTGTTTTTCCATAAATCATAAACTTCATAATAATCATTTATTTCAAATAGACGGATGTTCAACAATATATTTTGATACCTCCTCTTGATCACTAAAATGATGTCTACCATCTTTAGTTTCCTGATAATCTTCATGCCCTTTACCTAAGATCATCAAGATATCATTATGTTCAAGTATAGCCATACCTTTGATGATTGCTTTTCTACGATCAACGATAACTTCAAAATTATCAGCAGACAAATCAGTAACGATATCATTTAAAATTGCTTCTGGTTCTTCTTTTCGGGGATTATCACTAGTAAAAATAACATAATCACTGTTTTCAACTGCTATCTTACCCATGATCGGGCGTTTTAAAGCATCTCTATTTCCACCACAGCCTATTATTGTAATTATTCTACCACTTTTAAATTCCTGAGCACTGACTAAGACATTTTTAACCGCATCTGGAGTATGAGCATAGTCTACAAAAATACTGTTAGTTCCATATTTAATCAGTTCCATTCGTCCCGATGGCGCTTTTAACCCCTCATTTAATGATAAAATATTTTCAATTTCAAATCCTAATTTATTCACTAAAAGCAGTGCAATCAAATAATTATAGATATTATATCTACCAACCATATTCAATACAGCTTCATATTTTTTATCTAAAAATGAAAATTTAAAAGTTGTTCCTAAATGAGAAAATCTCATTTCATCAATTATTAAATCACCAGCTTTTTTACTAATAATAATGTTATTATTTTCTGGTAAAATAAAATGTTGACAGTGGGGATCATCGCCATTAATAATCGCAATTTTATTTTTTCTTGTTTTTGTAAATAATTTCCTTTTAGCATTAGCATAATTCTCTAATGTCTTATGATAATCTAAGTGATCTTGAGTCAAATTAGTAAAAGCCACCTCATCAAACTCTAAACCATAAATTCTTTCTTTATCTAAAGCATGAGAGCTAACTTCCATAACAAAATAATCAACACCTGCTTCTTTAGCCTCTAATAACATACTATATAATACATCAACATCTGGTGTTGTATTTACCATTTTTCGTTTAACATCACCATAATAAAAACCAACTGTACCCATATAAGCTACATTTTGCTTTAACATTTTTAAAATTTGATAGATCATCAAACATGTCGTTGTCTTACCATTAGTTCCTGTTATTCCAATTAATTTCATATCTTTAATCAAAGGATAATAATTTTTATAAAGATATTCTTTTAAATATTCTCGTGTATTTTCAACAACTACAGTTTCAACACTGTAATTTCCATGTTCAACAATCACTTTAACAGCACCGTTTTTAATTGCCTGTTCAATATAATCATGACCATCTCTTACAACATTAACAATGGCAATAAACGTATCACCAGGCTTTACTTTTCTTGAATCTGTTTTTAATGCTATTTCCACTATTTTCACCTCATTTGTTCCTATTATAACGCATCTTAAAGAAAAAGTATTCAATTTAATGCGTAAAGTAATAAATTTTAATATCTTTTCCCGTATAGTAATGTTTGATCTGTATTTTTGATTACCTTTTATTTCTTTGATATTCACATAAAACTTTTGTAATTTTAATATGATTAAGTATATTAATTTCACTATTTCGTACATTTTGATTTTTTAAAATCCAATCACAAAATATTTTAATCACATTATATACTTTTTGATGTAATTATTGATTCAAACTATCCGAAAACTATGTAATAGCTATTTTCAAAATGAACAATAATTTATAATAAAATAATAATATTGGCTTTATTATTGATCATACAAAAAGTTATACCTCAAAATAATGAGTATAACTTAATTTTTATCTATATAACTTTAATAATTTTTTGATTTAAATTTGCAAAGTCACTATCAAACATATATAAATCAATTTCATTTTTTTTACAATATTCATAATATATACAATCATTTACATCTAATTTTTCCAAAAATGCAATTATTTGTTTTACATCAATTGAATACTCATCTATAGTTGATGACATTCTTTTTATATCTTCATATGTGCTTTCACAAACTAATAATGCTTGCTGAAGATAACTTTGACAATTAGGATTATTTCTAAACTCCTTTATATTTTTTGCTACTCCAGATATGTTATTTTTTCTCAAATTTCTATTACATTGTTTCATTTTAGTTTTCAAAATCACTTGCATTAATTCAACAATCTGATAATTCAAAGAAACTATTTCTACTCCTTTTGTCATCAAATCACTTAACAACTTAGTTGCTTTACGATTTTGAGAAATTTCATGAGGATTTTGAGGATTTGATAATACACATAATTCCATCCATATACATGTATCTAAAAAGCTTTTTACTAATCTAAATCACTTCTCTTCAAAAGAGCTCCATCTTTAACTATTTTTATTTTTTTTAGAATATCATTATTTGCATTTTCAATCTCAATTTGTTCCATAACATCTTTTCCATTTTCTATAATCAAATCACCGATAATTGGATTTAAAAAGGCTGTTATAACATAATTAACCCCCTCAAAATTAAGAAGTATTTTTTCTTTATTAGACAAACATTGCTTTATTAAAGTATAACATTTTTTTCCTTCATCATAAGACACAGCAGTATCCCCTTGTGCAAATTTATAAATTTCTATTTCCATTTTCTATCACCCTCATTTTAATATATTATATATCATTTAGACTTATTCTCCTAGTAGAAAGTGTCTTGTTTTTTTCATCATATATAAAGCAATTATCCAAATCATATAATTTAATCTTAAAACAAACAGCTGTGCCAGGAAAAAATCCCAATAACTTATTTTGAAAATTTTTATGTCCATTTTTCATATGGAGAATTTCATTTCCAGATAATATTATTAAATCTCCTTCTGCTTTTTCTACATAGTCCAAAAGTGTTGGTAATCCATATCCACCACTTCCTTCCCTTGTTGTGTTTCCTGCCCCTATAGCCCATTCAATACAACAATCGCGAGAAATTTTATTTTTACGAAAATATGACTCTACATTTTTTGCAATGGTATTCCCATAATCAACAACATTAACTATTAAATAGAAATTGTCATTTTCAAATATAATATCCTTAAAATAATAATACTCGTTTATATTATTATGAATACAAGCATTGGAAAACACTTCACCAATTGTTGTTTTTAAAAATGATTGTACATTATCTTTATCAAGTATCACATTAGTGTCCATTATAAATTTTATCAAATCATTTACAACAGCATTGATTTCATCTTCTCCATATAAAATATAATGTTTAATATCTTCCGTAGCAATCTCTTGTTTAAATTCTTGTTCTTTATATTTTTCCCCACTCATATTATTCACAATACCAGTTAGTTTATAATAGAAATTTTCAGACATAAAAATTTTTATTTTCATAGTTTTCTTTATATATGAGCAAACATTATAAATATAGGCTAGTGCTAATTTTTCAATATGAGTTGATTTATCACACCTGAAAAGGAGATTATGATATTTATAATTTACTGGTTTCAAAACATCAAATAATTTAGCTATATTTGATAAAAAATTAATATCAAAATTAATACGTCCAGATAATATTATCATTATATCCCCATTGTTATAAATTATTTTTATCATGTATACAAAATCCTTTCTCATTCTACTGTAATTATACTATAAAAATAATCGTTTTTCCCATTAATTATAAAGAACGTTATATTTGTCAAAAATCACTTTAGGCTCATATTGAAGCATTTTCTAGGATTTAATTTTTAGCATTTATATATTTTAAAATAATATTCGTTATTACAGTGTTTGATCTTTTTACAATAAAAATCTCACATATTCTATTAACAATGATTAATGTGAGATTATTAAATTATTACTCTATTTATCTTGAATCGTGATTTCTGTAGTTGTTTCACCATCTGAATTCTTTATGTCAGCATCAGTTTCAAGACCATCTTTTTCTAATTCACTTTTATTTATATCTATCTCCTGACTTGATTGATCAGTTTCATGTTTATATTTGATCCAAATGTCTCCATTTTCATCAACATACTGTTCTCCCGTTATTTCTCTTTCCTGATTATTTTCATCAGTAAAAATTACTTTAATTGTATTTTTGACGGTATTACTAATTTTGCCATCAGTTGCCGCATCAACTGTACCAATTCCACCTAATATCAAAACGCATACAGCAATACTAAATACGGCTTTTTTTAGTTTCATTTTTTTCATAGTTCTATTTCTTTCATAAAGATTATAAGCAATGCGATCATTAACCATAGCCTTAATTTTATCAGTATCAATTTGTTTCATTTACTCTTTCCTCCTTAACTTCTTTCTGATTCGATATAATTTTACTTTCATATGATTGATTTTTTGCTTTTTCATTTTAGCAATTTCCCTGATTTTATATCCTTCAATATAATAAAGATGAAATATTTCTTTTTCTTGATCTGTCAATTGCTGTATTTTTTCTTCGATGATCAACATTTGATCAAATTCATATTCTTTATATCCTTGTTTATTTAATATTTGATCATCATATTCAAGCTCTTGCTTATTTTGTTTTAATCTATTATAAGTACAGTTTCTAGCAATCGTTGACAAATATGATTTCATATTCGTTTGAATCTTATTTTGATTCTTCCAGAAAAGATAAAATGTATCAGCAATAATTTCTTCTATATCATGATAAGATAAGCTATCTCCAGCCATATTATAAATAACAGTAAATACATAATGACTGTATTCTTCAATAATCAAATCAATGTTTAATTCAACATTATTCTTCAAATTGATACCTCCTCTTTGAATCGATTCACTATATAGACAACAAATATATTATAAAGGTTACAAAAAAAAGAAAAGTTGTTTTCAACTTTTCTTAATCAACTTTTGTTGATTATTTAGCTATTTTTAATTTTTTTAATTATTTGAATAATTGGTAAATTAGCTAGTGCTAAACCGTAAACAATCATTAATTGTTCAATGTTTAATGTTTGAACTTTAAATACTGTTTGTAAAAATGGCATTGTAACAACTAAAGTAATCAGAATAAAACCAATCAAAAAAGCTCCTTGTAAAAATATATTATTGAAAAAACCTTTTTTAAAGATAACTGGTTTCTTTGACTTACAATTATAACCATGTACTAATCTTGATAAACAAAGCGTTGCAAAAGCCATGGTACTAGCTAATACGGTATTACCATCTTGATATCCAATCGTAAATGCCAGCATTGTCATTAAAGCAATCACAAAGCCCTCAATTCCCACATCAATTAAAAACTGTTTAGTTAAAATTGATTCATTCATCGGTCTTGGTTTTTCTTTCATAACTTCTTTACTGTGAGGTTCCAGTCCTAAAGCAATCGCTGGTAAACTATCAGTAAGTAAATTAATAAATAATAAATGTACTGGCGCAAACGGTACTGGTAAAGCCATGATCGAAGCATATAAAACAGCTAGGATTCCGCCAAAATTTCCTGACAATAAAAATTGAATTGCATCTTTAATATGACTATAAACATTTCGTCCATTTTCAATAGCTTTGACGATTGTTGCAAAATTATCATCAGTCAAAACCATCGCCGCAGCATCCTTAGATACTTCACTACCTGTGATTCCCATCGCAACACCAATATTTGCTTGTTTTAAAGCCGGAGCATCATTGACACCATCACCAGTCATCGCTACAATATTTCCTCTTTCCTGCCATGCTTTAACAATTCGAATCTTATGTTCTGGTGAAACTCGCGCATAAACGCGTTTATCTGCAACAAACTGTTTTAACTGTTCATCAGTTAAATAATCGATCATACTTCCCTCAACTGCTTGCGAATCATCAGTTAAAATTCCGATTCTTCTAGCAATAGCCATCGCTGTGATTTTATGATCACCAGTAATCATAATTGGAATAATTCCCGCTTGAATACATTCTTCAACTGCTTTAGCACTTTCTACTCGTGGCGGATCCATCATAGAAATTAGACCTAGGAAGATCAAATCATTTTCATCTTCAAGCATCAAAACTTTCTCTTGATCAAATTTACGATAAGTGATCGCTAAAACGCGCAATCCGTTTTTAGAAAATTCCATATTCGTGGCACTAATTTTCTTGATATCATCTTCGGTGATTTCTAAAATTTGACCATTTTTACGAATATATTTAACTCTTTTGATTAAAACATCAACTGCTCCTTTAGTAATCATTGTGTAACCATCTTTTAAAAGATGCAGAGTTGACATCATTTTACGATCACTATCAAAAGGTAATTCACTTAAGCGTGGATAAGCATCTCTAACTCGTTTAGCTGGTACATTTAAACTATCACTAAGATTGATCAGTGCTGTTTCCGTAGGATCACCTATTTCTTGACCATCAGTATTTGTAGAATCGTTACACAAAATACTTAAACGCATTAGATCTTTATGCAATGGATTAGAAGGATCAATATCTTTAGCTAAAATCCTTTTTTCTTCAATATAATAATCTTCGACTGTCATTTTATTTTGAGTTAAGGTTCCTGTTTTATCTGAACAAATAACAGAAACACTACCTAAGCCCTCTACGGCTTGCAGCTTACGAATAATCGCCCCTTCTTTAGCCATTTTTTGCGTTCCGAAAGATAGTACGATCGTTACGATCGAACTCAAAGCTTCAGGAATGGCGGCTACCGCTAATGCTATTGCAAACATAAAAGCGTTACCAATATTACCACCTTGTAAGATGTTTAAAACAAATAATAACGCACAAAATGCCATAATGATAATTGATAATTTTTTACCAAAATTATCTAAATTCATCTGTAAAGGTGTTTTTTTATCAGAAGTACTTTTTAATAATTGTGCAATTTTCCCTACTTCTGTTTCCATCGCTATTTCCGTAACTAAAAAACTGCCACGACCATAAGTCACAAAACTTCCAGAATACACCATATTAACACGATCGCCTAAAGGTACTTCGCCTTCAATAACAGCTGTCGCTTTTTCTACTGCCAAACTTTCTCCAGTTAAAGCACTTTCATCAACCTTCATACTTTTATTTTCAATAATTCTTCCATCAGCCGGTATATAATCACCAGCTTCTAAGTAAACTTCATCCCCTATAGTTACCTCTTTACTAGGAATTTCGATAATTTTATTATTGCGTAACACTTTAGCATTAGGTGCTGATAATTCTTTAAGACTATCTAATGATTGATTTGCTTTCACAGTTTGGACTGTCCCCAAGACTGCATTGATTGTAATTACGATCAAAATTACTAAAGCACTTTCAAAATCTCCTAAAAAGCCAGACACTAAGGCTGCCATGATAAGTATAATGACTAAAAAATCTTGAAACTGCTCGATAAAAATCATCGGTATACTTTTTGGTTTAGTTTCAATTAGTTCATTTAAACCATATTTTTCTTGATTTCTTTTGACTTGTTCATCATTGAGCGGTTTTAATGAGCCATTGATTTCTTTTCTAATTTCAGATATTGATTTGTTGTAATATGCTTTCATCTATTTCCCTCCTATTCGTATACAATAAAAGCGAGTCCCTTTATTGCATACTAAAAATGCAATAAAAGTCTCGCTATTTCATTACGTTCCGGATGACTAGATCATCGTATTGACGAAAGCGTAAACACTATGTGTTAGCTACTCCCTTTTATGTTCCTATATGATAACTAGATTGACAAAAAAAGTCAATCCTTTTATTTATATAATACAACTTTTAACGAATTCTTAACAATTTCTAAATGATAACAGCCTTTAGAATACCTTTCTCCATCGATATTAACATCCTGATTTGTTTTAATATCTAATACTTTTAACTTATTATGATAATATAACTTTCCTTTTTCCAACTGACCTGTAAATAATAAAAACAAATAGTATGGAATTGATCTTTTCTTTAAACTAGAAACTAAGTTAATATCGATCAAACCATCTTGAATATTAGCATTTTTACCTATTTTAAATCCACCGCCAAAATACTTACCATTGCAAAATGCCCCAACAATTAAACTTCCTTCATAAATCTTTTTTTCATTTTGATAAAGAGTCGTGGGATATAAACGATATTTTGACATTCTTCTAACTAAAACATTTGCATACTGCAAAGCTTTTGGTAAATATTTGATTCGGCGATAATTATGAACATTATTAGCTATATCACTATCAAAAGCACAGCAAAACACATTAATACAATAGATATCGTTAGCTTTGATCAAATCAATTGGCTGAGCCTTTAAATGTAATGACATTTCTAAAAGCTCATAGGGATCATTGGTATTAGCAATCGTCCGCATAAAATCATTTCCTGTTCCAGCAGGAATAATAACTAGTTCATTATCACTGCCAATCAATCCCTGAACAATTTCATGAACTATGCCATCTCCGCCAACTGCATAAATACGATGATTATATTTTTGATAGCTTTTTGCAATTTCTGTCGCATGGCGCGAATATTTTGTATATTTTATTTCATAGTCATATCCTTTCATCAAAGAATTGATCATCGCTTCTATTTTAGGACTTTGTGTATTTGGTTTTATTATAAAAATATGCTTTTGTTCCATAGAAATATCACCTTCTTCATTTTAACAAATTTCCCCTTATATAAGCTATATTTTATTAGTTATTTATCAGAATTTATTTAATTAAAAAAGCATAAATGTGAATTAAATCGTAATAATTTATTTAAGAGGTGATTAGATGATCTATATTATTAATATCATCCTTGGAGGAATATTTGTATATTGTGATATTTATCATATCGATAGTAATCTGATCAAATGGTTGATCAGTTTTAATTGTTTTATTTATCTAGTTATAAAAAAAGTTAGTCCACCTGCTATTTTAGCTAGTGCTTTAGCATTTATCGCTGATTATTTTTTGTTATTTACAAATCATTATTTAATTGGTATTAGTTTATTTATTATGGTTCAATTGACGTATATGTATCTGATAAAATATGCTAATTATTTTCCTTTTGTTTTTTTAGGTCTTATTTTAATAAACCCTTTAGTTAGTTTGGCACTTATATATTTAGGTTTTAGTTTATTGAATCTATATCATAGTTTTAAAATTTATAAAAAGCTTTTTATTGCTGTTTTTCTTTTATTATGTTGTGATATTATTATTGCGCTTGTATATCTAAAACTTATCGATTCTGTTTTTGCTATTATGATCTGGATCTTTTATCTGCCTAGTCAGTTATTTTATATTTATAGTCAAACTTTTTTTTCAAAAATCTTTTTTTGATATTTATTTTTAGATTTAATAGTGTTATACTTATCAAGTACTGTCCTCATAGTGAAATGGATATCACGTAACCCTCCGGAGGTTAAGTTGTAGGTTCGATTCCTACTGAGGATGCCAATATAAATAGTAATGAGATTTTAAATTTCCTAAAACCCTTGACCTAGAGCCAAATTAGTTAAGGGTTTTTATTTCGTCATTAATTTTCGAAACTTTTTAATCCAAAAACATCATTTATCACTTTAGCTTTATGTTCTTTACTAATGTGAGTGTATAGTGTCATAGTGATATTAAAATCACTATGTCGCATTAATTCTTGTGTAGTCTTAATATCAACATCATTCATCACCAATGTTGTAGCAAATGGATGTCTTGGAATATGGAAATTAAAGTTTATGTATAATCATCAACAATATTGTAAGATTCAGAATGTTTTGACTTAGTAATCTTGATATGTTTAGACATGGTGGTCACCTTCATGATGATATTATTGTAGATACCCATAAAAGTACGGATACAGAAACAAAACACAAATAATTTTAGTAATTAGAAATCAAATCACCCAATATCACTATATGTGATACTCGTATGTGTTATCATATATTTTAAAGTATTGGTATTAAAAGAAATATCGTAGAAAATAATTTATGTATTTATAAAGCATAAACTACTTTATTCTTACATATACTAATACATGAAGATAATTTAATCTTCTGCATTATTACAACTAAATAGGGCATGTTCGAGGATAAAAAGATGGCTATCGCGCATAACAATATGTAAAGTGTAGAGGTAACTCGATGAGATGTGAGAACAATCGCCCCACCGAATATGTTCTAAAGGATTCAGCGCTTTAGTTATTATTTAGAGGATTTTTATTTTTATGAAAGATTGGATAAATGAAAAAGGAAATATTACTTACTATTGATCAAAATTATATAAAATGATATAAAAATCTGGTCGAAGAGTTTATAATGTTGATTATCCTGTTATTTTAAGTAAAAAATACAAAATCAAATTAATAAATATAATAAAACAGTTAAAATAATTTGATTATTATAATTAATTTATAAAAAAGCATTTCAAAAACAAATAATTTAATCTAAAAAAGTTATCTAACATAATTTGATAACCAACATTTGCATAACAATATCAGCTGTAAAGTTTCAAATATAAAGTATTTTCAGAGACACTATGTCTCTAGTACATAATCAGTTGTTTGAAGTACCAATTATGTACTGTTATAACGACAAATATTTTCTTTCTGTTCTGTCTACGGCTTTTATCATACCTCATTCATCATATTCCATATACTTTGTACTTCAGATTCTTTCTTTAGAAATGTTTTCTTTATTGAATGTTGAAAAATCGTCCACATGTTTCATCTATCTGTTTTTTCACTTTACCAACGGATAGAAAACATAGAATATTCTAAGTGTTATGTTTTTTATGTAGAAGGAAAATCTTTATATATTTAAGTTACAAGGAAACTATATTAACATATTGACATACGTTAGTTGATGTAGTACAATGTATTACGAAAAGAGGGTGAACTATATGAGTTTCTCAATTAGATTGAATGATGAAGAAGAAAAATTATTTAGAAGTTATGCAAGTTTTCATGGATGTTCTTTAGGTGAAGCTTTAAAAAAAGCTTTACTTGAAAAAATTGAAGATGAATATGATGTTGCATTAGCAGAACAAGCACATAAAGAATATTTAAATAATTCAACTACTTATTCTATGGATGAAGTAAAAAAGGAATTAGGATTATGAGATATGATGTTGTTTTTTCTAAAACTGCATTAAAACAGCTCAAGAAAATGGATAACTACACAAAGTTAATGCTAGTAAATTGGATTGAAAAAAATCTAGGTAATTGTGAAGATCCCCGTATTCTTGGAAAAGCATTAAAAGGTAATTTAAAAAATCAATGGAGATATAGAGTGGGAGATTATCGTATTTTATGTGAGATAGAAGATGATAAACTTATTATACTTGTTATTAACGTTGGTCACAGAAGAGAAATCTATAAATAGGTTTCTTTTTCTTTTGAAAACATTTAAATAGTGCCTTTACCATGTTCTATAGAAACAGCTTGTATAAAAACTAAAAAGTATGCGTACAAAAAAATGCACCCATAAAAGATAAAATAGTTAAGAAAAGTTAAGATTTTTACATATAGGGAAAATACCACTATCAGCTCATAACTGTTGAATTGGTTGTAATTTCTATTAATTGGGTTGCAACCTTATGAAACAAAGTTGCATTCTTTTACAAAATGACAATTATGCACACAAAAATATATTTCTTAATCTTATCTAAAAAACATCCTAGTTACTGGGTGATCTTCATAATGTCTTAACCTATTATTATATCTTAATCATGCTTAAAAGATACAGTATGAATCTATCAGCACTGACGAACAAACTTTTTATTTAAAATATTTCTTATAATTTAAATTATTTTCTATTCGTCTCTTCATATTTTTCCTTCCACACTAAAATAACAGTATATTCCGCTCAATTTATGTAGATCTATGAGGATTATAAATATAAAAATTGTCAAAGATTTTATAAAGGTGATATTTTGAAAAATAGAAAACAAATAGAAGCGGTAAATAATTTAAGAAAATGTGATAGAATATTAAAAATACTACGTAACAGTAACATACCTAACAAAGACGAACAAATAGCCTTTTATGAACGTAAGAAGGTTAAACAGGAACAAATTTTGCGTAATTTAAAAAGATACAAAAAAAATAGGTGATTATAGCCTAGCTATATATTCGTTCTTGAAAAGCAACGTACAAACAGTTAGTCTTATTTCTAACAAAATACTATTCAATATTTTTTTCATTGTCTTATATCATTTCTTCAATCGTCAATACCCCTACAAAAGTAATAATATTTCAATAATAACCTGTTATATTTTTATCTAACACTATCAATACAAAACCCAAATAATAAAGATTAACGCAATTATAAAACCAAATTATTGTTAAAAATTACTAGAATGCAATATAAGTGCCCATGATCTGATATGTTAAAAATGTTCTCTTTTCTTCTGATAATTCATTTATTGTTTAATAGCCATATTCTATTTCATTATCCTTTTCTATGACCTTATTACCTAAATCATTCACCTTTCTAACTTGCTTTTTTGTTTTGTTTATATTCTGTACTTCTAATATCTCTTGTACATCATTTCCTATAATTTTCCAATCTAAAGCTATAGCTATCAGCTTTAGTTATTGATTTTAACTGAATTACAAACATTGCTAGTAACCCTATTTATAATACTACTTACTTCTTTTAAAAAAGAAAATCGAAAAAATAAAAATCACTTTATTCATTTTTCACCCCTCCTTAATTTCTCATCTCATGCATTAAAAAATTTCTAATCTTACAATCGTATATCATGAAATGTATTTTTTCAAAATTATCAACAACTACAATTCTTTCTATTATATATATTTTATTAAAGACTTGCATATAATATACCAAAATTCATGCATAATTTGTTGCTTTTCAATGAATAGTAACAAATTTTTTATTTAATTAGATAAATAATGTTGACTTCTATAAATTTGTTATGCTACTATATTAGAGCAACGTGTAGTGCTTGGCATGTAAAACCAGTTTGCTGCAAACGTTGTTTTTTTGTTGCTATAATGTTAGATTAATCTAACATTATAATGCTGACGCACTGCTGCTTCAACCAATAAGAGAGGAGGAATTTATCATTAAAAAATATTATTCAACAATATGCCTTTTTATCATATTGATCCTATTATCAGGAATATCATTATTTGTTGGTGTAATAGATTTAAATATTGGATCTGTTTTATCTGGTAATTTAGAACAATTAGAAATCTTCTTAATTTCACGGTTACCACGTTTACTTGCAATTTTATGTACTGGTATAGGAATGAGTGTTGCTGGATTGATCATGCAGCAATTATGTATGAATAAATTTGTTTCTCCAACTACAGGAGCAACAATTTCTTCAGCCCAATTCGGGATTTTATTAGCACTACTTTTTATGCCCGCTTCAACATTATGGTCAAGAGCATTTTTTGCATTTATATTCGCAATATTAGGAACATGTATTTTTGTCGGATTCATTCAAAGAATTCAATTTAAAGATGTCGTAATGGTACCTCTAGTAGGAATTATGTTTAGTAATGTTATTAATGGTATCACAAACTATTTTGCATATAAATACGAAATGACTCAAGCATTATCAACATGGTTAGTTGGACATTTTTCACTTGTTTTACGAGGGCGTTATGAAATTGTTTACTTAGTAGTTCCTTTGGTTATTATTGCTTTTATATATGCAAATCATTTTAATATCGTTGGTATGGGAAAAGATTTTTCAAAAAATCTAGGTGTCAATTACCACGTGATATTATTTTTAGGATTGATCATAGCAGCAACAATTACTGCAAGTATCGTAGTTATTGTTGGATCAATTTCATATATTGGCTTGATTGTTCCTAATTTGGTTGCAATGTTTAAAGGTGATAAAATTCGAGGCACAATGATTGATACAGCATTATTTGGTGCAATTTTTGTTTTAGTCTGTGATATGATAGGAAGAGTTATTATTTTCCCTTATGAACTTCCTATTGAACTAATTATTGGAATATTAGGAAGTATTCTCTTTATCTTCTTATTATTTTATCGTTTACAGCATGGTCGTAAAGCTATTTGCTTAAAAAAAGGAGGAACAAAATGAGATTTTCTTTAAACAAAATTCAGAAAAAAAAGTTTATTTGTTTAGGAATTCTAACTGTTCTTGCAATTATAGGATATTTGTTTATTGGCGTTAAGTTTTCAAATCCAAAACTTTTCATGTATTCTATGAAAATTCGTATTCCTAAAGTTATTGTTATGATTATTGTCTCATTTTCAATTGGTGGTGCATCTATTGTATTCCAATCAATTATCAATAATCGTATCGTTACCCCCTGTTTACTAGGTATGAATGCTTTATATTCTTTAATACATACAGCAATTATTTTTATTGCTGGTTCAACAAGTCTTTTAGCAATCAATGCTAATTATTCATTTGCTGCTGATCTAATAATTATGGCACTTGTAGCAACCATAATTTATAGCTATTTATTTAAAAAGACAAAATATAATATTCTATATGTTTTATTGATTGGAACTGTATTAACTTCATTCTTTTCAAGTATTCAAACAACTTTGACACGAATAATGGATCCTAATGAATATGATAATTTACTGGCATCTTTAGTAGCAAGTTTTAACAATATCAATACTGAAATTATAATTTTTTCAATCATTCTATTAATCATTTTAATTTATTTTTTATGGAAGGATTTAAAATTACTAGATGTATTGACACTGGGAAAAGATCAAGCTATTAACTTAGGTGTCGATTACGACCGTAGTATCAAAAGATTGCTATTAGGTGTAACTCTATGTATTGCTATTGCAACAGCAATGGTTGGACCAATTTCATTTTTGGGATTAATTCTTGCCAATTTATCACGGCAATTATTTAAAACTTATCAGCATAGTCAATTAATTTTAGGGGCAACATTTTTCGGAATGTTCGTTCTTATTGGCGGACAAATAATCGTTGAACGGGTATATAGTTATGCTATCCCTGTAAGCGTCTTTATCTCAGTTGCCGGTGGTATTTATTTTCTTTATTTACTATTAACGAACAGGAGTGTATAAATTTGAAAATAAAAAAATTAACAAAAAAATACGATGGAAAAAAAGTAGTCGATGAAGTAAGCTTTGATATTCCTAAAAAATGTGTTACATCTATGATTGGACCTAACGGTGCAGGAAAATCAACGATTTTAAATATGATTTCGCGTTTAATAGCAAGAGATAGTGGTGAAATTGAATTTCAAGGTAAAGATATTAAAGACTGGAAAAGTAAAGAGCTTTCTAAACGTTTAGCTATTTTAACACAGACAAATAATGTACAAATGAAATTAACAGTGCGAGAACTTGTATCATTTGGACGCTTCCCTTATTCAGGCAGTCATCTTACAAAGGAAGATGAAGAAATGATCGATCAAGCTATTAGTTATATGGAATTAGAAGAATTTGAAGATCAATTTATTGATGAATTATCAGGGGGACAACGTCAAAGAGCTTATATTGCAATGGTTATTGCTCAAGATACAGAATACATTTTATTTGACGAACCAACAAACAATCTTGATATTTACCATGCAACAAATATGATGAAAATTGTTCGAAGACTCTGTGATGATCTAGGAAAAACAATTATTCTTGTTCTTCATGAAATTAATTATGCAGCCTTTTATTCTGATTATATTTGTGCATTAAAAGATGCTAAGGTTGCAAAATTTGGAACAGTTAAAGAAGTAATTACTAAAGAAACACTGTCAAAAATATATAATGTAGATTTTGAAATTATGGAAATTGATGGAAAACCATTAACGATTTATTATTAAAATTTGGAGGAAAATATGAAAAAATTATTATCATTAATTCTAGTATTAGTATTAGCAGTTGGAATAACTGGCTGCTCATCAAATAATGAAAAAGAAGAAGAAAAAGAAAACTGTAACAATTACTGCATTAGACGGTAATAAAAAAGAATGTGAAGTTGAAGTCCCATACGATCCTGAAAGAATTGCTGTTTTAGATATGGCTGTTTTAGATATTTTAGATAATTTAGATCTAGGTGATAGTGTCGTTGGTTCATCTACAACATCTTTAGATTATTTACAAGATTATGTAAATAATGATGATATTGTAAATTTAGGAACAATCAAAGAAGCAGATATGGAAGCAGTTATGGAATGTGAACCAGATATTATTTTTATTGGTGGGCGTTTAAGTGCTTCTTATGATGATTTAAGTGAAATAGCTCCAGTTGTATTTTTAGCAACTGATACAGAAGCTGGACTAGTTAAAAGTGTAAGTAATAATGCCAAAATAATTGCTTCTATTTTTGGATTAGAAGATGAAGTAGATGAAAAAATCGATGTTTTCAATTCACGAATCGAAAAACTTGCTGAGTTTGCTGAAGGAAAAACAGCTTTACTTGGTATGACAACAAGTGGAAGTTTTAATTTATTAGGTAATGATGGTCGTTGTTCATTGATTCCTAATGAAATTGGATTTGAAAATATTGGTGTTGAAGCGGCAACTGCTGCCTCTAGTGAAAATAGTACTCGTGGCGGACGTGGCAATAGTAATAGTGATGGATCATCTGATAATTCAACATCTGGAACTACTCCAACTCATGGTAATGAAACATCATTTGAATTAGTTTTACAATTAAATCCTGATTATATCTTTGTTATGGATAGAGATGCTGCAATTGGTACTGATGGTGCTCAATTAGCAAAAGATATCATGGAAAATGAATTGGTTGCAAAAACAAATGCATATCAAAATAATCAAATCATCTACTTAGAACATCCAGCTGTTTGGTATACTGCTGAAGGTGGTATCACAGCATTAGATATGATGCTTAAAGATTTAGAATCTGCTTTAAATATCTAGTAAAAGTATGAAAGAAACACATTGTCCGATATGTCCTAGACAATGTGATTTATCAAAACCACATTGCCCTAGAGGAAAAACATATGCCAAAACTGGGGTTATCCCTCAAATGCCTAAACAACATGACAAACGACTGCATTTTAAACAGCGTGAACATCAGCTTATTATGAAATATTTACATCATGCTATAAAAGCAGCTGATAGTGGTCATATTACACAAAATATGACTGATGATATGTTTAGTGTTTTTTCCAAAGAAGAGACAACAGAATTTTTAAAAATGTTAGAGAAATTATCAGATTACTGGATCGAACTTGCTCATAAAGAATAACCTCATCATAATGATGAGGTTATTTTATATCATACTATCAAATCAGCTATAGTTCTTATTTTTTATCATTATAACGAAAGAACATCATCTAAAACCTTTTTAGCATTAAAAGTTCTAAAATCTTCTTCACTAATAAGACTTACTGGCGTTCCTGGTACTGCTAGATCTTTAAATTTCTTTAATGAACCTGCTAGTTGTGGCGTTACTAAAATCAAATCAGCTTGTTCAATAGAATATTCAACTGCTGTTTGAGCCGCAGCCCAGACAATAATTTCCAAATCTCTTTTAGCTGCTTCATCCTTTAATGCTGATGCAAACATATTAGAAGTAACCCCTGCCATGCAGCATAATAAAATCTTCATAATCGCTATCTCTCCTTTCTGCCTACATTTCTTTTCAAACTATTAAGTATTGCAAGCTATTATTTTTGCTTTTTCCAAAAAAATTTCTTAATCAAAATAACTTATAAGCCGCAGCTTTGCTTGATTTTTATAAAGATATTATTAGCACAAGATATTTTTATCTTAAAAGTTAAACATCACGAATCTTATAACTATTAAAATAGAAATTTTTTCAGATCAACATTTTCCTTTACTCTTTTATCATTGTAACATAAATAAAGATATTTTATAATATGATCCCTTTATTATTTCTTAAATAATCGATTTCTTTAATATTTTGCTTTTATTGAAACATTATTATTTTTCTTACCTTCAGTAATTATTTTTCAATTTTATCAAGGTAATCTTTTTTACTTTCAGTATCATTATCTAAATACAAAATATCATAACCACACAATATCAACACCTCATCCTAAGTTATGCATAAAACGATTTTTTAGCTAAAAAATACACATATAAAATTTATATGTGTACTTTACTTAGAAAATCATAAAATAAATCAAAACAATAATTCCTAAAATAATTCGATACCAGCCAAACACTTTAAAATCATGTTTTTTAATATAACTCATTAAAAACTTGATCGTTATCATACTGACAACAAAAGCTACTAACATACCAATAATCAATAAAACTAATTCACTGGCAGTAAAAGCGAATCCAAATTTAACTAATTTTAATAAACTTGCTCCAAACATGACTGGTACTGCTAAAAAGAAAGTAAATTCAGCAGCTACTGTACGACTAACTCCAATCAACAAAGCTCCAACAATAGTTGCTCCAGAACGAGAAGTACCAGGAAAAATTGCTGCAATTAATTGAAATATTCCTATAATCAATGCTGTATTATAAGTTATTTCACTTAATGAATTGATTTTTGCTTTTTTTCCTTTATTATAATTTTCTATAATAATAAATAAAATCCCAAAAACAATTAAAGCAATAGCAACAGTTGGAGGATTATAAAATAATTCATTTAATTGATCATCAAATAATACCCCTACTACTGCCGCAGGAATACAAGCTGCAATTATTTTGAACCACATTGAAAATGTATCTTTTTTTATTTTCCAATTATTTTTATAATCAAACGGAAGTAACTTTTGCCAGTACAAAAACACAACAGCAAGTATTGCTCCTAATTGGATTACAACTAAAAACATCTCTAAAAAATCAGCACTAACATCTAATTTTATAAACTCATCCACCAAAATCATATGTCCAGTGCTACTAATTGGCAGCCATTCTGTAATCCCTTCTACCACACCTAAAATTATAACTTTGATTAATTCAATAATATTCATATTTGCCTCCATAAATTATTCTTAGGTATTATAACATTAACTATGATAAAAATCATTATTAAATTAATATATAATAAATTTTCTATACTTGGATATCGTTATCTTGATTAGACAAACCAATATTATCTTTTAACAAACAAAATAATACTAAATATCTGTATAATTGCAAATTATGATTCAAATTTTATCCCCTTAACTAACAAGGTAGGCTATTTTTCACAACCTACCTTGTCAATGACTTATTATTAAATCATCTCCGAATTTCAAGAAATTTAAAAACACCATCATACTTCATTATCTTATGTATACTTTCCATCAGCTATAAGAATTTTTACATCATTATACTCATTAATGTGCATTTTTTACCGCATCAATAACAAATATATATGCATTAGCAACAATCATTTATCTAATACCCAGCCATGATCCATTGGTCCCGAACCACTTCCTAGATCGAGCATCGCTGCTAATGCTTTTGATATATATTTTTTTGCTTTTTCTATAGATTTTTCTAAACTATCCCCTTTTGCTAAGTTTGCTGCTATTGCGCTTGATAAAGTACAACCGGTGCCATGAGTATTGAAATTATCGATCCGTTTTTCTTTAAACCATTGATAATGTCCTTTTTGATACAACAAATCATTAGCATCATTAATAGCATGACCACCTTTGATCAAAACTGCACAGCCGTATTTTTCACCAATTAAAGCAGCAGCTTCCACCATTTCCGGTTCGTTTTTAATTTTCATATCTGCTAAAATTTCTGCTTCAGGAATGTTCGGTGTTAAAACAGTAGCCATAGGTAACAAATATTCTTTTAAAGTATCAATTGCTTCATCATCGATCAATTTAGCACCGCTGCTCGCTATCATAACGGGATCAATAACGATATTTCGAGCATTATACTCTTTTAACTTCTTTGCAATCGAAATAATCAAAGCTTGATTTGACACCATGCCAATTTTTACAGCTTCGGGATAAATATCTGTAAAAATGCTATCTAACTGTTGCTCTAAAAATTCATCTGATACCTCATAAATACCCGTAACACCAGTCGTATTTTGTGCTGTTAAAGCTGTTAAAGCGGACATAGCATAAACCCGATTTATCAGCATTGTTTTCACATCAGCCTGAATACCAGCACCACCACTGCTATCACTTCCCGCAATCGTTAAACAAGCCGGTATTGTTTGATGAACTAATCGACTGATCTTTTCTTTTAGTTTTTTTGCTGCTTCTTTTATATCATCTTGGGCAAAATTGCACTAATCACAGCCACTCCATCTATCCCACTACCTGTTAATTGAATAATATTATCAGCATTAATACCGCCAATAGCTACAACAGGTATATCTATATTTGTACAAATTTCTTTTAAAGTTGTAAACGAAACCGCTGAAGCATCCTTTTTAGTATTAGTTGAAAAAACTGCACCTACACCTAAATAATCTGCACCATTTTCATAAGCTATTCTTGCTTCTTTTAAATCATGAACCGAAACACCAATGATCTTATCCTTACCTAAAATTTCTCTTGCTTTTTTCAATTCACAATCATCTTGTCCTATATGTACACCATCAGCATCAATTTCCTTAGCCAATTCAACATTATCGTTAATAATAAATGGTACATGATATTTTTGGCATAACGCTTTGATCTGCAATGCCTCATCTTTAAAAGTTTCATCGTCTAAATCTTTTTCTCTAAGCTGTAAAAATGTTGCTCCGCCTTTTAAAGCATCTTCTACCTGACTGGCAAGGGATCTATCTTTCAACCAGCTGCGATCAGTTACAGCATATAATAATAAATCCTGCTTATCTAATTTCATATTTTGCTCCTTTTGCTAAAACATCACCCGTCATGTGATAAACAGCATCAATAATTCGATTTCGATAAGTTGCATTCCCTTCATGATCTTGCATCTTTGTTTGGGCAATTTCACCGGCTAATCCCATTGTACAAACAGCTGCTGCTGTTGCTTCTAAAATATAATCTTGATTAGCACAAATAAAAGCTGTTGTTAAAGCTGACAGCTGACAGCCCGTCCCCGTTATAGCACTCATTTCCTTTGTTCCGTTTCTAATAACATAGCAAGTTGTTCCATCACTAACTAAATCTATTGCTCCTGTCACCGCAACTACCGCTTGAACCTGCTGAGCAAATTTTTTAACAAATGCAATACAATTATCTAAATTTTCTTCATTGACAGCGTCCTCGACATTTGCATCAACGCCATGAACACTTCCTTGGCGATAAGCTAAAACTTTGATTTCAGAAATGTTTCCTCTAATAACACTAAAAGAAACATTATCGATCAATTCAAAAGCTGTCTTTGTTCTAAGCTGACTTGCTCCTACGCCGACTGGATCCAATAAAACCGGATGTGACAATTCATTTGCTTTCTGTCCCGCTTTTTTCATAGATAAAATCGTTCTAGAATTTAATGTTCCAATATTAATATTCAATCCTGTACAAATACTGGTAATTTCTGCTACTTCATTTTCATCATCTGCCATGATAGGACTTGCCCCACAAGCTAAGACCATATTTGCTACATCATTCACTGTTACATAATTCGTAATATTATGGATAAGTGGTTTTTTTATTCTGACATTATCTAACATTTCTTTAAACATAATTTTCTCCTATTCATCAAATATAGAAATATTTTCTCCATCTAATATTCTATTCATATTTTTTACTGCACAAAAATTCCCACACATACTGCATGTATCTTCTTTTTCTGGTTTTGAAGATTGACGGTAGGCTATAGCTTTATCAGGATCGATTGCCAATGTGAACATTTTTTCCCAATCTAGTTTTTTTCTTGCTTCACTCATTTGACGATCAATATCCATCGCATGGGGAATTCCTTTAGCAATATCAGCTGCATGAGCCGCTATTTTACTAGCAATTATTCCTTCTTTAACATCATTTATATCAGGTAATCTTAAATGTTCTGCTGGTGTCACATAGCATAAAAATGAAGCACCATTGGCTGCTGCTACTGCCCCACCGATTGCACTGGTAATATGATCATAACCAGGTGCTATATCTGTTACGATTGGTCCCAAGACATAAAATGGAGCGCCATGACACAATGTTTTTTGAATTTCCATATTCGCTTGAATTTGATTAAGCGGCATATGTCCTGGCCCTTCAATCATAACTTGGACATTTTTCTGCCAAGCCCGTTTTGTCAACTCCCCCAAAACAATTAATTCTTCAATTTGACTAGCATCACTGGCATCTTCGATACAGCCTGGTCGACAGGCATCACCCAAACTCAAAGTCACATCATATTGTTCACAAATATCTAAAATTTCATCAAAATATTCATAGAAAGGATTTTCTTTTCCTGTCATTTCCATCCAGGCAAAAATAATCGAACCGCCACGAGAAACAATATTCATTAAACGTTTATTTTCTTTAAAACGTTTAGCAGTATTTCGATTGATTCCACAATGAATCGTCATAAAATCTACACCGTCTTGAGCATGCATTCTTACAATATCGATCCATTCTTTACTTGTAATCTGCATAAGTGGTTTATGATAATAAACTACGGCATCATAAATAGGTACTGTTCCTAGCATTGCTGGACATTTTTCGACTAAAAATTTTCTAAACTTTTGCGTATCCCCAAAAGAACTCAAATCCATAATGGCTTCTGCCCCCATCTTTACTGCCATATCTACTTTTTCATATTCCATCTCTAAATCAACTAAATCTCTTGAAGTTCCTAAATTCACATTGATTTTTGTTTTTAACATAGCTCCGATTCCATTGGGGCAAAGAGCATGATGAACTTTGTTGCATGGGATAATAACTTCTCCTAAAGCCATCTTTTCTCTTAATAACTCAATATCAAGGTTTTCTTTGGCAGCAACAATTTTCATTTCTGGTGTTATCATTCCTTTTCTCGCTGCATCCATCTGTGTTGTATAATTCAATTTCCGTCCTCCTTTAATAAAAAAACAGAGGCACCTGAAAGAACCTTCTGCAAACAATCAAAATTACTGTTTCCCTACGTTGGCATTATCCAAATCAGGTTATGGGTCTAAGTCTAAAGCTTACTCTCAGCAAATGCTCCCCGTTTATTTATTTAATTTTATTATAAGTCTTCTATTTATAAATGTCAAAAATGTGCTATTTCTGTATCTTTTAAAAAAATTATGAAATTTTTTTATTATAGTTTTAATTATAGCTATTCATGATTCTTTAGTTCCATTATATCTATCTCTTAATATTTCTATGGTTATCTGATTAATAAAATTATAAATCTTAGACTTTATTAAACAAACTAAAACTTAATAATCTTTCTACTATAACATTGTTTCTTTAGCACTTTAAAATAACAAAAAAGGAAGAATTAAGCTTATTCTTAAAACTTCCTTATTTATAATTTTGATCTAAGATTCTCTTTTTTTCAATAAAACAATCGTCACTGCCATTAGCATCATTGATCCTAATGAACCATATACAAAACTATCATCACCAGTTTTAATACTTAATGTATCTTCATTACTTTGTTCTATTAAACTGTCGATTGCTTTTGCTAGATCATTTTGAACTGCTATTACCTCAGCTTCTGTTGCTTCTTCATTAGCGTATATTGCTTGAGCATCTGATAATGTTTCTAACATCACCTTATAACTAGCCAAACTATAATTTGCTCGATCTAATCGTTTTGCTTGATCAATTAGTTCTTGTAATAAATCTTTATTTGGTTTTAGTCTTAAATCTAAATAGGCTTTAACTAGCACATTATATGCAGCATCCACTTGTTCTTGAGTTGCTTCATCATTTTCTAATACATTTTTAGCACTATTTAAAGCTTCTTTGAATCCTGACCATGATGATGCTAAATATTTACTTTCTTCACTATCTTTTACTTTATTGTAGAAAGCTTCTAATAATGTCTTATCTACTTTTTCCACTAATCCTGTTATAGCATTTTGTAAAGCATTTGTTGCTGCATCTACTTCATCCTGCAATGCATTTTCATCAGCAAGTACTTCATTAGCTTTAGCTAGCGCATCAGCTACAACAGCCCATGATTCATCAGTATAATCACTACTATCTAATTTAGCTGCTTGAGCTACTAAAATCTCTAATAATGCTTTATCGCCTTTAATAAAATCCAACATTTGAATTGCTGTTGCTAAGCGATCAAATGATGCATTTACTGTTTCTTGACTAACATTTTCATCTTCTAAGATTGCTTTAGCTTCTTGTAAAGCTGCTTTAAATTCGTTTACTACAGCAGGAACTACTGCTTCTAAATCTTCATCAGTAATTTTATCAGCTACTTCAACAGCTATTTCTAATCCGCGTTTATCAGCTTTTTTCACTAATCCTTCAACAGCAGTCATCAAATCAGCTAAAACTTGATCAACTTCTTCTTGACTAACACTTTCGTTTTCTAAAACATTTTTTGCCTGTTCCATTGCTTCACTGAATCCTTGCCAGCTTGCAGGAGTATAAGTTTCACTTACTTTATCTTTATTTTTATCATAAATTTCTTGTAATGAATCTTTATCAACTTGAGCTTCTTTAACTGTAATCGTTATTTCAACATTTACTCCTGCTGTTGTCTTAGCACTAATTGTAGCTATTCCCATTCCAACAGCACTTAATTTTCCATCAGCATCTATTTTAATAACTGATTCATCACTGCTTGACCAGATAATATATTGATGTGTTGCATTTTCTGGCGTAATATTTGCACTTAATTGATGAATATCTCCTAAAAATAATGTATCGACCGTATTCAATAAAGATAAACCTTCAACTTTAATTACTTTTCCGGCACTAGGTGTAATATTGATCGTACATTCAGCTTTAACAGTCGGATCTTTAATCGAATATGCCGTTATTATTGCCTTTCCTGATTCACCTTTGATCGTAATCTTACCATTATTGTTGACAGATACTAAGCTTGGATTTGATGACTCCCAGGCAATACTAGAAGCCGTTACATTTTCAGGATCAGTTGTAATTACAAGAGTCGTTGTTTGTCCCTTCAACATGCTCATTTTATTATCTACAAATGAGATATTATTGATATCTTGAACACTAGGATTATCAACTGTTGTTCCCATTACCTGGAATTCATAAATAGAATATCCATATCCGGTATTAGCTAAAATTCCCTGCATCCGGACATATCTACCAACATAATCTTGAGAAAATACATGTTTTGTCCAATCATTTTGCACACTATTATTACTAATATGGGCCATGTCGATCCAAGTTTCACCATCCTCAGATATTTGTAATTTAAACTCTTTTGCTGAAGCAACTTCCCATAATATATTGACTGCTTGAATAATACAATCTGATTCTAAATCTACATAAAACCATTCATCATTTGTTCTTCTTGAAGCCCAGCGGGTTGCAGTACTTCCATCTACAGCATATTTTTCAGCTTTTCCAGTTCCATCACTTGGATGTAAACCACTACTATAGGCTGGTTTATTAAGCGCTAGATTCCATGGTTCTAATTCAACATCATTTTCACTTCCCGTTCTTTGTAGAACTCTAAAAGCAAATAATGAATATTGTGATTCGCTTACACCTTGAATCTTTACATAACGTGCCGTTACTGATTCATCAAAATCATAACGAACGTACTGACCATATTTAGCTTCTGTTTCTGATTTAATATTCTTCCAATTTGTTCCATCATTAGAAACCAAAATATCATAACTTTCACCATTTGAATACCATTTAAGATCAATCGCATCAAAAGATGTTTCTTTTTTTAAATCTACCTGAATCCATTCTTTTCCTTGCGAATTAGATTGCCATCTTGCAATATCCATATCACCATCAACAGCATTAGTAACTGCATAACCAGCTGTTGAAGAACTTGCTGTTACTGCCTTTTTTAAAGCCATATCTTTATATACTGTGACTGGTAAAACAGCTGATACATCAGTTCCCTTGACTTGCAGCTCAACTGTAGCACTACCTTGTTTCATAAACTGTAATGTACCATTTTTAAATGTAACAACACTATCATTATTTGAATTATAAATAAGCGTACTTTGGGCATTCATTGGTGCTGTTTTAACTGCTGGAACTACATCATAATCAATAACTCCATCGATACTTTTATCAACAAATCGAATTTGCTGGACATCAGCATTTTCAGGCACATAACTCAAAGTAACATCTGAAATCATACTATCTTTTGATGGTGTTATTTTTAAATAATCGATATTTTCTGCTAATTCTGGAATAATAATATTTATTTTTGTATAACCATCATTAGTATCTACTGCCTCTTTTGCAACAGTTAATGGGGTATAATCTATACCATTATTTGATATCGAAATATCTACATTGCCACCTTCTTTAACGTAAGCTGTGATCGTACCATCTTTAATATTTGTATAACTATATAACAATTCAGCATCATCACTGGTAGCCATTACGACATCATCATCTAAATAAGTTGTAAAATCAACATCAGTAGTTAAATATATTTTACTGTCATTTTGCATTAAATCTTTTAATAATTTAAGATCACTAGCATTTTTCATCGTAGCATCAAATCTAGTAAATTGTGGTGCCCATACTTTAGTTGGATGATCACAAACCTCAATTTTAAGATAATTAGCATCTTCATTAATTCCACTCTCTGGTGTCGATAAATTTTGTTTAAACCAGCCATTTTTAGTATTGACAGCTGGCGAAGTACGATAAGCTTGTTCTTGCCATGTATTACCATCCTGTGATGTATACATGTTGATCGTTCCGATCGAATTATCATAACCATATACTTCTAATGTAAAATCTTGAAGTCCTGGCAGCATATAAACGATCGACTCAACACTATTTCTATCTGAACCAACGCGTTTAATTCGAGTAGTATCACTTTCAAAATTATTCGCCTGTCCATTTTGTCCCGCATTCGCTGAATCAAAATCCCAATTTGATGTATGACTCAACATCTTATCCATTGTTTCAAATTCATCAAAAAATGAAGTTGTAGCAGTTGACGTAAAAGAAACTTCGCTTCCGAATTCACTAATATTTTCACCATTTTTAGCTTGAACATTCAAATAATAAGTAGCCCCTGGTGTTAATCCATAGATCCGTGTTGTTAAATCATCAGTTTCTAAAACATTTGTATATTTACCACTTTCATTACCATAGTGAATCAAATAGCTTTTAGCATTTATTTCACGATTTACAGCTACTACTAAAGCATCATCATCCATATAAATATCAGTGATTGAAGTCGGTTTTAAATCCACATCATCATGTGAAAAAGCAACCTGGAAACATTTACCATCTGCATTTTTAACATTAACTTTAATAATCGTCGTTGGTGCCATTTGGATAACTTCAATGCCTTCATCAGCACTAACTAATCCCTGTACCTCACGATTAATTTCTAAAGTTATATAATCATTATTTTGTTGAGTCGTATCGGTAACAGAAACATTCAAGCCATTATCAGTATCATTGATCATAACTGAGGCCGCGCTATCACTTGTTACATAATTTTTAACATCACCTAAATCAACTGAATTATATCCATCCTGCCAAAAATTAACACCTAATGTTCCTAAACTCTTTTCATATACTGCATGCACTTTATCATCTTGACGAATAATTTCAATATCACTATTTGAAGCATATGCAGCGGTTTCACTGACTGATTTTCCTGGTAATAATACATATGCATATGATCCATCAGCAGCGCCATTTCCATTTTCACTATGATCTGTCCAAACAGTAAAATAATCGGCATTATATGTCGTCGTATCGCGATTATATTCTCCTAAAGATGACCATGTTCCTGATCTAGTTTCACTTTTTACATTGATGTCTAAACTATTAGGGAAATAAAATCCGATTTCAGAATCTTCAACATTCCCTTGCATATTAAATGTTTTTACATTACTATAAGCAGTTTCTATACCATCCATGCTCATTGTCTGCTCATTACCATCTACATAATATGTTCTATTGTGATCATCAATTTTATAATTTTCAAGTGTTGTTTCTACATCATATTGTCCACTAATATTGCTTCCTAAAGCAACAACTTCATCATCAAACATAAACCATGACTTTTTAGCTTTTAAATTATGAGTTGTCATAGCTAGATCCATCCCTGATACACCATATACACCATCACTTACACCACCAGCAAAGGCATTGAGATTATATTGTGATCCTTGATTTCTGCCATATACTGAAGTTGCCCCAGGAATGCGATACCAATCTTTGGTTGCCTTTTCGACTCCTTCGCTACGTTCTAGATCATTTGTATATAAGTAAGTAGCACCATTTCCAATATACCATCCTTTATTATTAGAATCGCCACCTTCATAAGTTTTAATAGTTGGTGAAGCCATGGCAATCGTATAAGCCCAGCCCTCTTTTGACCAATGGATCGTCCGAGCACCATTATTCATTTGATAAGTCGTTCCATCAAAACTTATTGGCATGATATTATTATCATCTAAAATATTATTTACTTTAACTACTGTATCTAATGGGAATTTATACCAAGGGGTATCAGCACTAGCATTCATTTGTTCAATCATAAATTCATTGCTAAACCACTGTTTGATACAGCCTTTAAATTGATTTTGAATATTTTCTGGCGCATTTTGACATAACATTAACATCGCATTTGCAATGATCAATGCCCCACGAGGCTGCGTAGTATCAGTTCTTGTAATTTCTCTACCACGAAAAGCATCCATACTTAAACCATTATAAACCATTGGTTCATATGAATCTAAGACCCAGTCATATACAATATTCGCACTATCTTCTCCTAGATCCCAATCTGTTCCTGAAAGCATGTATATTAAATATGCTGTATCTGTTAGACACATCAATCCATATCCACCATTATAAGGAAAAGTTGTATGCTGAATAAATGTTCCATCTTCATAGTAACCGTCAGGGAAAGATCCATCACCCTGCTCTGTATATTTTAATACCGTTGGCATTACTGATTGAATATGACTCATATATGATGAATCTTCTGTTAATAAACCAGTATACATACTCACACGTTCATTCCATGTTGAATTTGCTCCTGTAAAAGATGTCCAGTTAACAAATTCCGCCATTGTTGCAGCGTATTTATCAATCGTCTCTTTATCCAAATCATCATATAAAAGAAGTAATGTTTCTCCTAAATAAACCGGAGCTCCTAAACGCCAAGAAAACCAGTTACCATAAGGGACTGTTTTACTGCCTTGTTTGAATTCTTGATTATAATGATATTCATTCATGAATTCTAATGCCATTTTAATGCTTTCAAACATATCTTCATTTTTATATAATGCACAGCCTTTGGTCTCATATGCTAAAGCCATAGCTCTAAGATATTGATATGTAAATTGAATTGAATTTGCATTAATATACGCATTGCTGCCACTACGGCGTTTACCTAGCGGATACTCAGGAAAAATATAGTCATTCGATGGATCTAAATTAGGATCCAAAGCCGTATCCTCAGCATTCATATAATTTCCTTTTATTGCATTAGAGATAGGATTTTTATTCATATTATCCCAATACAACTGTGCTGTATCATTAATAGACTGTAACATCGGTTTTACATCTGGATCATTAATATCATAGCTGCCGCCAACCGCCATATCGTGAAATTTTTCACGCATAAGCGCATATTGATCAACATCATCTTGTGCTTTGATCGTTACAATACCGCTCGTAATCGATGTCATTAATAAAAAAGCACTAACGATCATAATAAATATTTTTTTAATGTGCTGCATTATTTCTCCACTTCCCTTCTTTTTTAATACCATATTATTTATTAACATCCCATTCCCACAATAAATCCTTAATTTTTTAATCATCCAATATTACTACGTTTAACTTTTTTCATTTACAAATTTATTTAATAGCTCATTATTTAAACATAGTAACAATAATAAATCTTATCCTTTTAGACCTATCCTCCTTTCAAAACGTATTTATATAAAATATTTTATCATAACCTCTTTTTTACTATAAAGTTAGAATATTTGTAACTTTTTTTTACAAAAATTACAACAAGTTTTTATCGTTAATAACAACATTTTTTAACTTTTAGCCATCATGATAAAACACGTATCTTGTAACAGATTCTTTTATATTTTAAGTAAAAAAAGAAGCGTTGATTTATTATCCAACACTTCCTTATTTCTATTCTTCAACAAATTCTTTCTAATCATATTTCAAAATATTCAATTAATAATCATACTTCAATAATTCACAATTATCAGTTTGATAATTAAAAATATCATCATTGGTCATATCATTAAAATAACTATGAACAGCCCGACAAACTGCACCATGACAAACTAATAAAACATCATTATCAACTGCCTGATTTTTTATTTCATCAAGAAATTCATAGACTCGTTTACACAATTCAATAAATGATTCACCACCTGGATAACGAAACGCTAAATTATGTTTATTATTTAAAAAACCTTCATCTTTACGATGTATTCCTTCATATTTTCCAAAATTAATTTCAATGATACGTGGTTCAACGATCATTTCTAATTGTCGAACATTAGCTAAATTTGCTGTGTCAACTGCTCTTTGTAACGGTGAAACGTAGAGATAGCGATAATTTACTGACTGTAACGACACTGCTAGCTTTTTAGCTTGTTCAATTCCTTTTTCAGTCAATCTAGCATCACTAATACCGCAAACTAAATTTTTAACATTATAATCAGTTTCCCCATGTCTTGTGATATATAAACTCATTTCCTTACCTCCCTATCAAAAGCATTTTAACATAAGATAAAAAAAAGACAAGGTCCCTTGCCTCCTTGTCTAGTTTTTAAAATTTAAAAATCAATTTCGCTATCATAATAGCAAGCTTTTAATAATTTTACCATCTCTTCTTGAGTTGGAATTCTTGGATTTGATCCTGTACATGCATCTTCAATTGCTAGAGCGGCAATATTTTCAACTCGAGCTAAGAAAACATCTTCAGGTACAAACCCTACCTCAGCAGGTAGACCATCTGCTCCATAGTGATTGATTGAATGTGGAATATTTAAATCATCATTCATCTTGCGTAAATATGCAATCAATAATGCTACTTTTTCATCATCACTATTTCCACCTAAATGCATATAATCGGCAATTACACCATAACGTTTTTTTGCTGTTTCATCTTTAGCGTTAAATGCAATTACTTTAGGTAAATACATCGCATTAGCAGCCCCATGAATGATATGACCACCTTGATCAACAAAAGCTGCACCTGTCTTATGTGCCATTGAATGAACGATTCCTAATAAAGCATTAGAAAACGCTTGTCCCGCTAAACATTGAGCATCATGCATATCATCACGACATGCCATATCTCCGTTATAAGATTTAACTAAATTTGCCTGAATCATTTCAATTGCATGAATTGCAAGCGGATCAGTATAGTTACAGTTTGCAGTAGATACATATGCTTCAATTGCATGAGTCATCGCATCCATACCTGTATGAGCTACTAATTTAACTGGCATCGTTTCTGCTAAATCAGGATCTACGATAGCAACATCAGGTGTAATTTCAAAATCGGCAATTGGATATTTTACCCCTTTATTGTAATCTGTAATGATTGAAAATGCCGTTACTTCCGTAGCAGTTCCACTAGTTGAAGGAATTGCACAAAAATGTGCTTTTTGACGTAATTTAGGAATCCCAAATACTTTACACATTTCTTCAAAAGTAATTTCTGGATATTCGTATTTGATCCACATTGCTTTAGCTGCATCGATTGGAGAACCCCCACCCATGGCAACGATCCAGTCAGGCTGAAATTCTTCCATTACAGCTGCACCTTTCATTACTGTTTCTACTGATGGGTCAGGTTCAATTCCTTCAAATAACTTAACTTCCATCCCTGCTTCTTTTAAATAGTCAACGGCACGATCTAGAAAACCATTACGTTTCATACTTCCACCGCCTACACAAACAATTGCTTTTTTACCTTCAAAAGTTTTTAATGCTTCTAAAGAACCTTTTCCATGATATAAATCTCTAGGTAATGTAAATCTTTGCATTAATAAGCACCTCCACTATTTGATTATAGCGCTTACAAATTTAACTTCGAAGTGACAAAAAAGGAATAGCCCTATTCCTTTTTTCGTATACCTAAATAATATCTCTATTAAAACTATGTTTTATCTCATTGATAAATCCCTGGTCTTCCTTAGAGATTCGATATCCTTTACGATTGATCAAGAAATCATAACAAGTAGTACTATTATCCTGACAAATTTTTGTTTTTAAATTATAACGAATCAAAATTTCTTGAGGAATCGGTGAAACCCACATGTATGTATGAGGCAGACGGTTAAGCAGTTCAAACTGAATACCTCTTTCATAAATAGTTATCTGTTTTTTAGCCTGTCTTGTTTTATCATTACAATTTGCTGCCACTAAAGGCAGTGAAGGTAATGAGATATCCCCGTGCGTAATTTCAATCTGATTATTTAAATCATTTAAACTGATTTTTTCTTTATAAGCTAAAGGATTATCATTTGAAACAAGCAATTGATAGTTAAACTGATGAATTTCTTCATATTCGAGCTCTTTAGTCTTTAATAAATTAATAAAATAATTTTTTCATCTTCAAAAAAACGAATAATTCCAATATTCGCATCTCCTTCATAAACCTCTTTGATCGTTTCAAAAGAATTAGTTTCACGATAATTTACTTTAATATTTTTATCTTTCAGATTTATCATTGATAAATAATTAGTAAATGCATTTGCAATATAACTAGCTCTTGGTACACATATATCTAAATGAATCGATTTATCATCATAGCTATGATACATCGCTTCCATTTCATCAACCTGCATAATAATGCTTTTAGCTCGTTCAATAAATTCAGCCCCTTTTTTAGTTGGAACAACTCCTTTAGAAGTTCTTTCAAAAATAATTATTTGCATATTTTCTTCTAAATCTTTGATCGTTTTACTTAAGTGCGGTTGATTCATATAGAGATTATTGGCAGCTTTACTTATCGAGCCAGCTTTAGCCACTTCAATTACGTATTTTAAATGTAATAAATTCATCATATTACTTTCTCCTTATGAATTTATTTTAACATATAAATAGTAAATTGTGTTTGATTATTCTAAATATATACTTTTTTGTCTATTTATTATAACTGTCAAATATATGGGACTTTTATAATTTATGCTATTTAAAGCGGTTTCAAAACATGTTATAATTATAACATACGATAAAAAGAAAGAGGTGTAAAAATGAAGAAGTTGAAACAAGAGTATTTGGATAAAATTGACGAAATTGTTGAAAAACATAAAGATAAAAAAGGTCCAATGAAATTGATGCTGCATGAAGTTCAAGATGAACTTGGCTATATTCCATTTGAAGCAATGGAAAAAATTGCTGCGGCAATTAATGTGCCAGTATCAAAAGTTTATGGAGTTGTAACCTTTTACTCACAATTTACAACTGAACCTAAAGGAAAACATATTATCTCTGTTTGTTTAGGAACAGCCTGCTATGTCAATGGTTCCCAAACTATTCTAGATTTACTTTGTGAAATGACGGGATGCGAAGTAAACTCAACTAGTCCAGATGGCTTATTTTCAATTGATGCAACACGTTGTGTAGGTGCTTGTGGGCTTGCCCCAGTAGTCAGTGTTGACGGAACAGTTTTTGGATGTTCTAAACAATTAGAAGATTTAAAAATGTTAGTTCTAGATTATTTGAAAGAAGAAGCCCCATGTTAGTTAAAGAGATCGTTGATATTTTAAAGGCTAAAGAAATTTATATCGACGATAAAGATATTTATAACCGAAACTATGATAAGGGCTTTTCTACTGATTTAATGTCAGATGCCCTAGCATTGTTGAAAAATGAAACGGAGGACATTTTATTTATAACTGGTCTTGCAAATGTGCAGTCATTACGTACCGCAGAAGTTCTAGATATTGAAACAATTCTTTTTGTCAGAGGAAAACCTTTAGATATGACAATTGTTGATATGGCAAAAAATTTGCATATCAATCTTTTCCAAACTGATGAAATGATGTTCGAAGCCTGCGGAAAATTATACGAAGCGGGAATGCGACGATGATTAAAACTTATCAAGTAGAAAAAGATAATTACCAGGATGCCGGAAAAGCTTCCAGCGATATCAAAAGAACTTTAAAAGCATTAGGAATAGATCGTAAGGTTTTAAAAGCTGTAGCGATTGCCTGTTATGAAGCGGAAATAAATATTGCTATTCATTCTAATGGTGGTACGGTTACTTTTGAAATTGATGATGAAGGTATCGTTCATCTATCTTTTGATGATATTGGTCCAGGAATCGAAAATCTTGAACTAGCCCAAACACCAGGTTACTCTACTGCTTCTCCTAAAGCTAGAGAATTGGGATTTGGTGCTGGAATGGGACTTTTCAATATGAAAAGTGTTGCATCTTCATTTGAAATAACATCTTCAAGTGAAGGAACACATATCAAAATGACTTTTCAATGAAACCGGTAATCAGCTATTTAGGCAATAGCTGTAAAAATTGCATTAAATGCGTTAAAACATGTCCCATGGACGCTATTTCAATTGTTAATGAACAAGTAATTATCGATAAAGATAAATGTATTAATTGTGATATCTGTATTCAGGCATGTGACCAGAAAGTATTAAAAGTTAAACAAGTTGACTTACAAAAAGCATTAAAAAAATATGATTATAATATTGCTTTGATTCCAACAGCAATTTTATCAGATTTAAAAACTTATCAGGAAATTAAAAATATTGCTCATGCAATAAAGAAATTTGGTTTTGATGAAGTTGTTCAATATAGTGATATTGAAGGAACATTATATAAACAAGCTTTAAAAGATAGTGTTGGTAAACATAAAGTTATGCTCACGTCTTTTTGCCCGACTATCAATAAATTAATTAAAAATGATTATCCTACCCTTATTGATCATTTATTACCATATGATTATCCAATTGAAATTGCTGCAAAAAAATTAAGAGCTAAATATAAGGATAAAAATATTGGTATTTATTCATTATGTGAATGTGTTGGAAAATTAACTTTAGCTAAAAATCCTTTTGGTAATGAAACATCAAATATCGATTATGCTTTAAGCATCTCTCAGATGTTTCCACAAATCAATAAGCTTAAAGATAAAGAACAATCAGACATCGAAATAAATAAATACGGGGTAAAAAGCATTGTCAGTGATCTCTTTGGTAATAGAGATTTATCTGTAATTAGTGTTGAAGGTCTACCACAAATTAAAAAGGTTTTAGATTTAATTGAATTTGACCAGCTAAAACATGCTGACTTGATTGCTTTATTTAATTGTTATCAAGGATGCATTGGCGGTTATTATCTTTGGTCAAATCCATTTGAAGGATGTTTTAATATCGAAAGCATGATTAGCCAATGTCATAAAGATGTTGCTATTCTAGAAAAGACCGATTATCAAAAGACCCACACAATTAATAGTGATGAAAAGAATTTTAAAGAACGCTTAGCATGGTTTAATAAGGTTAATGCTATCTTAGAGACATTACCGCAATTTGATTGTGGCAGTTGTGGATTTGCAAACTGTCGTGGTCTAGCATCAAGAATTGCTAGTGGTGAAGTTGATGATTCTTTATGTCGGGTCAAAAGAAGGTGATTAAATGGAAATAGAAGAAATATTGAAATTAAATATAAAACAAATCAATAGTGTTCCCTTAACAAATATTGTTGAAAGTGTATATATTGGTGATTTATTAAGTTTTGTTATGGCTAATGGTAAAGAAGGTTCTTTATGGTTAACGGTTCAAAAACATATCAATGTAATTGCTGTTGCTCAGTTAAATGATTTTGCAGGCATTATTTTTGTTCAAGATAGTTATCCTGACGAAGATACGATCATGAAAGCTACAGAACTTAAAATTCCATTATTCATTAGTGAAAAAGATGCTTTTTTAGTTGCTAAAGAGTTAATTTCGTTGGGTCTATAAAATGTATTATGATTTGCATATTCACTCAGCACTATCACCATGCAGTGATGACACGATGACAATTAATAATATTTTTAATATGGCTTATATCAAAGGATTAGAGCTAATTGCTATTACTGATCATAATTCTTTAAAACAGCAGTTTTATTTAGAAGAAATCATCAATCATGATATTTTAAAAGGAAAGATCGATTATGTTCACGGTGTCGAATTACAAAGTAAAGAAGAAATTCATATTCTAGCTTATTTCCTTAAAGATACTAATTTGAAGATCATTCAAAAATGGATCGATAAACATATGATAAAAATTACTAATCAGCCTGATTATTATGGAAATCAATATATATTTGATAGTAATGATGAAATCATTGATGTTGAAAATAATTTATTGATCAGTTCTTTAGATTTGGATGTTTACCAAATCGTCAATAAATTCATGAATTTGATGGTGTTGCCATTTTGGCTCATGTCATGGCAAAAAAATTTGGGATCTATGAAGTTTATCATGATATTCCCAGCGATTTAGATTACGATGGAATTGAAGTTACTAGTATTAAAGAATTAAAAGAACTAAAAGTGTTATGCCCACATCTTAAAGATGATTATATATTTTTTAATAGTGATGCTCATAATCTAGAATCAATCAATGAACCAATCAATCAAATTGATAAAGATAAGTTTTATCAATTATGGAGGAAATAACAAATGCAGGAAATTGCAATGAATATTCTTGATATTGCCTATAACTCAATTAAAGCCAAAGCTAATTTAATTAAAATTTTTATACATGATAGTAGTAAATTAAATATCATTAGTATTCAAATTATCGATAATGGCTGTGGTATGGATCAAGAAACAGTAAACAAAGTAATTGATCCTTTCTATACAACAAGAACGACTCGCAAAGTTGGTTTAGGAATTCCGATGTTTAAAGAAAATATCGAAGCTACTGGTGGGAAATTTTCAATTAAATCGGTTATTAATGAAGGAACTACAGTTTATGGTGAATTTGTTAAAAATCATATCGATACCCCACCAATGGGTAATCTTGTTGACACTATCATTACTTTAATTCAAGCTGATGATAAAATTGACTATCTATTTAAATATACAAGTGATGATTTTGAATTCATTTTAGACACTAAAGAAATAAAACAGATTCTTGATGGTGTCGCAATCAATCTACCAGAAGTTATTATCTGGTTAAAAAATTATATAAAGGAGGGATTACACAAATGAAATCCTTAGAAGATTTAATGAAAATACGTGACGCTGCCAAAAACAATATGGCAATGCGTAGTGATGATAAACAAAAATATCGAGTTGTTGTCGGAATGGCAACTTGTGGAATAGCAGCTGGAGCTAGACCAGTTTTAAATACATTAGTAGAAGAAGTTGCCAATCAAAAACTGCCAGCTACTGTATTACAGACTGGCTGTATCGGAATGTGTACACTAGAACCAATCGTAGAAGTGTTTGACCGTGATGACAACAAAACAACTTATGTCTTAGTTGATGCCAAAAAAGCGAAAGAGATTGCTGTTCGACATCTAAAAAATGATGAAATTATCGACGAATATACGGTCGGACATTATAAGAAATAGGAGGTTGTAAGATGCCAGCAAAAAGAACCCAAGTATTAGTATGTGCCGGGACTGGTTGTACAATCGGTAATTCTGGTGAACTAATTACAGAATTTGAAAAAGAAATTAAAGCACTTGGACTTGAAAATGAAGTTGAAGTTTTAAGAACTGGATGTTTAGGATTATGTGGAGTTGGTCCTAATATTTCTATTTATCCAGATAATATTATTTATAAAACAGTAAAACCGGAAGATGTAAAAGAAATCGTTATGGAGCACTTCTATAAAGGGCGTCCGGTTCATCATTTAATGTTAAATGAATCTGATGAAGAAACTAGAGAAATTCATGATATTAACGATACAAAATTTTACAATAAACAAAAAAGAATTGCGCTTCATAACTGTGGCGTAATCGATCCAGAAAATATTAACGAATATATCGGAAAAGATGGATATTTTGCTTTAGCCAAAGTTTTACAAGAAATGACTCCTCAAGAAGTTGTCGATGTTATTAAAGCTAGTGGTCTGCGTGGCCGTGGTGGTGGAGGATTCCCTACTGGTGTTAAATGGCAGTTTGCTTTAAATGAACCTGGCGAAGAAAAATATGTTATTTGTAATGCTGATGAAGGTGACCCTGGAGCATTCATGGATCGTTCTATTCTTGAAGGTAACCCACATAGTGTTATTGAAGCTATGATTATTGCAGGATATGCAATTGGTGCTAATCATGGTTATATCTACATTCGTGCTGAATACCCAATTGCTGTTGATCGTTTAAAAACAGCAATCAGTCAAGCTCAGGAATTAGGTTTATTAGGTAAAAATATTTTTGATAGTGGTTTTGATTTTGAACTTGAAATCCGCTTAGGAGCAGGTGCTTTTGTTTGTGGAGAAGAAACAGCATTGATCAAATCAATCGAAGGTGAACGTGGAATGCCAAATCCTAAACCACCATTCCCTGCTCATAAAGGTGTTTGGGGTAAACCAACGATTATTAATAACGTTGAAACTTATGCAAATATCGCTCAAATCATTCAACATGGTGCTGACTGGTTTAAATCGATCGGTACAGAAACATCACCAGGAACTAAAGTATTCGCCTTAGGTGGAAAAATTGTTAATACTGGATTAGTTGAAGTTCCAATGGGAACAACTCTACGTGAAGTAATTTATGAAATTGGTGGTGGCTGTCCTAATAATAAACGTTTTAAAGCTGTTCAAACTGGTGGACCATCAGGCGGATGTTTAACTGAAGAACAATTAGATACCCCAATTGGTTTTGATGAGTTAGTTAAACTTGGTTCAATGATGGGATCAGGAGGAATGATTGTCTTAGATGAAGATAACTGTATGGTCGATGTTGCTCGTTTCTATATGGATTTTATTGTTGATGAATCATGTGGTAAATGTACGCCATGTCGAGTTGGTACAAAAAGAATGTTAGAATTACTTGAACAAATTTGTGATGGTAAAGGAACAATGGAAACTCTTGATGAGCTTGAGTTATTAGCTTCAACAATTAAAGATACAGCACTATGTGGTCTTGGTCAATCAGCACCAAATCCAGTTCTTTCAACTATCAATCAATTTAGAGATGAATATATCGCTCATATTGTTGATAAAAAATGTCCAGCTGGAGTTTGTAAAGAATTGTTACAATATGTTATTGATGAAGATAAATGTCGTAAATGCGGTCTTTGTGCAAAACAATGCCCAGTTGGTGCCATTCATGGTGAACTTGGTAAAGTACCATATGTCATTGATAAAGAAAAATGTATTAAATGTGGTCAATGTATCAAAGCTTGTCACTTTAAAGTAATTGAAAGAAAGTAGGTGTAAGGAATGTCAAAAATAAAAATGACGATCAATAACCGTGAAGTAGAGGCTTATGAAGGGCAAACTATCTTAGAAGCAGCCAAAAATAACGGAATCCATATCCCTACTTTATGTTATTTAAAAGATGTTACAGGAACAGGAGCCTGCCGTGTCTGCCAAGTTGAAGTTGAAGGTGCTAGAACACTATGTGCTGCTTGTGTTTATCCTGTTAGAGAGGGATTAGTTGTAAGAACTAATTCTCAAAGAGCTTTAGATGCCAGAAGAAGAGTAGTTGAATTAATCGTTTCAAACCACTCTAAAGACTGTTTATCTTGTATTCGTAATACAAACTGTGAATTACAAAGATTATGTCAAGAATTAGGAGTTCGTGAAGATGCCTTTGCAGGTGAAAAAACCACTCCAACTTTTGATGAAATATCTCCTGGAATCGTTCGTAACACTTCAAAATGTGTGTTATGTGGACGTTGTGTAGAAACTTGTGCAAAACATCAAGGTTTAGGAATTCTTGGCTTTATGAATCGTGGATTTAAAACTAAAGTTGGTCCAGTATATGATAAAAGTTTAAATGATGTTAACTGTATGCAATGTGGTCAATGTATCAATGTTTGTCCAGTTGGAGCTTTACATGAAAAAGAAGAAGTCCATGATGTCATCATTGCTTTAAATGATCCAACTAAACATGTCATCGTTCAAACTGCTCCAGCAGTTAGAGCTAGTTTAGGTGAAGAATTTGGAATGCCGATCGGTACTAGAGTTACTGGTAAAATGGTTCATGCATTAAAGTTAATGGGCTTCGATAAAGTATATGATACTAATTTTGGTGCTGATTTAACTATCATGGAAGAAGGAAATGAATTTATTAGTCGTGTTCAAAATAATGGTGTTTTACCAATGATTACATCTTGTAGTCCAGGATGGGTCAATTATATTGAACATGAATATCCTGATTTATTAGATCATTTATCTAGTTGTAAATCACCACACATGATGTTAGGTGCGATGATCAAATCATATTATGCAAAAACTAACAACATTGATCCTAAAGATATTTATGTTGTTTCAATCATGCCATGTGTCGCTAAAAAAGGTGAAAAAGAACGCGAAGAAAATCTTACTGACGGTTTAAAAGATGTTGATGCTGTATTAACAACTAGAGAATTAGGTAAATTGATCAAGATGTTTGGTATTAATTTCCGTGACTTAAAAGATGAAGATTTTGATCAAGATATGTTTGGAGAATACACTGGTGCAGGGGTTATCTTTGGTGCCAGCGGTGGAGTTATGGAAGCCGCATTACGAACAGTAGCTGATGTTTTAACCAAAGAAGATTTATCTACGATCGAATATCATGCCGTTCGTGGTGAAGAAGGTGTTAAAGAAGCCTGCATAAAAATTGGTGATCTAACAGTAAATGTTGCTGTTGCTCATAGTATGACTTTAGCTAAACCATTATTAGAAGAAATTAAAAATGGTACTTCAAAATACCATTTCATCGAAATCATGGGTTGTCCAGGTGGCTGTGTCAACGGTGGTGGTCAATCTTACATCAATGCGTTAACTCGTAACAGTGGTTTTGACTGGAAACAAGCTCGTGCGAAAGCTCTATATGATGAAGATCTAGCATTACCAGTTCGTAAATCTCATAAGAACTCACAAATTCAAAAGTTATATGCTGATTTCTTAGGAGAACCAAACAGCGAAAAAGCTCATCATCTATTGCATACACATTATTCAAAGAAAGCACGATTTAAATAAATTGTTTATTAATAATAAAAGAGCAAAATTTAATGTCTTTGACCAAGACATTAAACGATGCTCTTTTTAGTTACCAAATAACTTATAAATACATTTAGTAAGATACTCAAAACTATATATATGAAAAGTACCCCTTTCCATTTCAACATCTAACCATTCTTCTATGCTGCTTTTCCAAGGCATCCATTTCTTTTTGCGTTTTTGAAAATTATAATCATATTTTTTTATTTTGCTTCCTAGTCGATATGCTGCCAATGAATAATTAAACATCGTTAAACTATCCTGATAAAGTGATCTTGGTCGCGGATTATTACGTTCAATCGAAGATGGTAAAAAGTCTTTTTTTAAACCTAGACTCCAATTTAAAAATGGTTCATATAAATAATATGACGAAGAAACATATGGAAATACCAGCTCACCGTATTTATATTTTATAATTATTTTAGTATTTAAAAGTTCTTTTATCGTTATCACTTCAAAAATATCATTTCGTTCTACAATAGTCTGTTTAATACTATCTTTTTCTTTATAAAAATAAAAGATTCTATTATTACCATAAGCAAATAAATATGCTAACGACTCTTTTATCATCGAACATGCAGGTGCATATACTAAAATATAATCAAAAACATTATCCCCAAAAGCTGTTAAAACCTGCTTTTGAAAATCACTAGGAATATCATTGATATTTTGTATTTCTATCGGCCAATCTGTAATCGTATGCTGGTCACCAGTATTTCTTTCAGTATTATTCATTATATTTTCCTCTACCTGGTTTTACAAACTATTATTTATAAGTACCATTTAAATATGTTTCTTTAATATATTTTATTGTTTCATCAAGATTTGAATTTGCTAAATGTTCCAGCATATCCTTAATTATCCGATCAGTATTTTCATTGATTACATAATAGAATCTTGTTTTATTATAATAATCTAAAGGGGCTGTAAAATCAAAATCTTTACCGCGATAAACCATCGTCGCGGCTACGCGATCACAAAACATTTCTACTACATACTTAATTGGCATTTCAATTGCAATAATACCTTGGCTTGTAAAATCGATCCAATATTCCCAATGATGCTTATTGCGTCCTTTATGGTGTAACCAGGCACTACTATAACCAATCATTTCTCTTTCATTACTATTAGGTGATTTATAACCTAAATAATATTTAGCACCAGTAGAAAATTCACTCCATGAATATTTTGATAAATCATGTTTTAATCCCTGTTTATATAAACCAAAACGAAAACATAACTTCATCACATAATATTTATGTTTAGTAATTGTCTTAAAATGTTTAATGGCTTTCATTGCTCGCCTCGTTATCTTCACGATATCTTGTTGCAAAGATATCTTCTTGTTCATCAACTTCAACAATATCTGCTAAGGCCGGTAGTTCATCTAATGATGCCAGTCCAAATGTATCCATAAATTCATCAGTCACACCATATAAAATCGGCATCCCCGGACTATCTTCACGACCAACTTCTTTAATCAATGCCTTAGCAACTAATTTACGGATCATCGCATCACATCCTACCCCACGAATATCTTCGATTCCTACTCGTGTAATTGGCTGATTATAAGCAATAATTGCTAAGGTTTCTAAAGCTGCATTAGATAAATTAGCACTGCTTTGTTCAACCATTTTTTGATAATAAGCAAAATACTCGCTATTAGTAGCTAATTTATAACGTCCCCCAAAGTTAACCAAAATCACACCCTTTATTGCTTTTTTTTCATAACTTTCAACAAATTTATCCATCAATAACACCGCATCTTTACGACTTATCTCTAACACACTGGCAATCTGTTTAGTATCTACCCCATCATCCCCTGCCAAATACAGCATTCCTTCTATAATGTCTAAGTAATTAGTTTCTTCCATTAAACCTTCCCCTCTACATATATATCCGCAAATAATCCATCTTGAATTATTTCTACTTCTTTATCCTTAGCTAAAACTAATATTGCAATAAAAGTAACAATAAAATAAAAGCGGTCATATCGATCAAATAATTCTTCAAATTTTACTTTTTTATTTACCCTCGTTTTAAAATAATCTCTAATTTGTTCGGTTCTTTCATCAATTGAAATATCTTTTTTAGCAATATGAGTATCTAACGGCTTCATCAGAGCCTTTCGTTGAAACATTTTTTGCATTGCCTTCATTAAATCGTATACTTCCAAACCTTCAGGTATCATAGAACTAGTATCTATGATATATTCATCCATTGATTCTGCTGGTTTAATGATGATATTTTGTCGCTGTTCATATTTTTCACGAATATCATCAAGAACATCTTTATAACGTTTATATTCAATCAAACGTTTTATTAAAGCTTCTCGAGGATCCTCTTGATAGTCATCGTTGATCGTTACTTTTTCTTTAGGAATAAGCATTTTACTTTTCATTTCAATCAAATCAGCAGCCATGACTAAATATTCTGACATCACTTCCAATAAAGATGGATCCATCGCATGAATATATTGCAAATACTGATCAGCAATTACAGATAATTCTAACGATTCCAAATCCATTTCTTTTTCTTTAATTAGATGTAATAATAAATCTAAAGGTCCTTGAAAGTCTTCAATTACTACCTGATATTCCATGATGAAACCTCCTAATTACGCATTAGTTATTATAACACATAAATTGCAGTATTAGAAGAATTCTTTTTTTTACAAAAAAACCTCAATTATATAAATAATCAAGGCTTTACGATCCTCTTTTACTTTTTGGTTTACGAATAATAAAATTAAGCATCTCTTTACCATCAAAAGGATAAAGTGGATACAAATAAGAAGTACCAAGTGGTTTTAATCTAACCAAATATCCAATTAAAATAATATGAAAAATAATAAAGCCAATCCAGCCTAAAAATCCTGCAAAGATTATCAAAAAAATCTTTAGATACTTATTAGTAAGTGATAATTCATAATTTGGTGTCGCAAAACCACCAACATCACCAATAGCACAAAAAAGTAAAATTTCTTCACTAAAAATACCAAGATCAATCGCAAACTGACCTAACAATACAGCAGCAATCATCCCCATAGCATTAGATAATGACGTCGGAGTATGAATCGTTGCAATTCTAAGCAGTTCGATTGCAAGTTCTACTAATAATACTTGTCCCAAAAAAACTAGATCAAGATTCCCATCATTTGTTAATAATAACCATAAAGGAACTAAATAAAGCGAAATTAATACCGCACTAAAACGAATCAGACGAATAAAAGTACCAATGATTGGAGTTTGACGATGTTCTTCAACATGTTCTAAAATTTCAAATATCGTCGTTGGAATCATCATTACTGATGACGAAGTGTCACAAATTATAGCAATGTGGCCATGTAAAATATGTGTCGATACAACATCTGGCCGTTCACTATAACGAACTAAGGGAAAAGGATTGTACCCTTGATCTAAGATCATTTCTTCAACTGCTCGATCTGACATTACTAGATCTTCATTTTTAATTTCTTTAATTCGCTCTAAAATCGTCTGTAGCATACTTTGATCGACTTGACTATTTAAATAACATAAACAAATATCTAAAGGATTATTTTTTCCAATCGTTTGCTTATTCATAACTAGATCGATCGTTCTGATCCTCCGGCGAATCAATCCTGCACATGTAAGCATTGATTCATTAAAACCATCTTTAGAACCTCTAACACTCTTTTCCGTTTCGGGTTCTTCGACAGAGCGGCTGGGAAAATTCCTTGTATCTAATACATACTGTTTATCACGATAATTTACTACTGCACAACCTGTCAACATCGCATACTGCGCTTTTTCAAGATCTGTTTCTTCTTTTACATCACCATTATTTATACAGTCTTTTAATGTTTTTCCTCGATGATTTGTTATTCCTTCGACTAAATATGCAATTAAATCATCAGAACAAAGGCTTGAGACGTAATTGATCGTTACTTCTTCATTTTCAAAATCAAGTGTTCGGGTATTGAGATCAAAAGAAGGATTCTTCATTATGATTTTGGTTTAGTACATACAGCAACAAGAAAAGCAAATAATATCGCACTACTGATTCCAGCGGCAGTTAAATCAAAAACCCCCAGTGCCAGACCAAAAAAACCATATTCTTTCGTTGCTGCTAATGCTCCATGCATTAATGAATGACCAAAACTAGTAATAGGAAGCAAGGCTCCCGCATGAAAAATTTCAACTAGTTTATCATAAATATGAAACAAATCTAAAAACGCTCCAATAACCACGAACATACTAGTAATGTGACCAGGGGTCAACTTAGTGTACTCATAAATAAGCTGCGCCACGACACAGACAAAACCACAAAAAATAAATGCTAAAATATAATTCATTATTCTACTACCTCCAAACTAAAGGCGTGACCAATACAAGGGATACTTTGCTTTTGATTAGTCATTACTGGTGATAATAAAGCACCTGTAGTAATAACAAGAATTCTTTTATACTTATGCTTTAACATTTTTTGGTATAAATATCCAAAAGTAACTAAAGCACTACATGAAGGACCACTGCCTCCTTGATTAACATCTTGATCCTTACTATATAATAAACTGCCACAATCATCATATTCTTTATAGCTAATATGACTTTCTTTCATCAATTCCTTCATGATTGCTTTACCATAATCTGATAAATCACCTGTGACGATCAAATCATAATAATTAGCCTGGCGGTTAAGATCAGTTAAATGATTACATAGCGTATCAAAAGCCGCTGGTGCCATTGCCCTTCCCATATCATTAGGATCACTTTGATCCATATCAACAACGCGACCAATCGTTAAAGCTTCGATTCTAATAGCACTAGGATTATTATCAAGAATCACACTTACAGCTCCTGTAGCAGTAGTCGTCATTGTTTCTTTACGCTGCACACCATATTCTACGGGATAGCGAAACTGTCTTTCCGCTGTAGCATTATGACTACATACAAAACAATTAGCATTATGTAAACTATGATTTTCAATCAACATAGCAGCGGTATTTATCACTAGACCCATTGTAGCACACGCACCATACATCGCCATAAAAGGTCTTTGAAAATCCTTAGCGGTATAATTACTAGCAGTAACCTGGTTATTTAAGTCACCACCTAAATATACATTAATATCTTCTTTTTTTAATTTACCTTTTTTTAAAGCAATGCCAAGGGCATCTTGTAACATTGCTATTTCTGCCTGCTCATAAGAATCATTGCCAAAGCGAAAATCAGGATAATGCTGATCAAAATAATCACCTAACGGACCATTAAATTCATCAATTCCACAAGTAGTACCAATTGCTCTAATATAAACATTTTTTAAAATCATCGAGCTACCAGATAAGACTGATGACATAACGAATTCCTCCTAAAATAAACGAAGCTACGATTCCAAATGTTATTACTGTACCACCCAGTTTAAACATATTAGCACCGATACCTGTTACTAATCCTTCACTTTTAGCTTCCAGTGCACTAGATGTCATACTATTAGAAAAACCTGTGATTGGAATAAAGGTACCCGCACCAGCTTTTTTACCGATACGATCATAGATTCCCAGTCCGGTTAAAATAGCTGCCGCTAAGACAATCGTAATGATCATCATCGGTGTCGCTTCTTTTTCTTTAATATCAAAAATCGTCATATAAAAATCTAATAATCCTTGACCAATCAAACCTATTATTCCACCATAAATAAAGGCACTTAAACAATGCTTTTTTACCTGCTTTTGCGGTTTTAGCTTTTCTGCAATCTGATTATACTTAGATGTATTCATTAATTTCACCTCACAATATTTTTTCCAATTTTTCTAAAAATAAACAAAAAAGAGCCTTAATTAAAAGACTCTATAATCGTTTCAAAACTTTTAAAACACTATATCCTAAAATGATATCAACAGGAATCATAATACACTCTTTAATTACTCGAATAAATAAAGATAATGTAAACGGTATTCCATACATCACTTGCAACCAATATGGCGTTAAACAAAACGTAATTACCATTTCAACAAGCACTACGGAAATAAGCCATAAATTAAATAAGTGATAATCTGACTCATTTAACTTTCTTTTATAATAATACATTACAATAAATAAAACACTTATCATTACAATACAAATAACACTAATTGCAATTTTATAATTAAATGTAATATTTACCACGTTATTCGAAATAGTTACTTGATCTAAACTAAAAACATAACCACAGGCACTGATTGCTAAAAGCACTAAAATAACTTGAATGATCTTCTCTAAAAAATGAGTATAATTTTCTTTTACCGTTACCACCACTATCGATGGAATCAAAGTTTGTAGTACTGCGCTTAATGTAAATCCTAAAAACGGAAAACCTGTTGGTGTCACGATCAACCCAACTAAATCTACAGCAATCCCGATAATATAACAATAACCAGGTGCCAGCATTATTCCTGCTAACAGCATCGGAATAACTTCAATAGAGATTTTTAAACTCTCAAAACCAAATAACGGTATCATAATTGATAACCTTTTTAATACTGCTGCCAGTACAATAAACAAAGCAGCTAACGTAAGTGACTTCGTGTCACTTTTGATTGGGTATTTCCAAAATACCAATACCCCGATCAAAACTAAAATAAATCCGCAAATAATTTGAATCATAATCTGATTGCTACTTATTTACAATCTTTCCTGCTTCATCCTCATTTCTAGTCCACAGGCGTTAATTCCGATCAATGACCGTACATGCGATTGCTACTAAAAAGTAGACTCCCCCTTTTTCTAAATTATATACAAAAATGTATACAATTAGAATCATACTATAAATAACTGTTTACATCAAGTAATTTAGTTATTATCAACAAAACCTAAATACTCCTTTTTACAAATCACTAAGATATCATCTTGTTTAATTTTCGTTTTACCATTAGGAATAAGAATCTCATTATTACGCTTGATAAATACAACTAAAAATTTATTAGCAGGATTTATCTTCGCCAAAGTTGCCCCAATCCAATGATGTGACTGTTCAATACATATTTCATCAAGATAAATATCATTACCTTCATAACTAGGAGCACACATGATCAAGATATCCTGATACATGATTCTTGTTGATCCTTTAGGTAAAATCATTTGATTATCGCGAATGATCGTTACTACCAACATGTCAGTAGGTGTTATGATCGTACCTAATGTCTGATTGATCCAAGGATGATTTTTATCCAAATATATTTTAACCAGTTCAAAAGAACTATCATTAGTATAATCATTAAATGTCTTCATCGTATCATTTCGATTATCTTCTACATCAAACCATTTTGCCATCAAAGGCAGCAAAGTCCCCTGAAAAGTAATTGAAAGTAAAGCAACTAAAAATACAATATGAAATATATCATTATTTGTATAAGCTGGCGATACAACTGTCATAATTGCAAATACGATCGAAGCAGCACCTCGTAAACCACACCAGGAAATGAATAACTGCTGTTTCAACGGAACTTTAAAAGGAGTTAAACAAATAAATACGGTTAGCGGTCGGGCAACAAAAGTTAAAAATAAAGCAATTAAAATAGCTGGTGAAATAATATCAATGAGCTGTAAAGGAAAGCATAATAGTCCTAATAAAAAGAAAAGTAAGATCTGCATCATATGTGAAATACTATCAAAAAATGAATTAAAGATGTTTTCTTTTTTAATTTACTATTTCCTAATATTATTCCAAATAAATAAACACTTAAAAAACCATTACCATTCATTACACTAGGCAAAGCATAAGCCAGTAGCGCTAGAGCCGCTACAAAAATAGATTTTAAACCAACCTCATTTAATCGAATTCGATCCAAAAAATTTCTCGCCAGAAAACCAATCACAACCCCACATAAGCCTCCCAATAGCACCTGGCTTAATATAAGCATAAATATATTAGTCGTTTTACCAGATAAAAGTGTCAAAATAATAACCGTCAACATATAAGCTGTTGGATCATTACTACCACTTTCCATTTCCAATAACGGTGCAATTCCTTCCTTTAAATTTAAGCGTTTCATTCTTAAAATACTAAACACTGAAGCTGCATCGGTGGAAGCTACGACCGCACCTATCAACATTCCCTCAAGCAGACTGGTTTTTAAAATTCCATAACAAAATAATCCTACAAAACCACAAGTTAAAATAACACCTAAAGTCGACATGATCGTTGCTTTAACTAATACGGGTTTGGCAGTATTAAAATTTAAACAAAATCCGCCATAAAACATTATATATATAAGAGCAAAGGTACAAATATTCTCACTAATAACAAAATCATCAAAACTAATCTTAAATATCCCATCACTTCCAAAAATCATTCCTAATAAGATAAATATCAACAAAGTCGGAACTCCAAACTTATAGGAAAGTCTTGTAGCAAGGATGCAGATAATGATAACAGCAGCAATAAATAATAAAAATAATGTCATTCACTTATCTCCTTTTTTAGTTTATAAGATTATAACACAATAATTTTAAGCAAACAAAAAAAGATCAGCATTTTATCCTGATCTTTCCATGATATACTCTCTAACTTTAGAAATAAAATATAATGATCCTGTAACAAAAACCGTTCCCTCATGATCAAACGCTTGATCAAGAGCTATTTTATAATCAGGTTCAATTTTAACATCAAAACCATCAGCAAGCGTTTTAGCATCGCTAGCTCTTACGTGTTCAAATTCACAAATCGTAATATCATCAGTTAATTGGAGCAGTTTTTCAATCATATGCTTATAATCTTTATCACGGAGAGCACTAAAAATTATTTTTATTTGATCATACTTTTTAGCACACTCATAAAAAGCATCGATTCCTTCTTTATTATGGGCTCCATCAATGATTATCAAAGGTTCAATATTAACGATTTCAAAACGTCCTGCCCAGCGAGCATTATACATTCCTTGTAATAAGTCATCATCACTAAAATCAACGATTTGATGATTTTTTAAATATAACAACGCTTCTAAAGCTAAAGCACTATTATATATTTGATACAAAGCAGGGGTATCCAGGATAATATCATAACCACGATAACGATAACTAACATTATTACTGTCTAAAATATTTGTAATTGGCTGTAAAGTTAACAATTTACTATGATGCCTGCGACATATCTCATTAAACACTTCTAAACATTCTGTTTTCGTCTCACCTGTTAAATAATCGATTCCATCTTTTACAATTCCCGCTTTATTCAAAGCAATACTTTGATAATCATGCCCTAAATAATCTACATGATCTAAACCGATATTAGTATTGATCGCTAGTTTTGGCATAATGATATTTGTAGCATCTAATAAACCGCCTAACCCTACTTCAAATAGTGCTAAATCAACTTTTTGTTCAATAAAATACATTATTGCAATAAATACTTCAATTTCAAACATTGAAATTTCATATTTCAACCACAAATCAACATAGCGATTAGCATAATCCACCATAGTTTGTTCATCGATAAATTGATCATTAATTCTAATAATATCTAATCTTGAATATAAAGCTGGTGATGTAAAAGTGGCAATCTTATATCCTGATTGCTTTAATACTTCTTTAATATAATTAGTTGTTGATCCCTTTCCATTTGTTCCACCAATATGAACACAGTCTAAAATCAACTGCGGATTACCTAGATCTTCCATATAGCGTTTAAAATTATCAAGGCTATAAACACGATTTTTTTGACTACTGATAAATTCCACAACTTCATCATAATTATTAAAGCGTTTTTTTACGCTTCTCATTTTAATCATTGGATAATATAATATTCCCTCTTTTTTTTCTAAATTACCGTTTATTTTAAAACCAAGATGTTCATAAAATGATCTAGTATTAATAGCCGCATTAACTTCAAGATCACCTAAAACTAGATTATCAATTATTTCTACTAATCTTTTTCCAATTCCCTTTCTCTGATATTGCTTATCAACAAATAATAAACTTAAATAATTTCCTTTACTTAAACTAACCATACCAATAATTTTATTATCGTTTAAACAAATATATGTAAGATTAGACTTATCTAAATAAAATTCTTTTGTATTTAGCTGGTCAAAGTCTTTTGATCCATTACTTTCTAAATTAGCAAAGATAAATTCTTTAGCAACCTGTTGAACTAATTTAATTACTGCTTCTATCTCATTTTCTTTTATTAACCTATACTCCATTATTATCACCTTAAAACATTATATGCTAAAAGAAGTAGCATAGCTACTTCTTTTTTTAGAATTTTTCGAACTGATCAATATTAAGTACGAATACAGTGGCTCCACCTACTAGAACATCTACCATGATTGGCGTAAAAAACTCTCCCATTTCAGTTGGAGGAATAGTCGGTTCTTTTTCAACCCGTTTTTTAGCATTAGCCTTAATTATCGAAATACAGTCTTCAACTTTATCATCATTAGTTCCAACAAAAAATGTTGTATTTCCTTTTTTTAAAAATCCCCCGGTTGTAGATAATTTAGTAACAAAATATCCCTTTTCAGTAAGGGCTCCTTGAACAGCTGAACTATCATCAGAATTAACAATTGCAATAATTAGTTTCATAGTAACTCCTCCTTATAAAATTATTATACTACGAATTTAAAAAAGATAATACCAATAAGATAATTTATACTAAATTATTTTATTATGCTGAATTGGTAAAAAAATTGTTTCATACTCATTTAAAACATAAGAGTCTGTCATCATTGATAAATAATCAGCAACGATCAAAGCAGGATCATTACGTTGATACTGCGATGACATTTTAGCAACAAACGCTTTTATTTTACAATCTTTATTTAGTGGATCAGTCAGCTCTTCATAATAAACATCATATAATTGTTTGATCATTCTAATAAGTTTAGTATTTTCTTTAACTAAAACAGGATGTTGATGAACTCTTATCGTTAAAAAATTTAACAAACTTTTTAATGCCTCAAATACTTCATTAGAAAAACGTAAATATGGCAACTCATAACTATGAATTACTAAATCACCAATCAAGCGATTGATCATCGATTTATTATCAAAGCCTAAAACATCAGTAGCCTCTTTAGGAAGATCACTTTGTTTTATAATTCCCACTCTGATTGCATCTTCAATATCTTTGCCAATATATGAAATAACATCAGAAACCCTAACTACACAGCCTTCTAATGTCATTGGACGAATCTTCTTACTCGTATCACATTTATGCCAACAATCATCATACTCTTGCCAAAACTGTCCAATTGTTTTATTAGTATCAGGAATATATTTTTTCGATAACATCTCACCATTATGACATAAAATAGCATCTAATACCTGTAATGAAACATTATATCCTGTTCCCTTTCTTTCAATAAATAAAATGTTTCGAACACTATTAGCATTATGGGCAAAATAACCGTAACCCTTATCTTGAAGAATTTCATTCAATGCCTTTTCACCAACATGACCATAAGGTGCGTGTCCTAAATCATGGCCTAAAGCAGCAGCTTCAATTAGATCCAGATTCAAGCTTAAACCTCTGCCGATCTGTCTTGCAATCCGACTGACCCATTGGACATGAATTGAACGTTTAGAAATATGAGCGTTACGAAAAAAGGATAAAGCTTGTGTTTTATCGACATAACGCTGATATGATTTACAATATAAAATTCGATCTATATCTTCTTCAAAAGGCCAGCGAATATCAAATTCTTCTTTATCCTTAATAATTTGTTTTATTTTAATACAATCACTATTTTTAGTTGCATAGACAGAAAGATGCTCATCAGCCTCTTTCGTCATTCGAAGGGCATTTTTTATTACAAGTTCTTCCTTTTTCATCAAATCACCTCTCTATAGTCTACACAATTTACCTTTTTTTATGCTATCTACGCCACTGTGATGGAGCAAATAATAATAAAATCGGAAAAATTTCTAACCGTCCTGCCAACATATCAAAAGATAAGACTAATTTTGAGACATCCGATAATGATGAAAAATTACTAACGGGACCAACTACATCAAAACCAGGTCCAACATTATTTAAACAAGTAGCAACTGCTGAAAATGCACTTTTGAAATCTAAATTAAAAATCGTTAAAACCAGCAGTGATAATGCAAAAATAACTAAATATAAAACTAGATATGAATGAATATTAGCGATTACATGATCATCTATTGGCTGTTTTTCAAATTCAACTGTTTGAATACTATGAGGATGTAATAAGTGTTTTAATTCTTTCTTCGCATTCTTTAAATAAATAAAAATTCTTGATACTTTCATTCCCCCACCAGTTGAACCGGAACAGGCACCAACAAACATTAAAATAATAATGATCATTTGTGAAAACATTGGCCATTTACCATAATCAGCTGTTACAAATCCTGTTGTTGTAATAATAGAACCGACTGTAAAACTTGAATAACGTAACGCTGAAAAAATCGATTCGTACATTGGTAAGATATTGATTGTAATTAGAATAGTTGCACCAATAATGATCAAGAAATAATAACGCAGTTCTTCACTCTTAAATACTTCTTTGAATTTTCCAATAATTACAAAATAAATCAAATTAAAATTAATCCCGAATAAAATCATAAAAATCGTAATCACGGTATCTACATAGACACTATCATAAGCAGCAATACTAGCATTTTTGATTGCAAATCCACCAGTTCCTGCTGTTCCAAATGAATTTAAAAGGCTATCAAATAACGGCATTCCCCCAAACAACAATAAAACCGTCTCTACTAACGTCAAAACAGCATAAATAATATACAAAATTCTTGCTGTTAAGCGAATTTTAGAAACTAATTTACCTACTACTGGTCCAGGAACCTCGGCTCTTAAAATATGTAAAGAACGCCCTGAGGAAATTGGTACAAAAGCAATCACAAAAACCAGAATTCCCATTCCACCAAGCCAATGCGAAAAGCTACGCCAAAATAAACTAGCATGACTTAATGCTTCAATATCAGACAAAATTGAAGAACCCGTTGTTGTAAAGCCGGATACCATCTCAAAAAAAGCATCTATAAATGACGGGATTTCGCCAGTTAAACAAAATGGTAAAGCCCCAAAAATCGAAATTAAGATCCAGCTCAAAGCAACGATTACAAAACCTTCACGAGCATAAATATTTTTTTTAGCTGGGTGCTTAAATGAAATAATCGTTCCTAAGCCAAAAATCAAAGCTCCAAGAATTGCAAAACTAATTCCTTCTGCTTCTTGATATATTATTGCAACTAATACAGGAATATACATTAGTAATCCTGTTATTTGTAACAGCTTCCCTAATGTAAAAATGATCATCTTTTTATTCATTTGGTTATCTCCTTATAATATCATTCAATGTTCTTAATTTTTCATCACGAGATATAATAATTACATGATCACCTAATTCAATTGTGGTTCCACCTTTAGGAACAATCATTTCATTTCCTCTAGAAATAGCTGCTACTAAAATATGATTTTTTAATTTTAATTCATTTAATGTTTTACCTAAAAAAGAAATTTTATTAGTAACTACAAATTCACTTGCTTCAATTTCCCCATTCACGATCTTATATAAAGTTTTGACACTGGAATCATCATCTTTATTAACCTTAGCCCTTACATAACGAACGATCTGAGCTGCAATCGCACTTTTTGGTGAAATAATCGTATCTACATTAAGACTATTAACTAATCCCGCATAATTCATTCGGGTAACTTTAGCCACTGTTTTTTTATGATACATTTTTTAGCATACAAAGATAAAATTAAATTTTCTTCATCTAATCCTGTTAATGCTAAAAATGCATCTATATTTTCAATTCCTTCTTCAACTAATATTTCTTCATCACTACCATCTGCATTAATGACTGTAATAAAAGGTAGTTTTTTGCTAATACTTTACAATGTTCTGTGTTATTTTCAATAATTTTTACGCGCATTCCTAAAACACTTAACTGCTTAGCTAAATAAAATGCGATCTTTCCGCCACCAATGATCATTACTTTTTTTATTTGCTTAGTAATGATTCCAATATCTAAACAGAATCTTGTCAAATCTCGATGAGATCCCGTTATATATAAATGATCACCTGTCTTAATTACATAATTACCATCCGGAATAATTACCTCATCATCACGACTTACTGCACATACTAAGATATTAGCTTTAGAAATATTATTTAACTTACTTAGTTGAATATTATTGAGCTGAGTGCTTTCATCAACATTAAATTCCGCAAGTTCGACTTTTCCTCTAGCAAAAGTTTCAACTTTTACTGCTGAAGAAAATGACAACGTTCTTCTAATTTCATTTGCCGCTTCTAATTCAGGATTAATAATCAATGAAAATCCTAATTGATTTCTCATAAAGTCGCGCTGTTTTGAATAATCAGGATTTCTAACTCTTGCAATCGTATGCTTTGTCCCCATTCTTTTTGCCATTAATCCAGCTAAAATATTTAATTCGTCAGAAGCTGTTACACAAATAATCAAATCAGCTTCATCAGCATTAGCCTCCATTAAAATATCATACGATCCACCATTTCCAACAACCCCAATAACATCATATTGATTAACAACATCATTGACCTTAGTTGCATTTTGATCAATAACGATAATATCATGATCTTCATTAGCCATATATTGGGTTAGCGTTTTCCCTACTTTTCCCGCTCCCAAAATAATAATCTTCATCCAAAGATACCTCCCTAATACATTCATTGTAGCTCATTTGTCTAATTTTCTCAACGGCTTTGATACATTCAAAAGAAGTTTATCATATTTTAGCTAAAATACAAGATAATTAACAATTACTTAAAAATCATTTATAAATTTATTTTTTTTAATAAGCAAATAATAAAAGTATGGCTATCTTTTATAGATTTCCATACTTTAGTACTGCTCTTTCTATTCTGTAAAATAATCAAATCGTTCTATTTCAGTAGTCTTTCCAATCACTAAAAAACGATCACCCTTTTTTACAATATAATCAGCTCCAATATTTAATGACATATTATCTTCACTATCTTTTACCCCAATAATATTCATATGAAAAGCCTTTCTAATGTCTAGATCTTGAACACTTTTACCAGTCCAATCATGTGGTGCATTTATTTCTACCAAAGAATACTCTTCGTCTAATTCAACTAAATCAACAATATTTTTTCTAAGCAATGATTTAGCTACTCTAATTCCCATATCCTTTTCAGCTCTAATTACTTTATTAACGCCAACTTTTTCTAATATTTTAGAAAACTGTTTATTTTTCGCTTTAGCAATTACATATGGAACCCCTAGGTCCTTTACGTTCATCGTCGTTAAAACAGCTTCTTCTAAATGTGTCCCGATTGCAATCACAGCAACGTCAATATCATCCAACCCTAGTGCTCTTAACTGCTCGATATCAGTAGTATCAGCAACAACTGCCTTAGTGACCTCATCAGCAATCCTTTCTACACAAGATTCATCTTTATCAATTGCAATAACTTCACAGTCATACTGCGATAATGTTGTTGCAACAGTTGATCCAAACACCCCTAAACCTAATACTGCATATTGTTTATTTTTCATTTTTCTACTCCTAACCTAGCAAGATATTACCATCAGTATATCTTACTTCTTTTTTTCCTGCATTAATATAAGATTTTCTAGCAAATGATATTATCAAAGTAATTGTTCCGATTCTACCAATATACATTAAGATAATAATTATTATTTTACCAATTACCGTAAGTGAAGGTGTTAACGATGCACTTAATCCTACGGTCGCAAAAGCTGAAACAGCTTCAAACATAATATCAACAAAAACAGCATTCTCACTAATACTTAAAATAAAAATACTTATAAGAGCCAAAGAAAGACCAATCGTAATAATTGCAAATGAACGAATAATTAAACGTTTAGGAATCCTTCTGGCAAACACAGCTACTTCTTTTCTACCATGATAAATATTATAGACCATTAAAATACTGATTGCAAAAGTTACTGTCTTGATTCCTCCCGCTGTACCGGCAGGTGATCCACCGATAAACATAAGAATGCACATCATGAATTTAGTATACGGGTATAAACTCGCTATATCTACAGAAGCAAATCCTGCTGTTCGCAATGTTGCTGATTGAAAAAAAGACACCTGTAATTGATCTAAAAAGTTTAATTTACCAAGGGTATCCGGGTTATTAAATTCACATAGATAAAATAAAATCATTCCCGCAATCAATAGAATAGCAGTCATCACTAAGACTAGCTTAGTATGTAGACTAAAATTTTTAAATAAATGATAAAAGTTAAATTTAGATGGTTTATGAAACTCTTTTTTATTGTTTTAGCAACATCAAACCAAACAATAAAACCTAAACCACCCATAATTATTAAAGATGGGATAACAAAATTGATTATTATATTACTTTGATAACCAATCAATGAATTACTTCCTAAAACATCAAATCCAGCATTACAAAATGCTGAAATTGCGTGAAAAACAGCAAAATATATTCCTTTAACTAAACCATAATCGGGAATGAAAACAAAGCATAATAAAATTGCACCGATTCCTTCGATTATAAAAGTATATTTAATTACATTTTTTACAAATTTGGGAATTGCATTTAAAGATGGTTGATTAAGTGCTTCTTGCAAAACTATTTTATTTGTCAAAGAAATCTTTTTATTGATCATTATTAATAATAAATTTAAAAATGTTAAAAAACCTAAACCACCAATTTGAATCAAAATAATAATGATCAATTGTCCTAACAAATTAAATTGTTCACTTATTACAACCGGTACTAATCCCGTAACACATGTTGCTGAAGTGGCAATAAATAAATTATTTAAATATGACGTGGGACTTGCATTATTGCAAATCGGCAAACTTAATAAAACTGAACCAATAAAAATCACTGCTAAAAAACTAAGCGCAATTTGTCTTGGCGGACGCATTGTATGATGCTCACGTCTTTTTTTTAATATTTCGACTTTCATATCATTTTTCAACCTTCCTAAAAGAATAAGTGATCAAGCAAAATCTTACAGCCCATAATGATCAACAGAATTCCCCCTGTTAATTCAGCCTTACTTTTATATTTTTCCCCAAAAACATTTCCAACTTTTACTCCAATTATACAAATAATAAAAGTAATAAAGCCAATAATTGATGTTGATAAAACAATTGAAACATTAAAAAAAGCAAATGTGATCCCTACTGCTAAAGCATCAACACTTGTAGCAATCGACAACATGATCAAATCACCAAAGTGTAAAGCATCATCTAAACACTCATCATCTTCTTTACCTAAAGCCTCTTTGATCATATTTACACCAATTAAGCCTAATAAGATAAAAGCAATCCAATGATCGATCGCTGCAATCTTAGAAGCAAAAGTAGTACCTAAAACATATCCTATTGCTGGCATTAGTGCCTGAAACCCGCCAAAAAACAAAGCAATTATAATAGCTTTTTGATAACTCATTTTCTTCATTGCAAGACCTTTACAAATTGAGACCGCAAAAGCATCCATCGCTAATCCAATTCCAATGATTGCAATTTCTATGACTGACATTTTTCTTTCTCCCCTTTTAAAATTAATTCACTACATTTTAATCCATCTAAAGCACTTGACATGATTCCACCAGCATAACCAGCTCCCTCACCGATTGGATAGATTCCTTTAATATTACTTTGATATGATTCATCGCGATAAAATCGAACCGGTGCTGAACTTCGTGATTCTACTCCAGAAAGAATTGCATTACTTGTAAACCCAGAAAATTTTTGATTCATTAATTCTAATCCTTCTTTTAAAGATGCATTTATCTCGGGACTAAACAAAGCATTTAAATCTGCTTCTTTCACGCCTGGTAAAACGCTGCACTTAACAGTACTTTCATTGACTTGTTTCATTAAATAATCTTCTACTTTCATCACGGGAATATGATAATTACTACCACCAAGTATAAATGCTTTATGTTCTAGATCACGTTGATAGGTAACTCCAGATAACGGATGATCATCTTTAAAATCATCAGGTCCCACCGTTACTAAGATTGCACTATTGGCATTAGTATCATCACGAGCCTGGTTGCTCATTCCGTTTACTACTACACCTCCTGATTCGCTACTTGAATTAATAACTCGTCCTCCAGGACACATACAAAATGTATAAACACCTCGGCCGCTGCTTGTTTTAACAGCTAATTTATAATCTGCGGCTTTTAATTTAGGATGATTTGCATATTTACCATATTGATGTTCATTAATAAATGATTGCAGATGTTCGATTCTAAGTCCTACAGCAAAAGCTTTCGGTTCCATTTTCAATCCTCTTTGATACAACATTTCATAAGTATCGCGAGCACTATGTCCGATCGCTAAAACTAAGCGATCTGGCTTCATCGTCATGATTTGATCTTGCTGGCGTACTTTAATATTTACTAAGTGCTGATCTTTTATTTCAACATCAACAAGCTGACTATCAAATAACACTGTACCGCCATTTTCAATTATTTTTTCACGCATACTTTTAACAACGTTGATCAAATAGTCTGTCCCTACATGCGGCTTATTCATATATAAAATATCTTCATTAGCACCATGAGCTACAAAAGTTTCTAAAATAAATTGTTTTCTTTTATCTTTGACACCTGTGGTAAGTTTTCCATCACTAAAAGTTCCAGCACCACCCTCACCAAATTGAACATTACTATTTAAAAGCAGTTTACCAGTTTTAAAGAAATTATCAATATCTTCTTTTCTTTTATCTACCTTGCTGCCTCTTTCAATCAAAGTCACTTTTTGTTTAGCTCGAGCTAAGTTATATGCACAAAATAAACCCGCTGGTCCACTACCTACTACTACAATATGTTCATCATTAGCTTTTAAGACTGGATAATGATATGGCTTTACTTGTCTAAGTTGTAATTTAGGATATTTTTTTATTATCATCTCTTCATTGTCTATTTCAAATTCAAAACTACAAACAAAATGAACTTTATTCTTTCTTCTTGCATCAACGGCCTTTTTCACTAACTTTACATTTTTAATTTTATTTTTGGAAATATTTAATTGTTGTGAGATTACCTGTCGATAATCTTTAGTATCTAATGAAACTTTCAAATTATTAATTCTAATCATCTTATCTTCCCTTACTTAATATCGTTTTAGCGATATGATATCCTGAAGCAAACGCAAAATGTAGATTATAACCACCACAGTCGCCATCTACATCTAATATTTCTCCTGCAAGATAAATCCCCGGATATTTTAAACTTTCTAAATTTTCATTGATTTCTACAAGACTTACACCGCCTCGCATTACTTGAGCTTTTTGATAACCATATGTACCTAGCACTTTAAAGCGAACATCTTTTAAATTTTTTACATTTTTTAATACTTTAGCTAATTTATCATTAAATATTCCTTCAAGATAATAATTACCATATTTCTCTAAGCGCTGTTTTAATAAAATTTTAACTTCTTCATCATCAAGATCTTCTAATAAATCCAAACTGATTACAGCATTATTACAATTACCTGGCAATAACCTTGATAACTGCATAATACAAATCCCTGATAATCCTTGATCAGTAAACAGAACTTCACCAGATTGACTTTCAATTAATTTATTATCGAGATATAAACTAGCTTTACATTTGACTCGTACACCCTTTAATTGCATGTATGCTGGCTTAGTTTTTACTTGAACTAGACTAGGATACAACTTTATCATCTTTAATTCAAGGTCCTTAACCAAATCATAATTATTTTCTCCTGATAAACAAGAAGCTGGTGACCCTGTTGCAATAACAACATTATCACATTCATAATTACCTTTAGTACTTTTGACAAGATATCCTTTTTGTTTTTTGATTATTTTTAAAGCCTGGCACTCTTCAATCAAAGCAACCTGATCAAAATTGTTCATCAACGCATTCTTTATCGTTAAACTCTGATTTGAACGGGGATACAATAATGTCCCAACCTGTCTAGTTAATACTCCAATTTGATCAAAATAAGTCTTCGCATCAAAATCATGAATAATTTTTTCAATTCGTTTATCATTTGTGTTATAGAAACGCATATCTAAATTAGTATTAGAAAGATTACAGCGGCCATTACCGCTAGCTAAGATTTTTCTTCCGGATTTATTCGACTGTTCAAGAATAATTACATTAGCATGATGATCAGCTAATTCATGGCCACATATCAATCCGCTTGCCCCAGCCCCAATAATTACAGTAGTTTCCATCGTTTATCTCCTTGTATAATGCCTAGATTATAGCATAATCTATAATCTTTTAAAATAAATGGTGCTAATAAACTTTAATTATCTAAAATGAACAGTTAATTTCCACTTTAGATGATTATAAGTAATAAAAAGTATACTTGATAATATTAATCGATAAGTGTATAATTTAGAAGGATTTATCACTTTAAGGAGGAATTATTTATGGGTAGAGCACATGAAGTGCGTAAAGTTGCAATGGCAAAAACAGCAGCAAAAAAAGCTAAATTATATTCACGTTATGGAAAAGAAATTTACTTGATTGCTAAAGCTGGAGGTCCTGAACCAGAGGGAAACTTAGCTTTAAGACGAATGATTGAAAAAGCCAAAAAAGAACAAGTACCTGCTGATGTCATTAAAAGAGCAATTGATAAAGTAAAAAGTGGTGTTACTGAAAATTATGAAGAAAAAGTATTTGAAGGATATGCTAACGGTGGCGCTACAATAATCGTTAAATGTTTAACAGATAATATTAATCGTACTATTTCACAAGTACGTCCTGCCTTTACTAAATCTAAAGCTAAATTAGGAAATGAAGGATCAGTTACTTATTTATATGATGTCATTAGTGTTGTTAGTTTCAAGGGATTAGATGAAGAAACTGTTTTAGATGCTTTAGTTATGGCTGAAATTGATGCAAAAGATATTATTAGTGAAGGTGATGGTTCGATTAAAATTATTGGTGAGCCAACTGATTTAAATAAAATCAAAGAAGCAATCGAAGGAATTAAAGCAGATGTTGATTTTGACATCGATGAAATTCAAACTTTACCTCAAGATACTGTAGAACTTGCTGGTGAAGACATGGAATTATTTGAACGCTTAATGAATAATTTAAATGATTGTGATGATGTTGACCAGATCTATCACAATGTTGCAAACTATGATGAGGGAGAATAATACTCCCTTTTATTTGTATAAGGAGCTAAGATATGAAAATTACTTATTTATATAATAGTGGTTTTATTGTGGAATTAGAAAAACATATTTTATTATTTGATTACTTTAAAGGAAAGCTTCCTAAATTAGATCCAAATAAAGCTTTATACGTCTTTGTTTCCCATTTACATTATGATCACTATAATCCTGTTATTTATGATCTTGATCATCCTAATATTACTTATATTATTGATCATGAAATTGATAATAAAGGCATCAAAGTATATCCTCATAAAACTTATAAGATCGATGATCTTCATCTGCAAACACTACTTTCAACCGATGAAGGAGTCGCCTTTGTAGTCAAAGTTGAAAACAAATATTTATATCATGCTGGTGATTTGCACTGGTGGCATTGGCTGGGAGAACCAGAAACGGATAATGAATACCAGGCCGTTACTTTTAAAAAAGAAATTGCTAAGCTGGTTAATATAAATTTTGATCTAATGATGATTCCTTTAGATCCCCGTCTTGAAGAAACAACCTGGTGGGGCATGAATCATATCTTGAAAAATATTAAAACTAAATATGTTTTACCGATGCATTTTGGTGATGATATCAATAAAATGCTCGATTATCTTGACCATGAACCACTGAACCAATATCATAATATTATTAAAATTCATCACCCAGGTGAAATCTTTATCTTAGGAGAAGACTATGAACATTAAACCATACCAGCATCTTGCTAAATACTATGAAACTGATCAAATGGGCATCATTCATCATTCAAATTATATTCGCTGGTTTGAAGAAGCACGAATTGATTTTATGAATCAAATCGGTTTAACTTATAAAACAATGGAGAAAGAGGGCATTATTTCTCCCGTATTAGAAGTATCTTGTAAATACTTGCAAATGATGTATTTTGATGATATCGCTACTATTAAAGTAAAAATTGATGAATACAGCAGTGTTCGTTTTGCTTGTAGTTATGAAATTTATAATCAAAATAATATTCTTTGTACAACAGGCACTTCAAAACATTGTTTTATTAACAAAGATGGTAAACCCGTTAGTTTAAAGAAAATCAAACCAGAATATGATCAGTTATTTAAAAAAGTAAAAAATAAAAATGCTTATCCGTTATAGAATAAGCATTATTTTTTTGGTAAAATTTCAATCCAATAATCATCAGGATCATTAATAAAGTATAATCCCATCGCTTTATTTTCAAAACAAATACATCCCATCTCTTTATGTAATTGATAGGCCTTTTCATAATCATCAACTTCAAAACAAATATGACTTTCATTTTCTCCTAGATCATATGCTTGGGGATGATCTTTTAACCAGGTTAACTCAATTTGAAAATTACTTATCCCATCTCCTAAATAAGTAAGAATAAAACTTCCATCACTAGCTTCTTTTGTTCTTTCTACTTTAAGTCCTAAAGCTTTTTGATAAAACGAAACACTCTTTTCAATATTTGTAATATTAATATTACAATGTACACACTTAAATTCCATAAATTTCCTCCTTAATAAACTGTTTTATAATTTGCATCATCAATATCTAATTTACCAAAATATTTTTCAAAATCAACACCAACAAAATTAGATAAATCTTTCATTTCTAATACCGTTTTTACATCAACTGCAATCCCATTTTCCATCCGATCTTTAACCGCTTCAACTTCTTTTTGACCATGAGTATAAATCCGTGTCTGTCCAGCTGCTTTAGGAGCATCTCTTAATTCCTGTAAAAAAGTTGAAAAATGCGCCTCAATATCTTGAGGATCACCAAATATTTTTGGATCTATAGCAATAAAACCATGACAAGTTCCCCCAATACCATCGGTATGTGTATGATTTGACGTCAATCCTTGAGATAAAATCGAACAGAAAATTTCACAAAACATACCATATCCATATCCTTTATGGCTTCCTAATTGTTCTGTAGAACCACCAAGGGGCATAATACCACCACCAACTTTATCTGTAATATTAGTCAAAACATCAGGTGCATCAGTTGAAGGATTGCCATCTTTATCCAAAGCCCAACCTTGAGGCAGCTGTTTTTCAGCCTTTCGGTACATTTCCAGTTTTCCTCTTGTTACAACGGTTGTCGAAGCATCGAAAAAAAACGGATATGGTTTAGCAGGCATAGCTAAAGCAATGGGATTTGATCCCAGCATTGCTTTACGCGCAAAAGTTGGAACCATGATAGCTTCAGAATTTGTAAAAGACATTCCTATCAGCCCCTGGTCACAAGCCATCTTAGCATAATATCCCGCAATTCCATAATGATTAGAGTTTCTAACACTTACAACTGCTATTCCTACATTCTTAGCTTTTTCAATACATTTTTCCATTGCAAATTTACTTATTAACTGACCCATCCCCGCATTTCCATCAATTACTGCAGAAACAGGCGTTTCAAAAACTATTTCCGGCTTAGCATCAACCTTGATCATTCCTTTTTCGATCCCCTTATGGTATCTTGAAAGTCTTTGCATTCCATGAGATTCAATTCCATAAACGTCTGATAATAACAAGACATCGGTAATAACCTTACTTTCTTCTGGAGTGAATCCAAATTTTTCAAAAGCTTCATTACAAAAAGCATTTAAAACATCAAATTTAAACTTTATATGTGCCATAATCTACCTCATTTCTTTTAGATTGTATACATTCTATCATAAACTGTTTTTTCTGTCATTAATAAAATGAAGTAGAACAACAGCTCTACTTCATTATCCTTGATTCATATTAATAGCACTATAATGTACAGATCATCACTGACATATTACCATCATAGTCAACTTCTTTTTGATCGGCACATACAATGAAATTATCACCAATTTTTACATCACTACCAGCAATTTTTCCTTCACCTTTAATTACTGTCACTAATTGGAATGGTTTATCATTAATAATTGTATTTTTACCTGTTAAGTCATATTTATTAACTGTAAAAAATTCACTAGCAATTAATTTTGTAACAGTTCCATTTTCAATTTCTGCAACTACTTGATTCTCATTTGTATATGGCTGATATGGTACTTGTGTTACATCAATTGACTGTTGTACATGCAATTGCCGCTCATTACCATTGGCATCTTTACGATGATAATCATATACACGATATGTAATATCTGATGACTGCTGCGCTTCATAAATTAATGAACCACTACAAATCGCATGAATCGTTCCAGCAGGAATGTAGAAAAAATCACCTTCTTTGATTCCAAACTTATTCAATAAATTATCATAATCATCATTTTCAATTGCCGCTACAAATTCTTCTTTAGTCTTAGCATGATGTCCCATTACCATTTTGGTATTTTCATCAGTTCCTAAAACATACCAGCATTCTGTCTTACCTAAAGAATTTTCATGAACTGCCGCATATTCATCATTAGGATGAACCTGTACTGATAGATCATTGCAGGCATCAATAATTTTAACTAACAACGGAAATTGATCACCTTCGATATTATCAAATAATTCCCGATGTTCAGCCCATAATTCAGATAATTTTTTACCTGCAAATTCACTATTAGCCATTGTGCAATCACCATTTTGATGTGCTGATATCGCCCAGCATTCCCCTGTATGATCACTTGGAATATCATAGCCATAAATATCTTTTAGTTTATGTCCTCCCCAAATCATTTTTTTAAATACAGGATTAACTTTTAAAATATGTCCCATTTTCTACTCTCCTTCTTTCTATAAATTTAAAAAATTCATCAATTTTATCCTCATTAAATACTATTATGCCATGTTTCTCCAATAATTGGCAAGTAATTCCATCACCATTAATTAAAGTATGGCTAAAACTGCCATCATAAATCTTATTCTTTCCACAACTAGGACTATTAGCTTTTAGTAAAACAACATCAACATCATGTTCTTTTAATATTTCTAAAGCCCTTTTAGCCCCTAATTCATATTCTTTTGTCCTGTCTTCACCAGTTATATCAATAACTCGATCTTTTCTGATTTCACAAGGATTTCTAGGAATTCCCAATCCTCCTAATACCTCTGGACAAATCATAACTGCTTTTTTACGATTAACCATTTCTTTTATGATTTCAATTAAATTATCATCTCCACGATAAGTACATTTAACTCCTGCTAAACAACTACTTACTCCAATCATCGAGCACCTCCAATATTTCATTAGCATGATAAACTACATGATCCGCACCACATTTTGTTAATTCCTGGGCTCCTCTAAATCCCCACGCAGCCCCAATTGATTTAACTTTAGTATTTTTTGCTGTTTGAATATCAACATCACTATCACCAATATAAACAACCTGATCTTTTTTGACATCAAATAAATTAATGACAAGATTAGTTAAACAAGGATCGGGTTTTTTAGGATGTAGGTCACTATTTCCAAAGATATATTTAAAACAATCAGGAAATAATGTCTTAGCAATTTTAGAAGCATGAACTTGTGGCTTGTTAGTTACAATAGCTAAATTATAATCATTATTTTTTAAATAATTCAATAGCTCAATAATACCCGGATAGGGTCTCGTTTTATTTAAACAGTTTTGAGCATAAATCTCATCAAATTCCTGCTTAATATCTTTTACTTCATTTTTATGTTCTAATGGTAATGCCCTTTCAATTAATTTAGCTACTCCATTTCCTACAAAATAACGATACTGCTCAAGTTCAAAAATAGGATAACCTCTCTTTTTTAATAACAAATTGGTTGTATCAGCTAAATCCTCTAATGAATTAACTAATGTTCCATCTAAATCAAATATAACTGTATTAATCATCTAATCAACTCCGTAATACATTATAGCATATATTTTGCCTTTATGCGTTTTTGGCGCAAGATAATTTTATCAGAAAATAAGCAATCGATCATAATCGATTGCTACATACTAATTAATTTACAACTACTCAACAAAATTTTTAATAATATATATTATTTCTAACTAGATAACAAATCTTGGAGTGCTTTACCAATATCAAATTGAATACAAATAGATTGTTTTTCAATTTGGACGGGACAAGAAGCATCCTGATAATTGATACATCCATAAACAGCATGGGGATTCTTCTCTGTCATCTTCCAAAAAGGGTATTTTATAATTACTGGCGTATTATTCCCAACACCTAATTCTAAAAATAAAATATGCAGATTTTCATGTCGTTTTAAAAAATCATGATATCTGTTGAAAGCTTTATACCAGCCCTCATCTTGAACAAATTTATCATCAATACGTAAATTCATTGTCATATAAGAACCACAACGCGGACAATATGGAATTAAATTAGATGGAATCTTCATTTCTTTTTGTCTCAAAATCATTTCTTTGACTTGCTTTTCATTATCATAAGTCACTTGATGACAGCCCTTAGAACACTGCCAAAGCCCATAATCTCCTTGAGTATAGAATAATCGTTGTTTATCAAAACCGGCTTTTTGAAAGCAATGATCGACATTAGTAGTTAATATAAAATAATCTTTATCTTTAACTAAAGAAAGAAGATCTGTATAAGGCTTTCCCACACTTTTTTGATAGCGATTCAATTCAATATGTCGACTCCAATAAGCCCAATATTCTTCTATCGTTTCAAATGGATAAAAACCGGCTGAATACATATCTTGTAAGCCATATTTTTTAGCAAAATCTGAAAAATTATCAAAAAATCTTTTTCCACCATATTCTAAGCCAGCTGAAGCTGATAATCCCGCACCAGCTCCAATAACGATCGCATCTGCCTGTTCTATCAATCTTCTTAGATTTTTGATTTTATTCCAATAATCGTTTGTAGATCTGCCAATCTGTTTCTTTAAAAACATTAAAAATCACCTCTATTTCTGAGTGCGTTTCATTTAAATAACGCGTGACTGTATCAACTGCAATATATCCAGCAATATCATTAGGAAAGTGAAATTCTCCTGTTGAAATACAGCAAAATGCAACTGATTTTAACTGATATAGGTCTGCCAATTCTAAACATGATCGATAACAAGAAGCAAGTAATATTTTATCCTTTTCTACCAATCTTCCATTGATCATTGGGCCCACTGTATGCAGCACATATTTTGCAGGAAGATTGTAGCCTTTAGTAATCTTTGCTTTTCCGATTGCTTCAGGCTTATTTTGTTGTGCCATGATTTTTTGACAGTCTAAACGCAACTGGATTCCAGCATAAGAGTGGATGGCATTATCAATACAGCCATGACAAGGAATAAAACAGCCTAAAAGAGCACTATTTCCAGCATTTACAATGGCATCTACTTTTAATTTAGTAATATCACCTTGCCATAAATATAATCCTTTTTGCACGGGAACTAATTCTTTTATAGAAATTATTTTTTGTTTTTTTAGTTCTTCTTGTAAATATCGGTCTTGGATATTTAAAAATTCTTGTGAAATTGGTTTTGGTAAGCGCACATTCATAAGCGCCCGCAAAAGTTTTTTCTTCTCTATTTCTGTATCCGGAATATCTAAAATATAATTCTGTTCTTCCTCTAACAAATATCTAATTAAATAATCTAAGCGCTCTTCTTGTAACATTTTTCATCTCCTAATTAGTCAAAAGCCCATAATTTCTTATGAGCTTTTATAAATACTTTATTCACTAACAACACTGATTCTTTCTTGAATATGCGTTCCTTCTATAGCTTCATCAACCATAGCGATTGCATAATCGGCATAGCTGATAGTACTTTCCCCTTTAGAATTTAATGTTAACTCTTCGCCACCAAGAATATATTTTCCAGTTCTTTTTCCTTCAGGTTGAAAATCACCAGCTGGACTTACAAATGTCCATTTAACATCAGTTCTTTTTCTTAATTCATCTAATGCTTTTCCTTGAGCATGTGCCAATGGTTTAAAAATATCTGGGAAATCAGGACCATCCATAACCTGCATTGTATGTTCAGGATTTACATACAAACTACCAGCACCACCAACAACTAAAAGGCGTTTATCGGTATTACTAACCAAATCACATAATTTTTCTAATGAAGTACTATGAAGTGGCAATTTTTCTTCACTCCAAGCTCCAAAGGCATCAATAATAATATCAAAATCCGCTAAATCTTCTTTTGTTAGAGCGAATAAATCTTTTTCAATATAATTTTGCGCTACACTTTCATTAGTTCCTCTTGCAATAGCGGTAACATCTAAGCCTCTTTCTACGGCTTCTTTTACAATCAATTTACCAGCTTTCCCATTTGCACAAACAACTGCTATCTTCATTTTAATTTCCTCCTAAATTTTATTTGTTGTAATCTTTACCATTACAACCATAGTATATAACAAATATGTTGTAATTTCAATAGTTACAACTAAATTTTTAAAAAAACTATACACTTTTTGTATATAGCTTCTCCCTATTCAATTTTATACCTGTTTTACATAATTCAAGTAATTTTAATTATGTGTAATATTTTCAAGAATTATTTTTTCTTTCTACCATTGCCATCTTTAATGTAATTGTCTTCAACTTTTCCTTATAACTTAATTCAGCTTGATTAAAAGCCTCTAAAATCATTGCCTGCTTCTGTTCTTTTACCTCTTTTAATTCATTTAAAAATACTCGTTCAACTAACCCAGTTGCCTTGGCAAACGGTTCTTTACCCTCAATTGCTTCAAATATATCTAACAAAGTTATTTTTTCTGGTGGTATTTTTAAAGAGACTCCACCCTTTTTACCCGCTTCAGAAGCAATTAAACCCGCTACTACTAATTGACGAATAATTTTTTTTAAATAAGAATCTGAGACCCCAAGACTCTCAGAAATATTATAACTTTTAAGTGGTATTCCCTCATCACTATGCGCAATCATTATTAATAAGCATATTGCTTGTTCGACACTATTTTTAACTTTCATCATTTCTACCCCTAACTTATAAATATTATTAACTTTTCCCTATCATATGCATATATCGGCATTTGACATTCTTGATTATCGCACTTTATTTTCCTTAATCATCTCATTTATATTGTGACATTTTGCATCTACAATATATTGTATCATAAATAAAATAATTTCTGTAAAAATAATTTATAAATTAATTGACAAAGCATATCTATGTGACTAAAATATGTATTTGTTAATAGATAAACTTTATCCATGGATAAATTATATCCATTAATTATTTAGATTTCAAGGATAAACTAAAATCTAATGGAAGGAGAAAAATTTATGATAAAAAAAGAATGGTCAACGTTTTTAAAAAATCGATGGTTAATCATTGTCGCAATAGCCATCATTGCAATTCCAAGTATTTATTCGGGGATTTTTCTTGGTTCGATATGGGACCCTTACGGCAATACAAGTAATATTCCCGTAGCAGTAGTAAATGAAGATCAAAAAGTAACATATAATCAAACTGTTTTAGATGTAGGAAAAGAATTAGCAAGTAATCTTGAAAAAAATGATTCAATGAATTTTAGTTTAGTTAGTGCCACTAAAGCTAATCAAGGACTAAAAAATGGCGATTATTATATGATAATTACTATTCCTAGTGATTTTTCTAAAAATGCGACGACATTATTAGAGGAAGAACCGGAGAAAATGGTTTTAACATATACAACTAATCCCGGAACTAGCTATATCGCTTCAAAAATGGATGACTCTGCAATTGCAAAGATCAAAGAAGAAGTCTCTGCAACTGTTACCAAGACATATGCTAAAACTATTTTTGAACAGATTAATAATATTGGTAATGGTATGAATGAAGCCGCTGACGGTTCAAGTCAAATAAATGATGGTGCTAGTCAACTAATTGATGGTAATAACTTAATTACAACAAATTTAAAAACATTAGCTGATAGTACCCTTGTTTTTAACGATGGAGCAACATCACTAAGTTATGGACTTTCTTCTTATCTTGATGGCGTTAGCTCTGTTAATAATGGTGTTAAAGATTTAAATAACGGTTTAAATACATTAGACAGTAACACTCAGGCCATTTCTGGTGGTATTAATCAGCTTGATGCTGGTGTTGAGCAATTAAAAGAAGGTAGTAAACAGTTAGAAACCGCTCTTACAAGTGCTAAAGCAACTTTAGACAATCAACTAAATAGTGAGACAGAAGCTGGTATCAATGCTTTAATAACCCCTAATCCAATAACTGGTAAAACAGCTTTAGAAACTTTAAATTACGGTATTCAAGCATTAAATCAAAGTCTTGAAACAACTAGTAACGACAGTAATAATCCTAATATAAAGGACTATCTTAATAACATCGATAACACTTTAGACAGTGCTCAAACATCGATAACGGAAATAAACAATGCTTATAATCAAGCCTTACAAAACGCTTTGACTAGCAACGCTGGTAAGATACTTGATCAAGAAACAATCGATAACATTATTTCAAGTATAAAAAACGATCAAAATATTAATGATGCTAATATAAAAGCAGTTACAAATGTAAAAACAGCTAAAGTTACTATCGATACTGTTTTTAACAATCTACAGCTTACTGTTAGTTCTCTTGCTGGCGGCTGTGCTCAGGCTTTACCAGGTGCCAATCAGGCAATCAAACAATTATATACTGGTTTAAAAACAGTTCAGGCGGGATTGGGTGACCAAACAACATCAAATACTTTAATTAACGGTGCTAGCTCAATCTATCAGGGAAGTTTAGCACTTAATCAAGGAACAACAACTTTAAGTAATGGTTTTACTGCTTATAGCAATGGTGTAAATAGTGCTAAAACCGGTTCTAATCAATTATTAGCTGGAACTAACACATTAATTAGCAATAATCCAACTATTTTTAATGGTGCTCAGCAGTTAGCTGACGGTGCTAAACAAATCACTTCTGGAGCTAATCAATTATATGAAGGTTCAAATACTTTAAATGATGGCTTATCAACTTTAAAAGATGGTACTACAACTTTAGCTTCATCATTAGGTGATGGTGCTAAACAAGTCAGTGAAATTAAAAGCAGCGATGATACATTTGACATGTTATCAACGCCAGTAAAACTATCTCATCAAGAAATATCTACAGTAGAAAATAATGGTCATGGTATGGCTCCATATATGATGAGTGTTGGCTTATATGTTGCCTGTATGGCATTTACTTTAATGTATCCATTATTTAATGATATTGAAAAAGCTGAAAGCGGCTTAAAATACTGGTTATCTAAAGCAACTGTCTGGTTTACTATTTCTACTATTGCAGCCGTTATGATGATTGGATCATTAATGTTATTTTGTGATTTTGCTCCACAACAATTATTAATGACATTTATCTTTGCTGTTATTGTTGGTGCTGCATCAATGGCGCTAGTAACATTATTAAGTATTGTCTGTGGAAAAATCGGTGAATTTATTTTACTTGTTTTTATGGTAATCAACTTGGGCGGTTCTGCAGGTACGTATCCATTGGAAACATCTTCAGCAATTTTTAAAGCTATTCATCCATTCGTTCCTTTCACTTATAGTGTTGATGGCTTTAGAAAAGTAATTAGTATGCCTAATGTTTCAATAAGTTATGAAATTATTGTATTTATTGGAATTATTGTTATTTGTAGTCTTTTAACGATTCTCGTTTATAATCATCGAATAAAAAAACCTACACCATTAATTCCCCAAGCATTTGAAAATGTAAATGAATAAATTGATAAGAGGCTGTAATTAAAATTGGTTCTTTCTTACTTTAGGGTAAATATGAAAAAAGGAGATTTCTCAAATGATTATTAAATTAGGGTAAATATGAAAAAAGGAGATTTCTCAAATGATTATTAAATACGATCATTTTTGAAATCTCTTATTTTTAACTACCTATTATCGAGTTAAAACCTTAAAATTATAGCTTCTTTTTATATAAAGATAAAAATATATAATACTATTACTGATTTATTTTACACCCATTTAATTTTAAATACTGACCATTTCGAACTGTAATATATTTTTCTCCAGAAAAATTATCATTACTTACAATTGATCCTAAAGTATGGCTTGATGAATTTGATACTTCACAATATCCTGATGATCTAGTGGCAACTAATTTATATTCACCCGCAGGAATATGAAGACCAACTTTAAACATTCCTTCTCCACTTGTACTTACATCTGGATTTAAATTTATATCATAAAAAACTGCATCCCTTACTGTCAGATATTGTCCTTCACTTACACTAACAATAGAGTTACCACTAAAATTATCATTAGCTATAATACTAGATAATTGCCCACTTGAATCTTTATTAACTGAAAAATATCCACTACCAATCAATACATATTCACCTGCGGGAATATCTATCCCAACTTTATACATTCCTGCACTATGACGATTATTTTCTAAAATTTCTTTTCTTTGACGTTCTGCCTCTTCAGCTGCTTTTGTCACAGCTATTTGTTGTTCTATTTCCTGAACTTTTGTCTGCCATTGATTATACTTTTCTTGATAACGTGGTGCACTGTCGAAGCATGCAACAATCTTTTTCATTTCATTTAATTCCGTTTCTGACTGCTTTTGTGCTATCTCTTCTAAAGCCTCATCAATAGATTGATATAACTGTTCTACCAGTTCATCTAATTGTAGCGACAATTCTTCTACATATTTATCTATCTTCTCTTTATCTTCATTTATTAATTTAGTTATTTGTTTTTTGTCAGGTATATCTTTTTGCTCATATGTTTTGTCTTCTAAAACTGCATCAAAAGCATTTTTATACTTTTTAGCTACCTTTTTATCAACACTTCCAGAAATGATCAATAAAGCATTTCCATTTTTATAAACATGATTTTCTTTAAAGTTATTATCAAATAATGTTAAAAGTTTACTAAATTCTTCACTTTCATAGTTTTCATTAAGTTTTTCATCACTATAAGTAATATACTGTTGCCGGATCTTAAGATCTTCTACATTGTTAAAAACCTCAATCACACCACTACAGTATTCATCATCTTCCGTTACAGTCTTGTCAGATGAATCCATAAATTTAACTTTTGAAGTATAACGATTATCTTTTCCCAACATTTCGAGACTATCATCATTAATATTTGTTATTTCAATATCTGAATAAATCATCCCTTCTAATTCTTCATTTTGTTTCATAGCTGTTAAGATCTCGTTAGCTGTTAAATTATCATCCTTTTTATATAATAATACAGCTATAACAATTCCAATTATAACAATCACACCAGCAATTATTATAGTTTTTTTATTCTTTTTAATAGTTTCCATAATTTTTCCCTTTTACTTACGATCAGTTATTACGTAACCTTTCTCTATTGATATCATTTTTATATATTAATATTATTATTTTCCTTCTAACACCTTATGATTATCAGTATATAATGATATTTCCCCGCACTTAGGACAAACTGCTGCTTTTACTTTACCAAATTCCTCAGTCATAATTCCTTGCCCTTTAGATAACAATACCGGTGCTACTCCCGCCATTAGCGAACTTATTTTCAAGCCATGTTCTTCCAACATTTCACTACCACAACGATAACATTTTCTCATCTTCATCCCTCTTTTTTTAAATTATTATCATTCAATAATCAAAAATATCTTTTCTAATATCTCTACTTAAAGTATATCATATTTAAAAAAGTAACAGTCTTACTTAACTGTTACTTTTCGATGTTTTTTTATTTTAGAGATAAAGAAATAAAGAACTACTAAGAAGATCGCTAATCCATAAGGAAAAATAAAATCCATTATTTTCCCCTTGATATCACTTACAGCATCACGTTCAATCATTATATCATTGAAATACTCTTCTTGATACAATAAATAATCACCATAATAAATGCTTAAATTTCCAACTTTGGTTCCTTTTTTTAAAGGTGCCTCAAGCTTTTCAAAAGAATACTTATACTCTAAATCATCTTTATTAAAATCATTAGGTAAAAAAGCAGAAACATCATTTTGATTTTCAATCAAAATCTTTTGATTATCTTTTGCCACTTTCACATCTAAACTTTTAACTTCCGTTCCTTTAGCCAGAATTGACTGCATTGAATAATTTTGACTAACATAATTTACAATATCTAAAGTATCTTGTACTGCCGCACGAGGTTTAAGATCATTATTGATCGACTTACCTACGATAGTAATAATTTCATTATTACCTACCATATCCAAACTCGATAAACAGTTTTTAGCAGCATCAGTATAACCACTTTTACAACCTAAAATACTGCTAGTATCAATATTGCTTCTATTAGCATTATATATCGATTTATTTACCCATTGATGTAACCCATTTGAAGAAGTAGCAAAACGTTTTGAATATATTTCTCTAAATTGTTCATTTTCAACAGCATATTTAACGATCAATGCCATATCATGAACCGTTGTATAATGATTCTCGTCATGAATTCCTGTCGTGTTAACAAAATGAGTATCTTTTAACTCTAATTTTTCAGCCAGCTCATTCATCTTATTAACAAACTCTTCTTGACCACCGCACAAATTATTTGCTAAAGCTCTTGTAGCATCAGCACCGCTTGGTAAAATTGCCCCTAACAACAAATCATTATATGTAACTGTTTCACCTACTTCAAAATTAGCTGATGAAGCCCCTGTTTCCCAAACAGTATCAATATCACTTTGAGTGATTACAGTCGTTGCATTAAAATCTTTTATCATCTCAATAGCAACGATCGTAGTCATAACTTTTGTCATGCTAGCAGGATACATCCGTTCATCCATATTCTTATTGTAGAGTACTAATCCACTTTTAGCATCGATGGCAACTGCATATTGTGCTGTTAAACCAATATCCGCACTATTTTCAAGAGCCTGCAGCGGGGTAATTAAAGCAAGTAAACATAATCCAGCAACAATAAAACTTACAATTTTTTTAAACATTTAATTCACCTTCCCTGGCTTTTATCTTTAAAAAGGATAATTTTGTCTCTGATACAATAATCGCGACAAAAATTATAATAAATCCCAAAAATACTTTTAATGTTAATATCTCCCCATAAAATAAAACTGAAAAAAAGGCGCCAAATACTGATTCTAAACTTAATAATATTGCGGCATTGCACTCACTAACTAAATGCTGTCCTACATTTTGACAAAGCAAAGTAACTGCTGTAGCAAAAAAAGCTAAATAACCAATCTGTATAATAATACTGCTATCAATTTGTTTGATCAGTGAAATATCTTCAAAGAACAAAGATCCTAAAAAAGCTAATACTGCTGTCATTGCAAACTGCAAAGTTGTCAATTTTATTGGATGCATCTCTTTAGAATACTTCTTGATTGCAAGAATATGAAATGCATAAAAAAGACCTCCTATAAGTGTCAATAGATCTCCCATATTAATGGATAAATCACCATCTAAAGAAACTAAACCGACACCTAAAACACATAATACAGCTGCCATAAAATTATAATTATCAGGTCGTTTACGATAAAATATCCAAACCAGAAATGGTACAATTGCACAATACACTGCTGTTAAAAATGCATTTTTACCAGGAGTTGTCATAGTCAAGCCTAATGTTTGCACTAAATAAGCCAAAAATAGACATGTACCAGTAATCATTCCTCCTTTTAGATCTTTTAATTTCGTATCTTTAATATATTTATAAAACATGATACTCATGATTACTGTAGCTAGTGAAAACCTAATAAAAAGTAACACATTAGGTGTTAAAAAATCCACGGCACTTTTCATCACAATAAAAGAGCTGCCCCAAATCATTGCTGCTAATACTAATAACAATGAACCTTTAACCTTATTACTCACAATCACCCCTCCAATATACTTGTACATTTTAACATTTTCGACATCTTTCAACAATATCTATTTTAAATTAATTATTATTTCTAATTTTGATAACTTACATTCCATTTTTAAAATTCAATTCGTTATCGTCTTATCTTTATTTAAACCATTTGGAATCATCAATAATTTATGTTTAATATTTCATTAAACAAAAACAATAAATATAGATATAATCAGCATTTTTTTAATTTTAGGTATTTTCAATTGCAAACAGCTCTAAAATATGTAATAATAATTATAAATTAAATAATTATTTTATATTAAGGAGATTGGTAAACATATGATTAATAGTATTGTAGAAGCTTCTAAGGTATTCGATTCAACTATTAGAATTCAAATTTTAGCTAGTCTTTCTACTTCCAGCTTAACTTACAATCAATTAAAAAAAGTTTGTAAATGTGCTGATGGAGCAATGACTAATCACACTAGCAAACTTGAACAAGCTGGTTACATAACCGTGAAAAAAGAATTCGTTAATAGACGTCCACAAACTACTTATAGTATTACTGAATTAGGTAAACAAGAACTTATAGATTTTGTAGACATCTTAAATAAAGAAATCAGGGAGAAATAATTTTAAATAAAAAGAATCGATAAAGACTATTTTATCGATTTTTTATTTTAAGTCAAAAAAGACAATGATTAGCATTGAAGGTTCTTACTCGCTTATGGGTAAATGAACTTATTAGACAGCACAAGAAATTGTGCTGTTTTTGTGTTCTAAAATATCAATTAGCTTAAAATTTTTATTATTCATTAAAAATGGTATGTAACATTTCCTAAAAAGATTGACTATTTTGCTTCTTCCATATAAAATACA
>BAHP02000014.1 GCA_000508865.1 Clostridiales bacterium VE202-01
TATTATAAATTCTATACTTTCTATTTTCTTTTCATCTTAGATATTACATATCTATATTAATTTTTTATCATTCTTTTTTTCAATCCTATTAATGCGATTGATAATGTAAGAATTACCATACTACCATATAATAAGATATTTTCACTATCGCCTGTTTTAACAGGGTTATTCTTTTCAACTACTGTACCATTATTGTTTAGAGAAACATTTGAATTATTTGGATCTGTTGTTTCATTTCCATTTGGCTGATTATTTTCACCAGGGATAGTTGTTGAATCATCTGATTTTTTTGTTAAACCATTAATAGCATTAATCAAAGCTGTTTCATTTTTACTTACAGATTCATCAGTTGCAGCACTATTAAATACTTCTGCAAAAGCTTTATCATAAGCATCTTTAAATGTTGCAAAACTTTCTACTGTATAGCTATCTTCTAAATTTAAATAATTTTTTGCATCTTGTAATGTTGCACTAATACTTCTTAAATCAACATTAGCTTCTCTATAACTGTCCATTGTTGCAAAATTAATATTTGCTTTAACAGGAGTTCCTGTTGCTCCAATGCTCATATTTAAAGCGTCTTTTTCAGGGAATACTAATTCTGTTAATACTGTTGTATAATCATTTGCATATACTTCAATTGAATAATTATCAACAAAAATATGTAAAGATACTTTTCCATCTTTCATTGGAACAGGTGCTGAATAAGGATATAAAAATTTAAACCATGTACCATTTTGTGAGTGATCAGCAGGTGCCTTTTCAGCTGACATAGAATTAGAACGATCTACTGTCAATGTTTGAGATTCTACATTATAAATAACTTTTGTTTCATAATTTTCATTTTTTAGTACTTCAATTTCAACTTCTTTTGTACCTTTTTCAACTTCGAATTCAACATCCATCTGGAACTGTTGACTCTTTAATCCTTCTAATACGTTTGTTTGATTATCTAAAGTAACATTTTCAAAATTAAATTGTGCATTTTTATATGCATTATATTCTTCAACTGGTGTTTGTGCCATACGTAATCCATAAGGAGTATTTACTAAAGTAAGTTCTGCATTTAATGTAAATTGTCCATTATGTTCTTCACCCAATACTTTTCTTAATCCTTCTAAAGTAACACCATTTACTTTTGAATTATCAGCATAAGACCAGTTACTCATCCATTGAACCATTACAGTTCTACCATCCCAATTATAATAACTTTGAGCAGCATATGCATCAGGAGCATAATTCATTTCATAACGAGCTGCTGTTCCATCAGCACCAGTATCAGCAACAAATGTCCATTTTCCATCTACTTCTTGTAAATCCCCAATTTGATACCAGCGTCCACCTTCGCTTAATACATATCTATGTTCATTTGTTCCTTCAACAGGTAGATAATAAATTTCTGGACATTCTGTAATGATATCATCCTGCATTGCTTCTGCTTTCCATGTTTTTAAATCTTTTGATGAATATAATCTCAATGGTCCTCCAGCTACTGCCATGATCCATTGATTACTTTCTTCATGCCAAAATACTTTTGGATCTCTAAATGCTGTATTATTTAATGGATCATCAGATACTAAGTTTTCCCCATCTGCTCTTAATACATTATATTCAGCTAATATGACATTTTTATAATACTCTTTTTGAATATCAGTTAAATCTAATGTTTCGCCATTAGAATTAGTATATTTTCTTTCTATTTTTAAATCTGGCTCAGTCCAGTTAAAACCATCTGTACTATAAGCAATTGCCTGTCTCTGGCTTCCTCCACCGCTCATTCCACTTGGTCGACCAGCAATAGTCCATACAGCAATAAGACCACCATCTTCAACACCATCAAAATAGCCTGATGTGTTGTTTTTATCCCAAACAACACTTCCAGAAAAATGCCTTCTTGTACCATTTTCTGATGGATATAAACTTGCATTAAAAACATCTGGAATATCATATTCTGTCCAATTTACCAAATCATTGCTTACAGCATGTCCCCAACTCATTGGACCATGATTTACACCATCTGGATAGTATTGAAAAAATAAATGCCATTGTCCTTTATAATAAACCATTCCATTAGGATCATTACTCCATCCTTTTTCATTAGAAAAATGATATTGTAAACGATATTCTGGATTTGTTTCTTCTGCACTGACAGAAGAAGGTAAAACTATACCAAATACCATCAAACAAACTAATAATATTTTGAATAACTTTTTCATATTTTCCTCCATTTTACCTTGTCGGCAAAGCAATTTTTTATTAATTATCAATAAACCAAATCATGCTCTGTCTAATTATTATTCGCCATAATCTCATTTTCACAAAATCCCCTTCTTTACAACAAAAACCAACATTTCTTAGCGCCATTAAATGTAATCTCTAATTGTATGTATAAATTATATACCTTTTTATACCAATTTTTTAAGTGACAATTGTCACATTTTTATATTTTTTTATATTCTTCACAAAATAATAACATATTTTTAATTTTTAATATTATATTTATATAATTCTAAAGTAATATAAAAAAGGCTTCTAATATGATAAAATATCATATTAGACTGCCCTTATTTATCAAAATCTAATCTTATTAATTTGATAATTTTTGAATTTTCTCTAAACTTATATTATTTACATATACCAAATAACAAAATCTATTAATTTCATTTACTTTTATGAAATAATTTAACAAGTTCACAAATAACTATTGTCGATAAACATAATCCGATACAAATTAGCCATTGAACTAGGTGGAGCCTTTGAAGTTTAAAAATATAAGCTAATTCGGGAATTGTTATAATGATAACTTGTAGGAATAATCCTGCCGCTAAAGATCCCCATAGATAAACATTATTGAATAAACGTTTATTTAAAATCGAATGATGTGATTTAACATTAAACGAATGAACAAGTTGACAGCCACACAAAGTAATAAACGCCATTGTCATTCCTGTCAAATGATCGATTTGATTACCGATTGCATAAGCAATCAATGTTAATATTCCAATCATTATCCCTTGCCATGCAATTGTAAAACCTAATCCATTAGAAAAGAAACTTTCATTTTTATCACGCGGTTTGCGCTCCATTACATCAGGTTCTACAGGTTCCATCCCTAGTGCAAAAGCAGGTAAACTATCTGTAATTAAATTAACCCATAATAAATGAATTGGTAATAACGGTACTCCAAAATCAAATGGTGTAAGCAAAGAAATGATGGAAGCACCAAAAATAGTTAGTACTTCACCAATATTACTTGATAACAAAAACTGAACATCTTTTTTAATATTATCAAAAATTCCGCGCCCTTCCTTGATTGAAGTAATGATCGTTGCAAAATTATCATCTGTTAAAATCATACTTGCGGCTCCTTTTGCAACATCAGTACCCGTAATTCCCATCGCACAGCCAATATCAGCAGCTTTTAGCGCTGGTGAGTCATTTACACCATCACCCGTCATCGCAACAACCTGCCCCTGATTCTGCCATGCTTTTACAATTCTTACTTTATGTTCAGGAGCTACTCTTGCATATACTGAATATTCCTCAATGTGCTCACGTAAATAATCATCACTCATCTTTTCTAATTCGCTACCCATGATCGCTTTTTGATTTGATTCCAAAATTCCTAAACTTCGAGCAATGGCACTGGCTGTAATAACGTGGTCACCAGTAATCATAATCGTTCTAACACCAGCTTTTTTGGCTTCAGCAACAGCTTTTTTGGCTTCTTCACGAGGTGGATCGATCATTCCTACCATTCCTACAAAAGTTAAATCGTTTTCAACTAGTTCGCTATTAATTTTATCTGGCATTTTTTGCCAATAACGAATTCCCAAAGCTAATACCCGAAGGGCATCGTTAGACATCGTTTCATTAACTCGATCAACTTCTTCTAAATCAAGATCTTTACAACGACTAAATACAACATCCGGACCCCCTTTAGTAATTGAAAGAATCTTGCCTTCATGTTTCACAAAAACTGTCATCATCTTACGATTTGAATCAAATGCTAATTCGTTGAACCTTGGATAATCTTTTGCCAAAGCTTCTTTAGTAAAACCTTTTTCTAAACTAGCTTTCACTAAAGCTGTTTCTGTAGGATCACCTATTAAGACTTCTTTACCAGCTATATTACTGATACTCCCATCACTACCTAAAGTGAAATAATTCAATAATTCATTTGTTTCTTTACTGCATGTTTCAAGTGGTTCAATTTGCTGCTTATAACGATATGTCTTTATAACCGTCATTTTATTTTGAGTTAAAGTACCGGTTTTATCAGAACAGACAATTGAGGTGCTACCTAACGTTTCTACTGCTGGCAAGCTCTTTACGATAGCGTTCTTTTTAACCATTCTTTGTACACTTAATGCCAAAACTACTGTAACGACTGTTGCTAATCCCTCAGGAATAGCAGCTACCGCCAATGCAATTGCTGTTTTGAAAGCTTCTAGAGCAGTTAACCCTGATAATACTTCCATAAAGAAAACGACAATACAAATTATAATACACAAAATACCAATACTTTTACCAATTTGATCCAACTGATCTTGAAGAGGTGTATTTTGACTTTTAGTCTGTTGCAGCATTGTGGCAATTTTACCAACTTCATTATTTTCACCTGTTGTTGTAACTAATGCAACACCACGCCCATAAGTAACATTACAAGAAGCATGAACCATATTATTCCGCTCTGCTAAAGGAACTTCTTCTTTAGTAATTATCGCACTATTTTTTTCAACTGGTACACTTTCACCCGTAAGCGCACTTTCATCAACCTTTAAATTAAAAGCCTCAATTAAACGACCATCACTAGCTATATTATCACCGGCTTCTAAAACTAACAAATCACCTGGAACAACTTTACTAGTTTCAACTGTAATTGTATTTCCGTTACGAATCACTTTTGCTTTAGGACTAGCCATCTTTTCTAATGCTTCAAGAGCACGCTGAGCATTATTTTCTTGAACTAATCCTAAAATAGCATTAATGATAACTACCACAATAATAATAACACTATCGATCCATTCTGATGGTTCAACAATAATACTAACAATTGCGGCAATAATTAAGATAATTGTTAAAACATCTTTAAATTGTAAAATAAATCTCACTATCAATGATTGTTTAGGGGCTTTTTTCAATTCATTTGGGCCATACTTTTCAAGATTATCTTTAGCCTGTTTATCTGTTAATCCATTTTTTAAATCAGTTGAAAACTTCTGTACTAATTCCTGTAATTCTTGATTATAAAACATTTTTCTCTCTCCTTTTTAATATTTTATGCAAAAACGAGACTCCTATCGTATTTGCATACAATAAAAGTCTCGTTGTTTAATTACGATCCGGATATACCTATCGAGCTGACGACTCGTAAACCTCAATGGCTAACTACTCCCTTTTATATATACTATTTTATCACCTAGTATTTTTAAAAGCAAATATCTTTTTTTATATTATATCCAGAAATAATCTAATCATTCCTACTAATGCATATTTTTAACGCGCCAGCAGTCATTTGAACGACTATTGCCATTATTCATTACAACGATATTAATTTTTCGTCTTTTATGATATACATCTTCATCGATCATATCATAAATTGCCGAAATTCGTTTGTGACCATCTTGACAATAATATTTTCCATTTTCAATCACTACTTTGATAGGGAAAGATAAACCGATCCGTTTGATTGATTCATATAAACTTTCAGAATAATTTTTTTTAATAAAACTAATTTCTTCTATATCAATTTGCTGTATTCTCATCTACATTACCTCATCTTAAAATCACATAC
>BAHP02000013.1 GCA_000508865.1 Clostridiales bacterium VE202-01
CCCTTGATAAGATATCTTTTCTTATAAATTTAATATCTCCATATTCTTCAATTAGTTCAAATAAAATTGATTCGTTTATATCTTTGATCATTTCCTGAATAGAATCATTAACACTTAAAAACTTTTGGATATCAAGATGAATCACATTATGTTTATTTATATGCTTTTGATATAATTCTGTTTGACTTATTTTTAAATCATTGAATATATCCGATGAATCACAGCCCTTAGAATAATAAGCCACTAACATATTAGCATCGGTACTCTTTCCAAACCTTCTTGGTCTTGAAACACAGATCTTACAATCATTAATTCCCATCAAACTATTAGTATATTCTATCAGTAATGATTTATCTACATATATTGGATTCTTTGTCGCCTGTAAAAATGACATCTTCCCTGGATTTAAATATATTCCCATGCTATCACCCTTTCCATATCATTATACCATCTTTATATCTAAAACACTTCTTTTATTTTTCTAACTTTTTCGACAAATAATAAAAAGGCTAAACAAAATAATCTGGTTAATTATTTTATTTAGCCTCAACATTATAAAATGATAATTTGATTACTCATAATAATCAAATTCAAAATCCGCAATAGCAACATTATCGCCATCTTTAGCTCCGGCATTTCTTAGAGCATCATCAACACCCATATTTCTTAATTTGATCAATAAACGTTTTAAAGAATCATCACTTACTAATGAAGTCATCGCTACCATTCTTTCAATCCGTTTACCAGTGATCTTCCAGTTTCCATTACCCAAATTATGTAATTCAAATGGTTTTTCTTCTTCATCATTCATTGTATAAAGAACTGTATTTTCTTCGTCACTTTCTTCCAGTGTAAACGCTGGAGTAGCAGCTAAAGTATCTGCAATTGCATATAATACTTGGTCAACGCCATCATGGATGATAGCACTAATTGGAAAAACTTTAACTTCATCACCAGCTAATTCTTTAAAACGAGCTAGATTTTCTTCAGCCCCTTCTTCATCCATTTTATTAGCAACAACGATTTGAGGCCGTTCTAATAAACGATACTGATATTCACCTAATTCCTTATTTATCGTCACATAATCCTCGTACGGATCCCGACCATCAACAGCTCCCATATCAATAATATGAACGATTACCCGACAACGTTCGATATGTCTTAAAAATTGATGTCCTAACCCTTTGCCTTGCGCTGCTCCTTCAATCAGCCTGGTAAATCAGCCATCACAAAACTACGCCCATCTTTTACCTGTACTACTCCTAAATTTGGTACGATCGTTGTAAAATGATAATCTGCTATTTCAGGACGAGCTCTAGAAACAACGGAAAGTAAAGTTGATTTTCCAACTGATGGAAAACCTACTAATCCAACATCAGCCAATAACTTTAATTCACACTGTAAATCAAATTTTTCCCCCGGTTCACCGCGTTCACAAATTTGCGGAGCCGGATTTCTTGAAGTTGCAAAACGGGCATTTCCACGACCACCACGACCCCCTTTAGCAATAACTACACGCTGTTTATCTTCAGTTAGATCTGCCATGATCTGATTTGTTTCCTCATTGATGATTACTGTTCCAACCGGAACCTTGATCAACGTATCAATAGCATCTTTACCGTGCATTTTTTTAGCCATTCCATTTTGTCCTGAAGGCGCTTTATATAAACGATTATATTTTAAATCCAATAAAGTTGAAAGTGATGTTGTAGCTTCAAAAATGACACTACCACCTTTTCCTCCATCACCACCAGCAGGTCCACCTTTAGGAACATGAGCTTCACGTCTAAAAGCAACTGTTCCATCACCACCCTTACCGGCTTCAACTCTAATTTTTGCCTTATCAATAAATTGCATAAATCCACCTCTTTTCTTATTATTTACCAATCGATACAAAAAAATCCCTTTTCAGGGATTAAATTATGCAGCTGGATAAACTGAAACTTTTTTTCTATCTCTACCAAGTCTTTCGAATTTTACGATCCCATCAACTGTAGCAAATAAAGTGTCATCGCCACCTTTTCCTACATTAGTACCTGGATGAATTTTAGTTCCTCTTTGTCTATAAATAATAGATCCTGCTGTGCAAAATTGCCCATCAGCTAATTTAGCTCCTAATCTTTTTGATCTAGAATCACGACCATTTTTAGTTGACCCTACCCCTTTTTTAGAAGCGAATAATTGTAAATCTAATTTGAACATCATATGTTACACCTCCACTTTAGATATTTCAATAAATTGTCCATAATCTTCAGCCATAGTATCCAAAGTTGTCTCAAGCGTCTCTAGCACCACTTGGCAAATCTCATCTACTTGTTTTACGATTATGTTTATATATCCTTCATTAACTTCGATCGTTCCAATATGATCATCTAAAAATCCTTTTTTAACTAGCATATTTAATGTTCCTATACTACTTGTAGAAACACCTGCACAAACTAAATCTTTGCCATAAACATCACTATTAGCATGACCAGTTATTTTGAAATTAATGATTTGATTTTCTTTTTTTTAATTAATACTTTGATCATTATCCATTGATAGCATTGATTACTAATTTTGTATAAGGTTGTCTATGACCTTGTTTTTTGTGATAATGTTTTTTAGGGTTGTATTTATAAACAACAACTTTCTTTTCTTTACCATGTTTTTCAACAGTAGCTTCTACAGTTGCCCCTTCAACATAAGGAGCTCCTAATTTAGTAGTTTTATCACCAACTAATAATACTTTATCAAAAACTACTTTTTCTCCTGCTTCAACATCTAATTTTTCTACAAAAATAGTATCTCCAGCTTCAACTTTGATTTGTTTTCCACCTGTTTCAATAATTGCGTACATATCGCACCTCCTATAAATATTCTAAGACTCGCCAACCAAGGCAGCATTGCTTTAATACCTTTTATGTGCGGTTGTAGCTAGAGGTCTACAACAGTTGCATTATATTAAATTTATGCCCTAAAGTCAATCTGTTTTTAGCTTTTTTTATTAAAAATTGTAACATTTGCCTTTCATTATATGTCTTTCCATCAATTACATAGATATTATAATAAGGTCGATAAAAATTAAAATTATAATTGATCTTACAATGCTTATACTGACTACCCTGCATCCTTTTTAAATAAAGACGGATGATCATATATCGAAATTCTTTAATATATTCATAGTTAGCGTACAGTAAATAAAAATACACCAGCAAATAACCAATCTTGTTATATAAGACGATTAATATCGATAAAGCAAACAAAGATATTTTTATTTGTAATTTGATTGCTTGATAATAATCTTTGATCAAAGACAATAAAAGCAGTAAGATCTTAGAACCATCTAATGGATAAATAGGTAAAAAATTAAAAATAAATACCAAACGATTAACTTCTAATAAATACTGATTTTGAATAAATATTTCAATTATAAAATAAATAGGTAAATGTACTGATAACCCTGCCATCAACATGATCAATTCTTCACAAACATGATGCATTCCATAATCATTGACACTTAAAAAAGCCCCAAAAGGAAATATCTCAACTTTTTCAATTTCAAAATTAAATTTTTTAGCAAAATAATAATGTCCATACTCATGAATACAAACAATCATTAAAGCACTAATATAATTAAAGAAATTATTATTTATAATACTAATCAAGATATACATCATAGTAAAAGGATGGATATACCAGTTATTCCATCCTTTGATACTCTTCATAACTTATCTCTTTACCAAGATAATCAAACTGCAAAATAAACTTTTCATTATAACTTCCTAGAACCATCCCTTGATCTACCTCATCATACAATGTCACCATTACATTATCGATTTCACTATAAGTGATCGTTACATTATTTTTACCTAAAATAACAACATGACTACCTAAACTTTCATCCGTTCCTACCTCGATAACTCTCCCCGCTTCAATGCTTAAAACCTCATCACTATTATTTTTATAGTAATCATCTTTTACATGCTGATAACTGATTTCACTAGATACCGGGGTCTCATTTGAAGGTAAAAACGAAAATAGCGTATCTGATAACCAGCTGGTAACCATTTTATAATTAGCATCATTTAAAATTATTTTCTTTAGATTTGAATCAGGGTTTAATTTAACATACGACATCGAAACTAAAACCACTAAAATCACGACCATAAATTTAACCATAAAATTATAAAACCGCTTAAAATTATCATCATTTAAAGGTTTTTGACGCCTTTTATGCATGCGTTTTCTTACATCATCAAGATCATTCATCATATCACCTAATTCATTATATGATAACAATTTATATTAAAGACTTAGATCATGAATAAAAAAATCGACGAATTAAACTTTTCTTTTTATATTTCACATATGGAACCTGATGTCCTAATAAACGTTTTGCGATATTTAAAAAGCATGTATGTAATAAGTGCTGCTGATCTAAAAAGATCGGTACACCACGATTATTAGCTTCTATCATATCATGACTATCATATACAATTCCCAATAACGGCAATGATAAAATTTCTTTAGCATCATCGATCGTTAACGAACGAGAACTTTCAATATCATCAAGATTAACTTTATTAACTACCATATTGATCGTATTAATACCTTTTTTCATCAATAGCCCCACAACTCTATCGGCATCACGTAATGATGATACATCAAGATTGACAACTACGATTGCTTCACTAGCTAACGATGCTGAATATTCAAATCCTTTTTCAACACCTGCCGGACTGTCTACAATAATAAAATCAAAATCTTTACTTAACCTTTCAATCAAAGAATTCATTATCTTTGTATCTAAATTTTCAAATGATAATGATTTGCACGACGGTAATAAACTCAATCCAGCTATTCTTTTATCTTTAACCAAAACCTGTTCAATTGTACAACGACCTTCAACTACATCATTTAAATCATAAACTACTCTATTTTCTAAACCCATCATAACATCCAAATTTTTGAGTCCAAAATCACCATCAATCAAACAAACTTTAAATTTAGAATACGCTAAAGCACTAGCCAGATTGACACTTATACTGCTTTTACCTACCCCGCCTTTACCAGAAGTAACTACTATAACTCTAGACATAAATCATGTCCCCCTTATCTAAGAATATTTCATTGTCTTTATAATAAAGCATCGTAAGTTCAAAACTTGTATAATTTTGTCGAGATACTCCATTAATTCTAACATGAGCATTTTTAAAACATTGTCCACTGATCTTCGCATCAGCATTCATTCCCTCAACAAAACCACACACTTTTCCCATCACATATAATTTTCCGCTAAAACGCACGATTGCTCCAGGATTTATCTGTCCAATAATCAAAGTATCTTGATCTAATTCTAAAACCTCACCTGAATGAATCGTCTCTTCAATTACTTTGATCTTATTTTTATGTTCTTTTTTTATCATATTAATGCCATCAAATAACAAAACTTGTTTTTCAAATAATAGTTCTAATAATTTTGATAATTCATGAATACTCAAAATTCGACTTTTAAAATCAAAAAAAGCCTTTGGATAATAACCATCACTTTTAAGTAATGGAGACTCTAAAAGACTTTTTAATTCACTTATTAAACTATTAAATTCTTGACTATCATCAAAAACAAAAACTAGATGACCATTAACCCCTTTTACTTTGATATGCATTGATCTTACCCTCGAATCCTAATTTCTTATGGATAAAATATACTGGTGCAATTAAAAATAAATTAACCGCTACAGTTGGCAACAAACGATTTATCATAAAAGTTATTATCGAAAGTTGCGTAATATTTGTTATCCACACTAACCAGTATAACACGATCTCTTGCGCGATTATTGTCACAATTACAGCGATATACATTTCTAAAAGGGTAAAAGTCGCTAATTTAGTATATTTTTTTCCTAAAAAAGCATATAAACAATACAGTAAAACATATATTAATAAACTATTAGCATAAACGATTGCATAATACAACCCTGTTACCGTTGCAAAAATATAGCGATGTTCATCACCAATAGTATTATTCAACAAGGTAAACATCATCAAACCAATACAAGGTATAATTGTGATTCCCGATTTATCAAAATTAAAAGGAAGATAATAATTGATAACACTATCAATTACAAAACTAAGCGCCATTACTAAATAATAACGATATAATTTTTTATTCATCATCATTTCCTCTAAAAACTACTGAAACATAACTCAAATCACTAAAATCCTCAGCCGGTTTAACTTTAAGGGTCTTGGTTGTACCATCATTAGAAACATCTATAACCTCAGCTGTTCCTATGTAAATTCCTTTAGGGGCTTTTTGATCACCACCTAAGCCAGAAGTAATAACCTTAGCATTATCTTCTAGTTTATCGACATCACTCAATAATGTTACCTCATAACATTTACTTTCAACATCATAACGCTTTAATAAACCATAAACATTTTGGTCACCATTCATAATTTGACTGGTAAATCGGAAACAGGTTTTTCCGTTGTCAATAATTGAACAGTAGCACTAACTTCAGTTACCGAAGTTACTTTCCCCACCATTCCTTTAGAAGCAACAACTACCATGTCTTTGCTTACACCAGCCATACTTCCTAAATCAATCGTTATTTCATTGGTCCAGCTGCTGGCATCACGAGCAATGACAGTTGCCGTCTTTACATTATAATCAGTTGGTAAATGACTAAGATCTAAAGCTTTTTTCAAATCATCTATTTCCCCTGATAAAACATCAGTATTAACTTCAACACTCGCATAAGCCGCTAATCTAGCTCTTAAAATCTTATTTTCGTTATAAACATCCTTTAATTCATTGTATTCACTAAATAAGCCGCTTACAAACTCAATTGGTTTTTTTATCACATAATACTCTACTACAGCCACTGAATCACTGATCATTCTTTCAATTCCCCATTGTGTTCTTGAAAAAATTAATGAGATACTTGAAAAAACAATAATTGCAATTGTAATTATCAAAATGATTCTTCTGTTTCGTTGTTTCTTTCGATTATTCAAATTATCACCTCACATGCTGATACCATTATAAGGCATTAATATAAAATAATCAATTAACTTTAGACTTCAATAATTTCTTTTGAAGCAAAACTATAAAATTTATTTCTTCCAATTATTAAATGATCGATAACTTCAATTTCCAATTCTTCAGCCATTTTATATAAACGTTTCGTCGTTTCAACATCTTCTGATGAAGGTGTAGGATTACCTGAAGGATGATTATGAATCACCATGATTCGACTACTGCCACATATCAGTGCTTCTTTAAATAGCTCACGTCCACTAATAATTGAAATATTGTTACTTCCAATAAATACTGTTTTTTCCTTCATCACTTCTAATCTTGAATTCAAACATAAAATTATTACTTTTTCCTGTTGTTCAAACATCAATTTATCTTTAACGAGATTATAACCATCGATCGGTTCTTTAATAACTGACGATATTCCTTGTACTTGTCTTAATCTTTTTGTAAGTTCAATTACTGCCAATATTTCAATGGCTTTAGCCTTCTTGATTCCCTTGATCAAAACAAGCTGATGATAAGTTATATCTTTTAAATAAGCTAAGCCCCCAACTTCATTGATCAATCGCTGCGCCAACTCTAAAACTGACTCCTGCTTATTACCTGTCCGTAAAATCAAAGCAAGTAATTCAACATTACTCAAACTTTCAATTCCGTAATAATAAGCTTTTTCTCGTGGTCGTTCTTCTTGGGGATAATTTTTTATTTTCATGATCCTAGCTCATTAATGATGGCTTCATAATTTTGCTGTTCAATAACTTCTTTAAAACTACTATCAAATTGTACTTGTTTGATCACACAGGTAATTCCCTTTTCACTAATTGTATTTCCCATCTTTTTAGCCTCCTCTTCATCTAAAAATATTCCAGTAATAACAACAAAATTATTATCTTTTTGATACTTATAATTCGGTTGCTGCAATTCCGTTAATTTTGCTACCATTTCATTGGCATTTTCATCCTGCTTATAAATTCCTACCTGCACTATGTAAGCATTGATCTTACTTTGAATAGATGAAAAAAACTTTAGATAAAATCCTCCAAACAATAATGATAAAAGCATTGATACGACAACAACTAACCTAACTACCTTCATATTCCACCTCCAATAAAGAATATGCATATAGTTATAAAATATGAAAGGCTTTTTAGCCTTTCATATTAACGACCTCTCGTAACCGAATAATGACTTCTTATTACTCTTGCTACATTGACTGCTCCGCTAACAGCAATCAATGTAATAATAAAAGGTAAAGCAAACCCACCACTGACTTGTTTTTGTGATGCAACAGGCAATTCTTTCATTTTAACGCCACTCAATTGAAATAATTCTAGGTATCGATACTCTTCCAGCCGTTGACTTTGCCATCTTATAAACAGCAGCACCCATAACCACACAAAAGAAAATAGTTGTAAATCCACCACCAGAAATTTGCATCTGACTACATAATTGTAATTCGTTCATTTTTCATTTCCTCCTTATCTAACCCCACACTTTTATTAAACCTCTTATTATTATTTACCCTCAAATTATTGATTTTACTTCAAAAAATAATTTTTTTATGAAAAAAAACTGTTGAAAATTTCAACAGTTTTACATCATCGCTAATTTTTCTTTTACAGCATCATATTTTGATTGATAATCAGCTAATTTACTTCTTTCTAAAGCGACTTTTTCTTTAGGTGCTTTAGATGTAAACTTTTCATTTGAAAGCATATTTTGACAACGTTTGATTTCACCTTCAAGCTTCTTTAACTGTGCCAACAATTTTTCTTTTTCAGCCTCTTTATCAATATAATCACCTAATTCTACCAATAATGAATTTCCGCCCTTGATCGTAATATTAGCTACTTCACCATCAGCATCAAGATTATAACCAAGACAACGAGCATTACATAATTTTTTAATATATGGCAAACATTGATTCATCAATGTTTCTAAAGCTGCATTCTTTGTCGCAATCGAATAAGCTATTTCGACTGCATTTTTAATTGTATACTGCGTTCTAATTTCACGGATACCCTTTACAATATCAATTAAATATGTAAATTGATCATTAATTGTCGCATCATTAAATTCATTATTTACTTTTGGCCATGAAGCAATACAGATAGATTCTTCAAGATGTGGAATTGCCTGGAAGATTTCTTCTGTTACAAATGGCATAAATGGATGTAACATCTTAACGATGGCATTTAAAACATAAACTAAAGTATTCAAACTAGCCTGTTTTTCTATAGCGTTATCGCTGTTTAAATGAACTTTAGTAAGTTCAATATACCAAGAACAAAAATCATCCCAGATAAATTTATATAATTCACTTCCGACATTAACAAACTCAAATTTATCCATGTTGATATCGACTTCACGAATAACTTCATTTAAACGATTTAAAATCCATTTATCGCATAAATTAAGATTCTCAAATGAAAGATCTTCATACTTCATTGATTCATCAATATTCATCAAGACAAATCTTGCACTATTCCAGATCTTATTAATAAAATTCCATGAAGCTTCAAGTTTTTCTGGTATATAGCGTAGATCCATCCCTGGTGCAGAATTAGTTGTCAAGAAGAAACGTAATGTATCAGCACCATATTCATCGATAACATCCATTGGATCAACACCATTACCTAATGATTTAGACATTTTTCTTCCTTGTTCATCACGAATCAAACCATGAATCAAAACATGTTCAAACGGTCTTTGATCAGTAAAATGTAGTGATTGGAAAATCATTCTACTTACCCAGAAGAAAATGATATCATAACCTGTTACTAATGTATTAGTTGGAAAATAACGTTTAAATAGTTCACTATCAGTATTTGGCCAGCCCAAAGTTGAAAATGGCCAAAGAGCACTAGAAAACCAGGTATCTAAAACATCTTCATCCTGAACCCAATTTTCAATATCTTCAGGAGCACTCTTACCTACATATACTTCACCGGTTTCTTTATGATACCAGGCCGGTACTTGATGACCCCACCATAACTGCCGGGAAATACACCAGTCTTCAATATTTTCCATCCATTGATTGAATGTTTTTTCAAAACGTTCAGGTACAAAATTAACTTTAGAATCTTTTAATTGATTATCTAAAGCCGCTTTCGCCAACGGTTTCATTTTAACGAACCATTGTTTTGATAAATATGGTTCAACAATCGCATTACTTCTTTCTGAATGTCCTACTTGATGGAGATGTTTTTCAATATGATCAACAACTCCCGCAGCTTCAAAATCAGCTACTAAAGCTTTTCGACACTCAAAACGATCCATTCCTTGATATTTATGAGCCAATTCATTCATCGTTCCATCATCATTCATACAAATCGGCATATCTAAATTGTATTTTTTCGCTAATGCAAAGTCATTAGGATCATGAGCAGGTGTACATTTCATAACTGCTGTCCCAAATGACATATCAATATAGCTATCTGCCATGATTGGTAAAGCTTCTCCATTAGCAGGATTGATAGCTTTCTTACCAACTAGATGGGTATATCTTTTGTCATCAGGATGGACAAAATTGCCTGATCAGCAAACATTGTTTCAGGTCGTGTCGTAGCAATGATCAATTGTTCATCACTATCAACGATCTGATATTTAAAATAATACATTGCGCCTTCAATTTCTTTATGAATTACTTCAATATTACTTAAAGCTGTTCTTTGAACAGGATCCCAATTAATAATTCTCTTTCCTTGATAAATCAAACCTTCATTATACAACTTAACAAATACTTCTTTAACAGCATCACTTAAACCATCATCTAAAGTAAAACGTTCTTTTGAATAATCTAGAGATAATCCTAATTTTTCCCATTGCGAGCGAATAATTGACGCATATTCTTCTTTCCATGACCAGGCTTTTTCTAAAAATCCCTCACGTCCTAAATCATAACGAGAAACTCCTTCTTCACGCATCCTAGCTTCTACTTTTGCCTGGGTAGCAATTCCCGCATGATCCATTCCTGGAAGCCATAAAGCATCATATCCCTGCATTCTTTTATAACGGATGATCATATCTTGTAAAGTTGTATCCCAGGCATGTCCTAAATGCAATTTTCCGGTTACATTTGGTGGGGGAATTACAATAGCATACGGTTTTTTACTCGTATCTCCTGCTTCAAAATATTTCTTATCGATCCAATGACGATATTTTCCTTCTTCAACCTTACGATGATTATATTTTGGTTCTAATTGTTTACTCATCACTAACTACCTCCATATCAATAAAATCTTTTTTGTTTTTTCTGATAAATTCACCTGTTTTTAATATAATTTCTGAAGCTTTCAGCATTGACATCAATGCATTTGTATAATCAGCAAAATTATACCGACCATAATCACTATCATCTATCTCAATTTCTTCATCATTTTCAATCATCAATGCTAATTTTTCAGCCGATGCCAGCAGCTCAGCAATTTCATAACAGCCAACTGCCTCAAAAGCTTCTTTTAGATAAGGACGATAAAGACAATACGGCTCGTTAATGAAAAACGAATGTATCGTACCCCGTCTACCTTCCATTGAAGATTCAACTTGAAAAATTGTATAAACCAATAACTCACCATGAGTTAAAACATCTTTTAAAGTACCATTGATTTTTTCATCCTCATATAATTTATCTTCTTTTGCCATTATATGATATATAACAGCATAAATAAGCTTATCATCAGGAGTTTCATCAAACATTTCACTTGTAAAATGACGATATTTAACACGATCATGCTCGTATTCACGACGCTTGTTTCGTTGCAGCTTATTGATCTGAAATATTCTTTTACCAAATAAAATCAATAAAAAAATACACGCTGCGATAAACAAGCCCCAAACAACTGTATGTGCCATAATTTTCTCCTTAAAATAAAAAAGCATCGTCATAAGGACGAATGCTCGTGGTACCACCTTACTTTGCATAATAATTTTATGCCTCTAAACTTTAACGCAGTTATACGTGTTTATCTACTAACCTTCAATAAACATGCTCCCAGGCTACCTTCAAACTCTTATCTTATCCTCTTTCCACCCTCAAGGACTCTCTATCAAGCATCAAGATCTACTCCTCCTGATCATTGCTAAAACCATTCTAACAAAATCTTATCTACTAGTCAATTGAAAGCTTTTTATTCAATGAAGAAATTGAATCTAAATAATAAAGCAGCCTTGACATCATAATGATATTATTAACTTCATCATGTCCTAGTTTAATTATCGGAACAACATGAAGTAAACACTGTAATAATAATCTTTCTTCCTTTAATAATTTTAATTTACAAAAATAACTATCTAAGATCACATCAAAATCAAATATAAGTTCTGGTATCTTTTGATACATATTATAAATATCATAAATACATAAATTAATTTTAATATGATCGATAGAAATCAATTTACTTTCTTTCATCATAATATGATCATAATTAAAATTATTATAAGTCAAACATAATCTAAGGGTATCTAGATTACATACATAATTTTCATAACTTCCTAAAAATTCTAACGCATTTTGCAAACAAGCTTCAATACGCTGATAATTTAAAACAAACATCCAGCCTGTAGGACTACGATATGATAAAACCTCAAAATTATTCATCAATTCACTATAATATCTTTGTCGTTCATGAATAATTTTATTGATATCTTCAATTTGGCGCTTAAAAAAACTCTTTGAAACACTATAATTAAAAAAAAGAACTCGAATGAAGATAAGCTAGACATTCATAATAAAATTTTAATTTTAGCTCTTTTATGATTGCATTATCATTCACTAACCAGGGACTAAGATAAAATATTTTATCATCACACGTTGTTAATATCTGATGATGAGAATTTTTAATTACAGGTAAAAAACACTTCAAATGTAAACTCTCTATATGATCCAATACGACAGATAAATTATTATCTTCAACAAACTTTAAACAAAAAAATCCTTCTTTACATTTTACTTTATATACTTTTTTAGATACTTTAATATAACCAATGACCTCTAGTGAATAAGCTTCTTCGATTACTTTATTGACATACATAAGGAATAATTAAAACACTGCCGGGTTGTAAAGCTTTATCCTGATTATAATCACGAATTGCATTTTCATCGACATTATAACGGGATGCTACTTCACTGTAACTATCATTTTCTTTAACAATATACAAATAATAAGTTCCCACACTATCAGCTGTATCCTGGAAGATTGGTCGTGATTTGCTTGGATAAACTTTTTCTTGTAATTGTTCGCTGATTTCCTCAGCTATAGCTGCCTCCTTGGTAACCAGAGCTTCTTTAGTTTCTGGAATCATTGTAGCATCAACGATTTTAGCCTCTTGATAAACAGGTTCTGTTTTCTCAATATTTTTTACTGGAGCTACTTGTTTTACCGTCTTTTCCATAACTACTTCATTTTCGTTTATCTCTTCTCTAACTGGTTCTTTTACCGGCATAACTGTTTCCGTCGTTTTTTCATCACGAATCAAGTTTTCAATTTCTTCTAAAGGATCCTCTTTTTTGAAATTTTCATCTCTTACATAGCGATCTTCACCTTCAACTACTCCATGAATTCCAACTTCGATCTTAATTTGAACATCACCATCTTTAATGAAATAATCAAAATCTTCAACTTTAATATTAAAATCTCGCTGATCAACGATCTTATCAAAAGTAGCTAAAACATCCATTTCAATATTTTCTTCAAATTTTTTGTTTTCGTTATATTCCCCTTTTACAATCAAACTTCCTATCGCTCTAACACCAACATTTTCAATTTTGTAGTTGATCGATTCATCAACTGATAATGATAATAACTCTTTTAACTGATGATTCAAATCAACCCATTTTTCAAAATATATCTTTTGCATATTTACCTCCCATCAAACTATATGCAAAAAATATAAAAATATGAAAAAAGACAGTCAAAACTGTCTAATTAAAATCAAGATCACATAATTCATAGATAACATTCCAAGCTTCTTCAATCCCTTTTTTCTTCAAACTTGAAAAACGGATAAATTTATCTTCAGGATGAAATCCTAATGTTTCTTTAATAATCTTTTCATTTTTCTTTAAATCATTTCTTTTCAGCTTATCTTCCTTAGTAGCCACAACCATTACTGGAAGATCGTGATGTTTTACAAACTCATACATCGTTATATCATCCTTAGTCGGTTTATGACGATAATCAACTAATAAAATAAAACCTTTTAAAGTTGATCGCATAGCAATATATTCATCCATTGTTTTACCAAACTGTTTGGTAACATTATCGTTTACTTTAGCATAACCATAACCTGGCACATCAACAAAATATAAAGCATCATTAACATTAAAAAAATTCAATGTTTTTGTTTTTCCAGGAGTACTAGATACTTTAGCTAAACCATTACGATTTAACATTGCATTAATAAAACTGCTTTTTCCAACATTACTACGACCAGCCAAACACATTTCAGGATATTCTTCCTGAGGCCACTGACTTTTCCAGGCAGCTGAAAGGACATACTGTGCTTTTTTTATTTTAACCATTTCTATCACCTTTTCTATTGTACCACAAGATAAGAAAAAGGGTTAATTTTTTTAACCCTTTTATTTAACAAGTGCATGTTCTAAAACCGTATCAATATGATCAGCTAAGACAATTTCTAGATCATTTTGAACTGATTTTGGAATATCATCGATATCTTTAGCATTATCTTTAGGAATAATGATTTTTTTAATTCCTGAACGATGAGCAGAAATCGATTTTTCTTTTAAACCACCAATTGGTAGAACGTTACCTCTTAAAGTAATTTCACCTGTCATCGCAACATCGTTACGCACTGGTTTATTCTTAAATGCTGAATAGATTGCTGTCGTTAACGTTACCCCAGCACTAGGTCCATCTTTTTTAACAGCTCCTTCAGGCACATGGATATGAATATCTTCTTTATCAAAAGCAATTTCCTCAAGACCATATCTTGTTTTATTAGCTTTCATATAATCTAAGGCAATTGACGCTGATTCTTTCATCACATCACCCAATTGTCCCGTAATAATAAATTTACCAGAACCTTGGAAATGATTAACCTCAATTGGTAAAATATCGCCACCAAATTGCGTATATGCCATTCCGGTAACAACCCCAATTTCACTATGATCTAACATCTTAGTATGTTCAAATGGTGCTTTACCAAGATATTGTTCAAGCTCACTGGCAACAACAGTAATTTTCTTTTCTTTATCTTTTAAAATAACCAAAACTGCTTTACGGCAAACTTTAGCAATTAATCTTTCTAAATCACGAACTCCAGCTTCACGTGTATAATGACGAATTATTTTCATTAAAGCATCATCTTCAAAAACTAATTGTTCTGCTTTTAAACCATGAATTACTAATTGTTTCTTGATTAAATGGTTTTTAGCAATCATCAATTTTTCTTGTTCTGTATATGAAGAAAGTTCAATAATTTCCAAACGATCACGTAATGGTGCCGGAATATTTCCTAAATCATTGGCAGTTGCAATAAACAATACCTTTGATAGATCATAAGGTTCTTCTAAATAATTATCTGAAAACTGACTATTTTGTTCAGGATCAAGTACTTCCAGCATCGCACTAGTTGGATCACCTTTATAATCGCTAGACATCTTATCAATTTCGTCCAATAAGAAAACGGGATTTACAACTCCAGCTTTTTTCATACTTTGAATAATTCTTCCTGGCATTGATCCTAAATAGGTACGACGATGTCCTCTAACTTCAGCTTCGTCTTTAACCCCACCTAAAGAGGCTTTGACAAATTTTCGATCTAATGCTCGAGCAATACTTTTAGCAAGTGATGTTTTCCCGACACCTGGTGGCCCAGCTAAACAGATGATTGGCGCTTTTAAATTTTGCGTCATTTGTTTTACAGCTAAGTGTTCAACAATTCTTTCTTTGACTTTTTCCAAACCATAGTGGTCAGCATTTAAAACATCTTCAACTTTTTGAATATCTTCAACATCTTTGGTTTCTTGATACCAAGGTACTTTTAACATCCAGTCAATATACGTTCTTACTACATTAGCTTCAGATGAAGCTGCTGGCATCGTTTCAAATCTTCTTAATTCCTCTTCGATCTTATCTTTGACATATTGAGGATAAGGATGCTTTTGTAATTCTTCACGAATTGCTTCAGCATCGTCTTCTTTAGGAACACTATCTCCTAATTCTTCTTTAATTGCTCTTAATTTTTCGCGTAAGTAATATTCACGTTGATTTTCATCAATACTTCTCGTACTTTACGGTTAATTGTTTCTTCAATTTCACCAATTACTTTTTCTGATTCGATTGAACTTATAACTAATAATAAACGCTGATTGATATTAACAGTTTCTAATATTTTTTGCTTCTGTTTAAAATCAACTGGCAAATATTGCCCGATCGTATCCGCTAAAACACTAGCCGATACACCACTAGTTAAACGATTGATCGAATCAAGCGGCATATTTGGCATACTTCTTCTTGCTTGTTCAAAATAAGAAGTTGTTTTACGAACTAAAGCTACTTCTTCATTTTGATCACCAAATTCATCTTCAAGAATAGTTGCTGTTGCATAAACAGTTCCTTCTTTTTCAATAAAATTCTCTAACTTTATTCTTTTGGCACCAACTACCGTCAACTTAACCGTTCCAGAACTGTCACGACGTACTTTCCGATCAATTTTACAAACAGTACCTATATGATACACATCATCAAAAGAAGGATTATCCACTAAAGGATTGATTTGAGAGACAAAAATAATGTTGTTATCATGCTCTTTAGTACTTAAATCAAGCGCTTTTAAACTCATAGGACGCCCAACATCTAGGGTCAATTTGTTTTCAGGAAAAACAACCATGCCTCGAGTACAAACTACCGGTAAATTTAATACAGTCTGTTCGTTCACTTTACTTCCTCCTATCTTTTATTTCACAAAAAGACGCGTGAGCGTCTCTTTTCACTATTTCTTTAAGCTGTCTTTTACTAAATCAATAGCTTTACGAGTTAAAATATCATTTTCGATTCGGCTCATATTTCCTTCAAAAATCTTTTTAACTTCATCTAATTCCTTTTTATAATAATCTGCGATTTTTTGTAATTCAGCTTCTAATTCTTCATCGCTAACAACTAGTTTTTCTTCTTCAACGATTGCTGCAAGAATTGCATTTATTTTAACTCGTTGTTCAGCTTGAGGTTTGATTTCTTCTTTGATAGCATCTTTATTTTTACCAGTGAATTGTTCATATACTTCAAAATTTAAACCTTGTCTTTGTAAATTTTGTTCAATTTCCTGTAACATCATTTCTTGTTCCTGGTTCAATAAAGCTTCACTAGTTTCAACTTTTGAATTTTCAATTAATGTGTTATAGATATCATCCATGAATTTTTGTTCATTTTCATTTTCTTTACGAGATTTAATATTAGCTTTAATATGATCTTTTAATTGATCTAAAGTTTCAACTCCATCAATATTAACATCTTTAGCTAATTCATCATCGATTTCTGGTAAATGTTTTTCTTTGATTTCATGTACAGTCACTTTAAACACAGCTTCTTTACCTGCTAGATCTGCAGCTCCATAATCTTCTGGGAAAGTAACTTTAATTTCTTGTTCTTTATCAATCCCCATTCCAATTAATTGATCTTCAAATCCAGGAATAAATGCGCCACTTCCAATTTCTAATGGATAATTTTCACCTTTTCCACCTTCAAAAGCAACACCATCAACAAATCCTTCAAAATCAATTACTGCTGTATCACCTTTAGCAACTTTACCATCTTCTTTTACAGATAATTCAGCAAATTGGCTTTGATAATTTGCTAATTGTTCTTCAATTTCTTTTTTAGTTACAGTTACACGAGTTTTCTTAACTTCTAACCCTTTATATTCACCTAGTTCAACTTCTGGTTTAACTGGCACTAAGATCTTAACTTCTAATTCTTCTTTACTTACCTTATCAATACTTAAAGCTGGCTGTGCAATTGGTTCCACTTTAGCCTCATCTAAAATCTTAACAAAATTAGCTTGTAAAATCATATCAGTCGCTTCTTCTAAAATACTTGCTTTAGATACTCTAGCTTTAACCATTGCAACTGGTGCTTTACCTGGTCTAAATCCATCAATTTTTACTTTTTTAGCTAATTTGTCTAATGCTTTTTTTTGAGTTTCTTTCCATTCTTCTACATCGAATGCTACTGTTAATTCAACGATGGCATTCTCTAATTTTTTATTATTGATTTTCATACAATTCTCCTTCTTTAGTTTCATCACGTATTATATACTAACAATTTCATTAATTCAACTTTTTTGAACATTAATATCCCAATTTTTGTGACTTTAATATTCAATTTGTTTAATTTCATTTAATTTTTCTAAAATTTCTTCTTTATCACAGTTATAAAGCAGTTCAACATCATCTAATTCTAGATCAATATACTGCATCGAAGCCAAATGATAATGAATCGCTCCAGCAATTGATCGATAATCATATTCATCAATAAACTTAGGATATATCAAATATAAATAAAAATTTAAAAACTGCTCACACAAATTAAATAAAGATGGATTTTCATCTTCGATTGCCTCACTTAATAAAGCTAAGATCATTTCACCAACTTCTTGATTCAATACTAACGGTGCATAACTAGGATTAATTTCATATTCAATTCCATTTTTTGTAAGAATCATTTCTTCATCGATTTCTTGATCGATCATTAATTCAACCAACAGGCTTTTAGCAAAAGCCGGTTTATCATCATCTTTTAAAAATCTTCTGATTGCTGGTAAAAGACGGCGAATGTTCATTCCTTCCATTTGTTCGATTGCCATATATAAAAGATCTTCATTTAAGATATCTTTCATTAAAATATTTTCCATATCTTCTAAGCTAAAAGCATTATTATGACGTTCCATTCCTTCATTAGCTTCTCTTTTAGCTAATAAAAGCTCATCATAAGCCGCATTAAAAACACTCTCATATTCATAAGGAATATAAGGCATCGACAGTTCTTCAACAATAATATTGATTGCCTCTTCAAATTCCTCTAACTCTTTTAAAACTGCAACATAAATACTAATAACATCATAATATGTATTACCAGCTTTTGCCTTTGCTAGCACGCCTTCACTTCTAGCTGCCTGATATTCACCTAAGCCGTATAAACATACTAATCTTTGATAGCGAACCATTTCGTCATCAAGATCAGTAAGCAGCTCTAGTGCATCTTGAAACTGACTATTAGCAATATATTCTTCAATCATACATTCTCCTCAAAAATGATGTATCATAGATACATCATTACTCTTCATCTTCTAAATCAAGCTGATACTCCTGTTCCTCAGTACCATCATCTTCTTGTTCATGTAAACTTTTAATTACTTCATTATAAAGTTCCAATTTACTATCATTAAAAAAATCATCATCTGTCAAAGGCATAACTATCACTCCTCAAAACACTATTATAACAAGCCGTAAATATTTTGCAATGAAAACAATTTATTTTTTTGACCGGCTAAACAATTACCGATAACGATCAACAAAAAAACTATTTTCTCGCTAAATAAAATCAATATCATCTTTTTCAACAAGTCAATTATTTATTTTAAAAAAGATAATACAAAAAGAATTTATCGAAAATTGATAAATTCTTGATCCAACACTTAAACTATCAAATTCTGTTAAATAAGTTTACCCTAGTAGTAATATAAAATATCACTAACACTCCTCTTATAATAAAACCTAACAATGCCCTTTTACTTGTAAATATAATTGTGGTAATTCTCTTGCTCTTAGCTTTTCTAACATTTTTAAATCATCATTATCAACAGCAAGTGCAATAGTTTGCTTTCTTAATCGATCTTTTTCTGACCTGATTTGCGATTATAAATCAATTGGTGGTATATAACGTAACCCCCATTACCAAGTTCTTCAAATTCTGGTTTGGGGATACTGGTTCCAGCCCCAAAATTTGCCTATAGTCATTGCTATCGCCACTATCAAACCAAATATATTTATTATTGATAAGAACTTTTATAAAATCATAATCATTGAACTCAATAGCATCTTCAAGTACTGTTTTTTATATTCGTCAACATTAAGAATCAGCTCATCATCTCTTTTTATATAAGCAAGTCATTCTTTTTATTATGTAATTGAGCAATAGCATAATTTGTTACTCTTTTACTTTTTTGAACGCCACAACTTCCAGCACTAAGTATTTGTTCAAAAGAAACATCAAGTAACTTAGAAAAAATAGGTAGATCGTAAATTTGAATTGCTTTTGTCCCCTTTTAATTTGTAAAAGACGATTTGCCACATTTTGGATCGTATCCTCATTGATCTTTTCACCACATTGATCTTTTCACCACTTATTTTTAAATATTCTCTACAAAAACTACGTGCTGAATCAAATTTATTAGTAATTAAACTTGAAATATAGTTTCCAATCTTATTGTTTTCAATTTCAAACATAACACTTTTTCCCTTCTTTTCTAGATGCTTTTATGATATCAAAAAAATTCTCATTACATATCATAAAATTGTATATAAAAAAGCAAGCTATAAACTCAAAATCATTTTGGGTATATGCCATTTGCATATATGTTGATATCCTCGATGTAAACGATTTATCATAAGATCTATTTAGAAAACAATTTAAATAACTGTTGATAATAATCAACAAAAACACTATTTTTTCGCCAAACAAAGTTAATATCATGTTCCATTGATAAATCAGCTATTTTTATTTCCTTTAATAAACCTAATTCTATTTCCTTTTCAACAGCAATGCGATACATAAAAGTTATTCCACGATTATTTTTAACTAGCTGTTTAATTGTATTGATATTGCTGATTTCAATCAAATTAATAAAATCATTAATACTTAAATTACATTCTCCTAAATACCGCTCAAGTATTTCTCTTGAGCCTGAACCAGTTTCGCGAATAATTAGATTATAGCTAAAAAGCTCGCTTATATTTTTAACTGCATCAATTTCAAGATCATTTGCCGCTACACATACATACTGTTCCTTACAATAATATAGATAATCATACTCCAGTTTATTAAAATATCCCTCCACTAGAGCAAAATCAATTTTCCCTTCATTAATATAATTTAATAATTCCTTAGTATTTGCCACTTCCATTTTTAGCACCATATTATCTTGATTACTCAAAAAATTATCAATAACTTTTGGCATCATATATTCTCCAACTGTTAATGTCGCTCCAAAAATCAATTCTTGTTTCATTTTCATATCATTAAATTTTCTCTTTAAAAAGATATCATCATGTTTCAAAGTTCGGGCATATTCTAATAAGATTTTTCCTTCATCAGTTAATTGCATCTTTTTACCTAGAAAATAAAATAATTTAATCTGGTAGTAACTTTCAAGATAATGAATATGATTAGATACTGCCGGTTGTGTAATATTCAAATATTGACTAGCTTTAGTGAAATTCATGAATTTGCATACAGCTAAAAATGTATCGATTCTAAAATCCAGCATTTTTATCACCCCGATTAATAATAACATTTTTTTATCGTTATATAAATATATATAATTTTTATTTATTGTTTTAATCATGTATAATATTAGCGATCAGAAGGGAGATTTGTATGATTAAAATTAAAAATAGCTTTTTAGGTGTAGTTTTATGTCTAATTATTTCTTTACCTGCTTATTATTTAGGTAAAATGTTCCCTTTAGTTGGTGGTCCAGTTTTTGCAATTTTAATGGGAATGATCATTACCTGCTTTTTAAAAGATAAAAGTAAAGTTCAAGAGGGTATTACTTTTACTTCTAAAAAGATCTTACAATATGCAGTTATTTTATTAGGATTTGGGATGAACTTAAAAGACATCTTAAAAATCGGCAGTTCATCATTACCAATTATCCTTTCAACCATCACAACTTCACTAGTAGTTGCCTTTGTTTTATGTAAACTGTTAAAAATACCTTCAAAGATAGCTACCTTGATTGGGGTCGGCTCTTCAATCTGTGGCGGATCAGCCGTAGCAGCGACAGCACCAGTAATTGAAGCTGATGATGAAGAGATTGCTCAAGCAATTTCTGTAATCTTTCTTTTTAACATTCTCGCGGCATTGATTTTTCCAACTTTAGGAGGACTCTTAGGATTATCAAACGATGGTTTTGGATTATTCGCTGGAAGTGCTGTTAATGATACATCTTCAGTTACTGCTACTGCTACAGCATGGGATGGTATTCATGGCAGCAATACATTAGACCATGCTACGATCGTTAAACTTACAAGAACTTTAGCGATTATTCCAATTACTTTAGTTCTAGCGCTTAAACGTACTCGTGATAATGGAAAAAGTAGCAAAGTTGATCTAAAAAAGATTTTTCCTTACTTTATTTTATTTTTTGTCCTAGCTTCAATTATTACTACTGTTTTTAATCTACCTGTTAGTATTACGGCACCAATCAAAGATTTGAGTAAATTCTTTATCATCATGGCAATGAGTGCTATTGGTCTAAATACTAATATTGTAAAATTGATAAAAAGTGGTGGTAAACCAATACTACTTGGTTTTAGCTGCTGGATGGCGATTACTGTTGTATGTTTATCAATGCAGGCATTACTTGGTTTATTTTAATGACGGAATTTCCGTCATTTTTATTTATTCGATAATTTTTTATTATTTTGATTTATTTTTATCAATTTTTATACTAAAATAGTAAGAGGAGGTGGATATATGATTAGCAAAACTACAAATATCCAATTTCAAGAATTTGGATCAATATATAACGACCCCTTTACTACTAAAAATAAATATATTCATAAAGAAATTTCTTTATCTAGTCAAATATTAACTGCCATGTTTTATTGCAACAAACAAGTACGTATTGAATCAGCTGATTTAGCAAATATCGTAATCAGCAAAAATTTAAGAGATTTTGAACTATTTGCTATTCGCCTCAATTTACTTATTAAACCTTTTCAATTTTTTAATATTATTCCTCATAACAAAAAAACAACAGTTAAATTAATTATCCCAAATAACGCTAAATTTATTGCTTTAAATCTCATGAAACCATACATTTACCAGCCAATCGTCCCAATCTTATCGATCCCGCAAATAATTGGCTGTTATTATAATATAAAAAAGCCTAAATATTATTTTGAAGGTGAGCAGCATAATTTTTATGAACTTACTTTCATTGATCATGGCAGCCTTGATAATTATATTGATGATACCTGTTACACACTACAAAGCAATGATTTAATGATCTTTGGCCCAAATCAATTTCATAAACAACAAGTTAATAGTAATCAAACCTGCTCTTATTTAACGATTCTTTTTGAAATGTCGATTGCTGATGATTCAAAATTATTAAATACTGTTTTTCACCTTAATGACACTTTACGCAACTTATTAAATAAATTATCCTTAACAAGTGATAAACAAAATATTTATTCTAAAACATTAATGTTATGCTATCTCCAGGAAGTAATCATCCATCTATTGCAAGATAATCAATTTCAAAAAAAGCATTCCAAACTTCCAAACATTCAAAAATACCAAGACAATTTATTTAAACAAATAATAGCATATATCAACAATAATATTAATACACCATTATCAATTGAAGATATTACAGAATATTTCTCTATTTCCCGAAGTTCTTTACAAGCCCTTTTTAAAGCCAATATCAACAAAGCCCCTAAAAACTATATTATTAATTTAAAATTAAAACGCAGTAAAGAACTACTATTAGAAAATAAATATACGATTACAGAAATTGCCTATATGTTAGGATTTAGTTCCATTCACTATTTTTCAAGAGCATTTAAGCAGCAATTCAACCTAACCCCCAGCGAATATTCCAAACTTGTCTATCATCAGCAAGATCCTGCATCATATAAAAATGACGAATAATCGTCATTTTATCACAATATCCACAAGTTATTCACAATTGTGATTTTCAATAGTAAGAGAACTTAATAAAGTCTCCAATTCTTGGATTCCTTTTGACTGAGACATAATAATCGCCTCTAATATCGGCCTCAATCCTGGACAAATATCGTATTTCAAAGCTGTTTTTGACATCGCTATTGCACCAGCATGATGAGGAATCATCTCTTTAATAAAATTAACATCAATATTATTATTAAAAGATTTTTCCGACATTTTGATAAACATAGTTTGCATGATTGCATCTATCTCATCTTGATATTGATCTAAGTGCATTTTACAATTAGTCTGCTTTTGACAAGTACATAAAATACTTTTCATATTCTCAATGCTTTTTGTCTGATCTCTAATAATCCCAAAAGCCAGTTCTTGTAAATAAGTATTTTTCGTATATTTTAAAAGATTACAACACATTAAAATAGCTGCGCGATGATGGGGAATCATCTGAACAATAAAATTATGAGAAATACTGCATGATAATTGTACAGAAGTCATCTTTTCAATCATTTGCGCTAGAATACACTGATACTCATTCAAATATACCTGCGTGTTCCAATCAAGGTAACATGATTGTTCCATAGCCTCATCTCCTAATTTATTTATATGCTGTCTCTATTTATTTGTTACAAATATTATTCTTTCCTTTCAGCTTATTACCCCACGTATTTTCATCTTAACTAAACTTTTAATCATTTCTAAGCAAAACAGATTTAAAAATTATAGCTTTACGTGTTTCAAAACATATGATCATTTGATTTTTAGTAAATATTCCAGTATTATAAATGTATTGGAGGTTGAAAAATGAAAAGAATATTACAAATAAATAAAAAACAATCTATAATATTTGTGATTATTTGTATAATCATCTTATCAATATCTCTTTTATTTGTTCTTTTCAACAGGGAAGATACTCATATAAAAAATACTGATAAAGACAAGATAACTACACTGACAAAAAAAGATATCAATGAGTATATTACAGGTTTAGATGATCATTACATCTTAGAGGGTTCTAGTGATATCGATTATTTACACGATGTACAGATTGATAATGAAATAATCGAAAATGTTGAAGTTGATGATTCCAATGTCGATTTATCTGTATTAGGAAAATATCCAGTTAGATATAAAATATATATCAATATCGATAAATATAATGAGAAAAACAATACCCATATTACAAATAAGACAATTACCATCCAAAAAGAAGTTGAAATCATAGCAGCAGAAACAGCAAAAGATTTAGCCAACAGTGGAAAGACTGTCTGGACAAGTAACAGTGAAACTCTGCCTAGAGATGACGAAACAGCAACTTCGATACCCGACTCTAAGATGCCTGAGGAAAATAGTGCAACCTCTGCGCCATCTACATCGACCAGTGGAAGCTCATCCAGTTCATCTGAAAACAATTCTAAAAATACAAACAGCAGTGCATCGCCCCATAGCCATAACTGGGTCGCACAAACAACTTCGATTTTTCATACAGCAGAAGGATATTACAAAACAGTAACAGTACAAGATGCCATCTATACATATCGAACAATATGTAATGGATGTGGGAAAGATTTAACAAATCTTGATGGTGAAGCATTAACAATTCACATTGCCGAGGAAGGAAGTTCTTATTCAGTAAAAAAAGTCAAAGTCCAAGATGCCGTTACAGAGCAGCAGTGGGTCGAAACCAAAGCAGCCTGGACAGAAACAAAAATCAATGGATATAAATGCTCAACGTGTGGAGCTACAAAGTAGAGGGAAATAATTATGTATTGTAAAAAATGTGGTTTTAATTTAAATGAAGAAATGAGTTTTTGCCCTAAATGCGGGAGAAATGTAGACAGTCTCAAATCTCAAAAAAATAATGAGACAAACTTACAAACAAAGAAAAATAACAGTAACGAAACTGTAGATCGTGATTTGTGGAACAAGCTTATATCTAATGTACTAAAATATCATAATTTTAAAGTAAAAGGGGCTTCTTTAGATAAAATAAAAGATGCTTATCATCAAGCAGAAAAAGATTTGATCAAATATAATCAGTTTTTAAAAAAGCAGGGTAAAAAAATATTTCCAATTGATCAAAATAGTCGATACCCTTACGACAAATCTATTGAATATATTGCCAATAAAATTATAAAAAATCACCAAAGAAAAAAATGTTGGCCAGCAATATATGCGTTCCTTTACAGATATTAATGAATTAAATCATTGGCTAAAAAATGAAAAAGGAATCAAAAATATTAAATGTGATATCCAGACAGGAAATTCAATCGGGCTAGTTGCTAATCATATAACGCTTGAAAAAATAAACGTCACCTACATCAAAACGATGAATGATTATCCATACCGATTCCAAGTTACATTTATTGAAAAAACTAATATGTTAAAGGCTGGTGGCGGTAAATATATTGATACATTAAAAAAATTAAATCCATCTAAAACGATTGTTTCATATGTTTGTAAATCATCATCAAGAGGGAGTTCGTCAAGTGTTGCTTTTGGATTTGGTTTAGATTACATGGAACATGAATCATATTTTATTGTTTATCGTGAAGATATTTCTGATAATCGAAGTTTTATTAAAAAATAAAAGATTTTTATTCGATAGAAAATGAAATTATGCAAAATTTAAAGATAAAAAACATTATTGTAATATTTTGGATATTTATAATTATATCAGGCCTTAGCTGTTATTTTATTTCTTCAAAAATACTAAACAACCAAATAAGAATGCTATATCGAATATAACAGAAAAAGATGTTAGTCCATATATCATAAGCTTAGATGATCATTATATCTTAGAAGGTTCTAGTGATATCGATCAGATCGACAATGTTGAAGTTGATGATTCTAATGTCGATTTATCTACACCAGAAAAATATCCAGTTAGATATCAATATTGATAAATATAACGAGAGAAACTGTGAAATTCTGCCTAGAGATGACGAAACAGTAACTCCGATTCCTAAACCTGAGATTTCTGTCAAAAATACCGTACTTCCACATCGACTAGTGGAAGCTTATCCAGTTTGTCTAAAAGCAATTCAAAAAATATAAGAGCAGTTCATCGATCCATAGTCATAACTGGGTCGCACAGACAACTTCGATCTTTCATACAGCAAAAGGATATTACAAAACAGCAATGAATCGAAACTAAAGTCGCCTGGACAGAAGGCTGCAAGTGCTCAACGTGTGGAGTGGCAAAATAAAGACAAAAAAATTATTTGACCGTAAGATTTTCTATTATAAATCACAAAAACTGTAAATTAAGATAACGAAAAGGTTAAGAGAAAAACTCTTAACCTAATCTATGGTGTATTTATTAACTACTTTATGAAAAAAGATAATTACACTTTCATAAGTAATCGTTCTGTTACATAAGTAAATAAAACAGTATCTTCCCGATTGCTTCAAAGTCAATTTATTTATGTGATATAAATGAATATCATATAGTTTCTCAACGGAAAATTAATTAAAAATTTTATAGACTTTCAAGTACCTTTTTTCTACTTATTTATTTCTAAAAAGCCTATAAAATCTTAAAAGTATGACACTTTTTACACCACAAAAAAACACTCAGTCGAGCAGTTTTTCATCTTGTTTCGCTTTTCAGGAAACATATGCAAATAACGATTTCCAACCATTTCTCTGCCATGTCCAAGATGTTCAGGAATAACCCAAACATCAGCACCATTGTTTGCTAAATATGATTGTACTCTATGATAAAATTGAGTACGTAAAAGAACTTTTGGTATAGTCTTTACATTTATGAGATACTGGTAATATCTCATTTGGTCACGTGCTGGTAACACGTGATTTTATTGTATCTATGCTAAAATAACTCTGATAAGAAAGTTTGCGAAGATCCCATGCTATATTGTGTGGGTGTTCTATAATTCTTCTGTTTTATATAAATCATATCCCTCATAATTATAGCTTGCATCTATACCTTTCATATAGATCTCTCTATCATTTATCTTATCTGTTAAGGCATTTTTTAATAGATGTCTGATTTCTAAATCTTTGATAGGACTTCTTTCCATAGCAAGGAGATATTCGTTTTTATCAACTCTTGACCAGTCCACAACATAACCGATTTCTTTTTTTAAAATAGCATCAAGCCATATCCTTGTACTTCTGCCAGTTCCTTCACGAAAAGGATGGGTAACATTCATTTCAATATATTTTTCAATGATTTCATCAAATGTTGATTGAGACATTTGATCAATACTTTCTAAGGCTGAATAAAGATAAAGAACAGGCGCAAAACGAAAATCTCCTTTAGCAATATTTATATCTCTGATCTGTCCTGCAAAATCATATATGTCTTCAAAAAGATATTTGTGAATTGTAGACAGGCCTTTAAAAGTACCCACTTCAAAAGTATCTAAAATACCTTTTTCAAACAACTCCAAAGCTTTCTTTTTAGTTGTTTTTTCTTCAATGTGTGCCAGTTTTACAGAATTAGTTATATTGAGTTTATTTTTTAAAACCATTTTTATATCTCCTGTGAATATATGATATTATCTATCAAAAATGGATCAACTTCTTGAAATACCATTTTTTGCATAAACGACATTATTCTTATATAAATTCCATCTGTAATTCCTTTATAATTGTATGAACTTGTTTTCACAGTAATATTCATATTCCTTAGGACAAGAAAAATAATTTTCAAATACGTGAATAAGTTCATGCATAGTCGTTTTCTTCTGCTGTTTACTGCTGCATCAATTATTGATGAGCACCAGATATTCATAACCATTATAGTATGCAAATCTCTTTATACAATTTCAATAAATCTGGTTTATCTTTAAAACATTCTATATTTTCATAATAATCTCCTAGAGATGAATTCGTTTGATAATTTGTCTTTGTTTCATGAATAACTTTAGCATAATCAATAATCAAAATATCAGCTATTCTTTTTAATATTGCTCCTATCCCTTTATAAAGAGCCATATCTATTTTTGTTATTGCAATCACCATCTTAATTTGACTATACAAAAAAAGTGTTGGAAAACACAAAAATATAGTAAAAAACAAATTATGCTTAGCTCCTTGGAAATTAGTTTCTTGTCTATGAATATATAATAGGAATTAAAAAATAATGTTAAAACACTTTTTTTGCAATAAAAAAACCCGTTAAAACGGGCATTTTTTACTAATGGCGTCCACGAAGGGATTCGAACCCCTGACCGCACGCTTAGAAGGCGTGTGCTCTATCCAGCTGAGCTACGTAGACATCTGCTTCCTAATGCTTTAATATATTAGCATATATTTAATAAAAATGCAAGTTAATATAATTCCAAAATTATCCTTTTTTAAAAGAAGATAATTTTAAAAATATTAGTGAAGAAACCAATAAAAACACAAAAAATAAAGCTATTGAAATTCAAGTTATTCTTGAACTTTAATAACTTTTCATATATTTTCATAGTTTATTCAAAAAGTTGTAATTTAATGATATTTTGATTTTTGAAATCTTAATATCATCATTTAATGAAGCAATATAGTTACATTCACAATTAATAATTTTTAACATCAATGTCATTTCATCATTAAAACAACCATTATCGGTATTTTCTAATTCATTTTCAATTTTTATGATTAATTCAAATAATTTATCTAAATTTTCCATATTAACTACCCTATTTTTTATTGATCATATTGTTAATATATAAACAACAATTTACCAGCATAATTACTAGTCTATTTAAACTTAGTAGCAAACAAAAAAAGTCTAAACACTATTTGCTTAGACTTTATTTTTTTAATGGCGTCCACGAAGGGATTCGAACCCCTGACCGCACGCTTAGAAGGCGTGTGCTCTATCCAGCTGAGCTACGTAGACATCTCTCCTGACTGCCTATATAGAATAACATATTCAAAAGAGATGTGCAAGTATTTTTTATATTATTTCTTTAAACTCAACATTAATTTTTCCTTGTTCAACATAAATAATACAATACGATTTAGCACTACCTCGCCTAGGTAAAGTAGTTGATCCCGGATTGATCAAATAAAAACCATCAATTTCTTCACACTGAGGGACATGTGTATGACCTGATAACAATACATCACAACCATGTCTTAATAAATCATCAACCATTAGCTCTTCACGATTAAAATACCCATAGCGATGACCATGTGTTACTAAAAAACTTATTCCCTCGACTTCAAAAATAATTTCATCTTCTAATCTTGCCATCCAATCATTATTACCACGTACACATATCCAACCTTTTAAAGCCTCTTCTAACGCTTCACTATCCCCACAATGAACATAATAATCTCCATCAGGCTCTAAACGTTTTATTTCATCGATCATTTTATGATATCCATGATTATCAGACATTACTACTATTTTTTTCATTTCTATCACCAGTACTTATTATACACAATTATGATTAAAATTAAAATTATATTTTGATTCGATTATCTACTATGCCATTTACATCTTCTACGGGCTCAATTTCCTGATCATCAATAAATAATGATACCTTTTTTACATCATCTAAATGACTTGCGGATTTAACGATTCGATTATATAAAGTATTATCAATTGACTCATTATCATTTAAAATATTACTAGCTAAATGAATTTCTAAATCTCCATCTTTTAAAGTACACTGCTCAACTAATGATAGGGGTTGTTCATATTCCATTTGTTTTAACATTATTGATACTTTAGTATCAATATCACTTTCTGTGGTCTCGATGCGCTCAGTGACGGGAACATAATAGTCTTGATTATTGATTGTTTGTATATTATAAACAACTACTGGTAACGTTTTATATAAATAATTTGTTGAAGACTCAAAATTATTTATTCCTAAACGATTAGTTATACAGCTAACTGGTATAGTACTATTGGGAAGCTCATTAATATCATTACCATCTATCTTTAAATTAACCTTTTCAATATCTCCTACACAAAAAACATATGATAACATTTCGCAAATATCTAATGCTTCTTGATTATTATTAACATATAAATTGTCACTAAAATCAAATGTTAATGATTTATCATTGATGGCGATGGCATTGACCTGGAGATTAGAATCTAAAATAGGATGTAATCCCAAATATTCATAATCTTTGGATTTCATTACTTCCAACATATTTCGATATTTATCATCTGCTTCCAATTCCTGAGCCATGTCTACTTCAATTGGTATCAACGTATTATCATCATCTTTAAAAACAACTGTTTGATAATAAGTCTTTTCTGTTTTCTGCTCTTTTTCATTATTATCATGTTTGATACAGATAAAACAAATCACTAAGCAAGCACCTACCAGAATCGTTATTAGTAATTTCTTTTTCATCTTTAAATCCCCCCAATAATATCATATGAAATAATCATTTTAAAATGCCAAAATAAAAAGTTATTTACAAAGCAGTAAACAACTTTTTATTTTATGATAATATGTTCGACTTTTAACCCTGTATAATCAAAAAATCCTGAAGACGAATATCTAAATTCATCAGTTTCACCCGTCGTATATATTTTAATATACTTATTAGGTTGTGTATTTAACAAATTTTTGCTTTCCAAGATCTCTTTAATATTTTTACAAATAGCTTCACTACTAGAAATATATTCAATATTTGGTAATACTCGTTTTATTTGTTCCTTTAAAATAGGATAATGAGTACACCCTAAAATAATCGATTTGATCTTACCGGCATAATCATCAAAATATTCATGTAAAACTTCATAAATTCCTTCTTTATACATTCCTGATTCTACTAACGGCACTAGTTTAGGTGTAGCCAAAGAATAAGTTGTAATATGAGGATTTATTTTCTTGATCGTATCAGGATACTTATTTGATTTAATTGTCGCTGCAGTAGCAATAATTAAAGTATTATCAACATTACGATTAATAAAATCATCAACTGTAGCATCGATCACCCCAATTATTGTCATATTAGAATATACAGCCTGTAATTTATCTAATACTGTTGAACTAGTAGTATTACAAGCTAAAACGATCATTTTAACATTTTGCTCAATAAAATATTCAACTATCCCACTTGCATAACTAAATAACTGTTCTGGAGTTTTATCACCGTAAGGACAGTGATAATTATCACCAATATAAATAATATTTTCATTTGGTAATAATGACCTAATTGAATTTACTACTGTCAAACCCCCAACACCTGAATCAAATACCCCTATTGCTCTTTCCATCTAATTACTCCTTATCTACCACATATTCTTCTAAGACTAAATTTTGTTCATGTAACTTAGCAGCAAGTTCCTTACCAACATATCTAAATGTGGTTGGGCTGTACTCATGATTAGTTACTTGCGTCTTATCAGCAGGATACCGTAAAACAAAACCATACTCATAGCTATGATTAACGAGCCACTGAAAAACGTCTGTTTGATCAAAATCATCAATACTTATATCCATTTTTTGAAGATCGACCGTGCTGCCTAACTGGTATTCATTATAACCAGCGATAACACCTCTATCCTCCAAAAGAGCTACATCATAACTAATATAAGTTTTCGTTAAAATAATTTTCTTACTACAATCATTATAACAGGCTAGATACATTTCTAATAAATTATTATAAGTTTCTTCTTGCAGATACATCGAATATTTAGTTCTTGCAATTCCCGAAGCAACTACTAAATTTTTAGGTTCATAACCACCAATAAAAGTCTCATTATTTACTACTAGTGATATTTCACTAGGATTATAGATTCTTCTTGCATTGGGCTGTAGATCATGGTTAAAAAGTGTTGCCAATGAAGTCTTTGTAAAATCATTACTTAACTGTTTAAAACTATCACGCAATTCTTTATCATCTAAATCATCATATTCCTTCATCGTGTTTAAATAATTATTTGTATCGCTTATATATGTATAATCTGTTTCATCATAAATCGATCTTAACATTTGATAAAAATCAACATTATTAAAATCAAAAGTATCCTGATTAATATATGCATCAACTAAATTATTTTTTATTAATGTATTACAATATGTAAGTGCCCTACTGGCAAAAGATACCTCTAATTTATCAGCCAACTGATTTCCTATACTAACTAAATTATTTAAATCTGGATATTTATTAGTTTTATCTAAAGCATTATAAAATTCATAATACATTAAATTAAAATCAGGAATCTCGATATATTTAATAAACTTATCTACAGCAATTGCATTTTCAATCAGATATTCCTGTTCGTCTTCATCTAAATACATTTCGATCAATGCTCGATTATCATTATTGATCCCATTAACTCGATAAAAACGATCATATTTACGATTTATTGAAACAAATGCAGTTATAAAACATAACGTCACTATTAAATATAAATGCCATCTTTTTAACTTCATAATATCACCTTGTTCCATTATATACTAACTACCAGCAAAAAACCATAATAAAAATATCAGCTTATCTAAATGTTGATTTTATAATAAATAAAAGCTGTGTAAATATTTATCACAGCTTTTACCAAGATACTATATTTAAAATTACTAAAGTTCTAATTCCTTAAATTTAATCAATTCAAAAACCGCTTGTATTCTTGAATCAACTCCTAATTTTTGAATAACATTAGAAATATGATTACGTACTGTTTTTTCACTAATTCCTAATGTTTTAGCAATTTCTTTAGTTGATTGATTTTTAATTAAAAGATTAAAGATTTCCTTTTCTCTTGGCGTTAGAATCACATTCACTTTTTTATCTCACCTCATATTGTAATATATGAAAAGATTTATTTTTCGGTGTCATTTTTAAAATTTTAAAAGATTTAAAGCTACTTCTTTAGGTAAAACCTTCTCCAGTTGTTCCAATGTAGCTTCTTTTAACTGCTTAACACTACCAAATTCTTTCAATAATAACTTTTTACGTTTAGGTCCGATTCCCTCAACATTATCTAAAATCGATTGAAACAATGATTTTGAACGCACATTTTTATGAAAGCTGATTGCATAACGGTGAACCTCATCCTGCATTCTAGTAAGTAAGAAAAATAATTCACTTTTTTTATTGATTTCAACAACTTCTCCATTACTATCTAACAATACCGACGTAGAATGGCGCTCATCTTTAGCCAATCCACAAACCATAATATTCATATTCAAACCATCAATAACTTCTTTAGCAACTTTTATCTGTCCTTTACCACCATCAACGATAATTAAATCCGGTCTTTCCAAACCTTCCATTAAAACCCTAAAATAACGGCGATAAATAACTTCTTTCATGCTGGCATAATCATCAGGTCCTTCAACCGTTTTGATTTTAAACTTCCGGTAATCTTTTTTAGATGGTACCCCATCTTTGAAACAGACCATCCCAGCCACGGCATAAGCACCTTGAATATTCGAATTATCAAATAATTCGATTCTTCTTGGCAAAGCGATTCCTAATAATTCCCCCAACTGTTTAATTGCGCCAATAGTTGCTGCTTCATTTTTTTGGATCAATAAAAATTTCTTTTCTAATTGTTCCTTGGCATTTTCATTAGCCATATTAACAAGATTAGCTTTATTGCCTCTTTGCGGTTTAATAATTTTACAATTAATGATTTCTTCTAATAAACTTGTATCAAGTTCCATCGGTACTAATAATTCCTTAGGTTCGGTATTTTCCTGATAGAATTGAACTAAAAAGGAAATGATCTGTTCTTGAAAATCATCTTGTAAAGGAACGAGATTTAGATCCCTTGCTAAAAGTTTACCATTTCGCATAAAAAACAGCTGCAAACATAAATAACCTTTATCATGATAATATCCAACAATATCACGATCAACTAAATCATTAAACTGGACATGCTGCTTACTTGTAACGTGCTGAATATGATTGATCAAATCTCGACATTCTTTCGCTAATTCATAATTTTGCACTTCACTGGCATTAAACATTTTTTCCTGTAATTCTTTGATTATTTGTTTAGTATCACCTTGGATAAACTTAGTAATACTAGAAGTTATTTGTTTATAGTTATTTTCATCTACTTCTTGAATACACGGTGCTAAACATTGATTTAAAGAATAGTATAAACATGGTTTTTTAGGAATATGGTTACATTTTCTAAGGGGGTATAGCCGATTTAAAAGTTTAAATGTTTCTCTAGCTGCTGTTCCATCAGGAAATGGTCCAAAATGTTTATGTTTTTTATCTTGGGCATTTCTGACGATTTTTAAGCGGGGATGTTTTTCTTTTGTTAACTGAATATAGGGATAATATTTATTATCCATAAAAGAAATATTGTATTTAGGTGCATAATCTTTAATTAGATTGATTTCTAATAATAATGCTTCTTTTTCCGAGTCAGTGACAATATAATCAAAATCAACGATTTCCTGGACTAATTTTGTCGTTTTATAATTATGGGCACCAACAAAATATGAAGAAACACGATTCTTTAACTTTTTCGCTTTTCCTACATAAATAACCGTGCCTTCTTTATTTTTCATTAAATAACAGCCGGGCTGTAACGGCAATAAAGAAAGTTTATCTTTGATTACTTTACGATCCATTACTCAAAATAAACTAAGGTTGCCCCTAGTCCTCCTTCATTAGGTCCCCCATCACGATAACTAACAACATTTTTATTCTTCTCTAACATCTTTCTAACACCATTTCTCAAAACACCAGTACCCATACCATGAATGATCCTTACCATCGAATAGTTATTGACTAGAGCATCATCTAAAAACTTATCAACTAAAAGCATCGCCTCTTCATAACGTTTACCAATAATATTTAATTCAAAGCTCTGATTAGTTGATTTACGTAATGATTTAAGATTAGATCTAACTTTTTTAGGCTTAACTTTTTTAGAAATAAAACTAACTTCTTCAGGTTTAGCATTTAGTTTCAAGCCACTCATATTGATCGTCAAGATACCTTTTTTATTGATCGAAAGAATTTCCCCCTGGCGATTAGCTGACAATACTTTAACGACATCACCTACTTGATATTCACGTTTTTCTTCATTGATCAGTTTCTTTTCTTCATGTTTTAATAAATCTAGATTTCTTTTAGCATCGATTACTACATGTTGTTTTAAAACGGCATGTTTTTTAGATCCTCAACAACTAAATCGATTTCCTGCTTTGAATCCTCTAATAATTGATTAGCTTCTTTTTTAGCTTTTTCCATTAAATCATCTTTTTGTTTTTCAAAATTATTAATCAAACGATTATATTTATTTAATTTATTTTCAGCTTCTTGCGCTAAAATTTCTAAACGATCTCTTTCAAGCTGAACTTGAGTCAATTCATTTTGCAGCTTTTCAAGCAGTTTATCACTATCAGTTAAACTGCTTTCTTTGATCTGATAAGCTAATTCAACGATTTCTTGTTTCAAACCTAGACGTGAAGAAATTTCAATCGCATAAGAATTACCAACACTACCTTCGATCAAACGATATGTTGGCGCCATATTTTCCTGATCAAATTCAACTGCTGCTACTAAAATATATTCTTCATTTTTAGCAAATTCCTTTAAAGCTGAATAATGAGTTGAAGCAACGATCAAAGGATTTACCTGGTGCAAATAGCGTAAAATAGCTTCAGCAATACTCTGCCCTTCTTTAGGATCAGTTCCAGAACCAATTTCGTCTAATAATACTAAAGACCGTTCACTTACTTCATTAGTAATTTCCACTAAACGTTTCATATGACTAGAAAAAGTTGATAAAGACTGTTCAATTGACTGTTCATCACCCAAATCTACACAGATCTGATCAAACATTGGCACAACAGCCTGATTACAAGGCAGTGCCATCCCACATAAAGCCATTAAACTAAGTAAACCAGCGGTTTTTAAAACAACTGTTTTCCCACCCGTATTTGATCCACTGATCAATAACATTCGTTTAGGATCATTTAAAACAATGCTGTTGGCAACTACTTTATCTTTATCGATCAAAGGATGGCGCGCTTTAATCAAGTTAAAGTGATGATAATCTTCACTTACATCAGGAACGATTCCATCAATTTGAACCCCATAACCAGCTTTAGCAAAAATGACATCAATTTCAACTAATAATTCTTGATCTTCATGTAAAAGATCATAATTATCTTTGATCATTTTTGATAATTCCATCAAGATTCGGTTGATTTCCCTTAGTTCATCATCACGAGCGTGAACTAACTGGTTATTCATCGAAACAATAACTTCTGGTTCAATAAACATGGTTTGCCCCGTCGCTGACATAGCATGTACGATTCCTTTAACATTATTTTTATTTCCGGCTTTGACTGGCAATACTAAATGATTATTACGACTTGAAATAGCTTCTTGCGACAAATAGTCTTTATTAGCTGTCTTTACTTGTTCGATCTTAGTTCTAATATTAGCTTCGATCGATAGAATCTGGCGTCTAATTCTTTTAAGTTCTTTACTGGCACTATCTAAAACATTACCACTGCTGTCAATACAGCGATTGATTTCTTTTAATAACTGTTTTGGTAAAATGAGCTGATTACATAATTGGATCAATTCATTTTCTTCAAGTTCTTTTTCTGATAAATAATTAGTTATTTCTTTTACATTATTTAATAAATAAACGATTTGAACAAAATCTTCCCCAAATAAAGTCCCATCTTTATTAGCTTTTAATAATAATGGTTCAACATCATTATAATGGCCAATTGGTAAACGACCATATTTATAAATCAAACGCATCGCCTGATCTAAATATTTTTGGTCTAATTTTAAATCTTCTAAATCTTGATAAGGCGCTAAAGAATCAATTTTATCTTTAGCTAAAAGACTAACTCCAAAAGCTTTAACTTTATCTTTAATTTGATTAAATTCTAATGTATCATATATATTTTTCATCCTACTCACTCACTATTATTTTACTTAATATTTTATCTACATCTATTTTACTACGATCCACCTTTGATAACAATCTTGATACTTCATCATACTGCTGTTGATCAAGATTAACAGGTTCTTGTATTTCATCTATATCATCATAATATTTTAATAAAGTATTTTCTAGTTTTGCCTGATCGATCAAGCCATTATCATATGCATTATTTAATGAAAGTGAAACCATGTAAATATTACTAGCATCAAAGCTATCATAGTTTATCCCATCACTAATTACCTGACCAACAACATCTAACGATTCAATTTCGTCAGTAACTACTGGTACCAACTCTAAAATTTTTTTAGCAACGATAGTATCATCAATACTTTCTTTACCTCCTGGAATAATCGGCATGACAACAAAGATCAAAGCTAAATAAATATTAATAATTCCGCCAATCAAACTAACAACGATTCCCAATAATCGATCTAACTGCTCAAAAATACTAAAAGTATAAATAATATTTTTCAAAAGTGGTTTAACCGCTTTTCCCAACAAGAATAATATCATTTTTAAAACAATAAATAAGATAATAAAAATAATAAATCGATTTACTGTTTTTCCGATCATCTCACCTAATCCCTCAACTTTATATACTGTATAAATACTTGACAGTGGTGAAGATGCATATAAAGCTATCAATAAGGAAATAATTGTCGCTAAAAGATCATAAGCGCGATAAACAAATCCCTTAATATATCCAAAAATCAACATTAATACCAAAACAAATACAATTATTATGTCAATAAAAATTGAATTTACAACAAAACTCATGGAAACACCTCAATTTCTTTTAATATACATTGTAGCAAAACAAATTTATACTGTCAAAAAGTTTGAAAATATGTTATACTGAAATAGTAGGACTAGGAGGACAAGTAATGAACATGAATGTAGTGAGAAATAATAGTTCAAAAAGAATGAATGTTATTAATATGCATGCTTACGATAAACTTGTAGCTTTTAGCGACTCTAGTACAGCTAACAGCAGTAATATATCTAATACCTATGTAAATCTTAATCATATTGGTTGTGATGAAACTGGTTCTAGTGATTTTTTCGGACCATTATGTGTTGTTGCCTGTTACATAGATGAACGTGATTTTGATTGGTTAGTCAGCCTTGGAGTGCGGGATCCAAAAGATATGGATAATCATGAACTTGTTCGTATCGCTAGGGAAATAAAAGATCGACTAATTTATAGTTTGTTGATTTTAGATAATTCGCATTATAATGCTATGGTAAAAGCTGGTAATAATTTAGCTAATATCAAAGCAAAATTATATAATCAAGCTGTAACTAATGTTATGCAAAAAGTAGGTATGCCGGTCAAAGACAAACTAGTCAATCAGTTTGTTTCCCCAAAAACGTATTATAATTATTTAAAAAATGAAGTAATTGTTGTGAAAGATTTGACCTTTGTTCAAAAAGGAGAAGAAAAGTATTTAGCCATAGTTTGTTCAATGATATTATCGAAATATGCTTATTTACAATATTTCACTAATATGTCACGGAGTTTAAAAATGAAATTACCTCACGGTAACAGTAGCACTATCGACTCAATTGCAATTGAAATTGCAAAGAAATACGGACCTAAAATGTTAAACAAAGTTACAAAAACCAACATGACTAATTACAAGCGAATTAAAGATTTAATTTAGGGTAACATTGTTATCCTTTTTTATTATGCTTTTTTTATTTTTAAATATACTTTATTTGTTTATCTTATAATTCAACAAAACCAGCTTCTATTAAACTAGAACATTTTTCAATCGATAATATTGTAATCATGCCTAAAAAACAATAGAAGAATCCCTGTAAAACCAAAGAAAAATCTACAGAGGAAATATCACCCATCAAAATTTTGAAGCAATTCCCACAATCATTCAAACTTTTCATTAAAATAACGCAACCATTAAAGAAAAGTATATATAATTAAGGTTAAAGAGCTGTAATGAATAGCTAAAAACTATTTCATTACAGCCCTTCGATCATCAAACCTTTTTAACTTAACAGCTATTTGACTTCAATTGTAAAAGGAGGCACTTTCGTATACTTAACTCCTGCAACATCCAACATTCTTTTAGCAGCACGATCACTGTCAGTCCCGTTATATTTATCATCCTCATAAATAATTTCACCAATACCACTTTGAATGATTGCTTTAACACATTCATGACATGGAAATAACGAAACATAGATTCGACATCCTTTTAAATTTCCAGTACTATTTAAAATTGCATTTAACTCTGCATGAACTACATAAGGATATTTTGTATCATACAATTCTCCTTCTCTAACTTCCCAGGGAAATTCATTATCCTCACATCCCCAAGGCAATCCATTATAGCCAACTCCTACGATCTTATTATCAGAATTAACAATACATGCCCCTACTTGAGTATTAGGATCTTTAGAACGATAAGCTGATAGTTTAGCTACTCCCATAAAATATTGAGTCCAGTTAATTATCTTACTCATTTATCATTTCCTCCTCTAATTCATTTAATTTAGCTTTAAAATAATCTGGTAATTCACTTTCAAATTCTAGATATTTTTGCGTCACCGGATGAATAAAACCTAATTTTTTAGCGTGTAAAAACTGTCCATGACTAAAATCATCTTTACGACGTCCATATTTAGGATCACCATATACCGGATAACCAATATAACTCATGTGAACTCTAATTTGATGTGTCCGCCCTGTTTCAAGCCGACATTCAATCAAACTCATACTTTTATAACGTTTTAAAACGGTAAAGTTAGTTATCGCCTCTTTACTATTATTTCTAGTAACACACATACTTTGACGATCTTTAGGATTACGCCCGATCGGAGCATCGATCTTACCTTTTACATGAGGGATCAAACCATGAACAAGCGCTACATATCTTCTTGTTACAGTATGATTTTTTAATTGAATTGATAAAGAACGATGGGCTGCGTCATTTTTAGCAATCATCAATAACCCGCTTGTTTCCTTATCAATTCGATGTACGATTCCCGGCCGATTGACTCCATTGATTCCTGAAAGATCTTGACAATGAAATAATAAAGCGTTAACTAAAGTTCCTTTGGTAATTCCCGGTGAAGGATGAACGATCATTCCTGTTGGCTTATCTACAACAATAACGTCTTTATCCTCATAAACTATCTTTAATGGAATATCTTCAGGTTCGATATCTAAATCAATATTATCTTCCATCATAATTTCAATTTGATCATTTAACTTAGTTTTATAACCAGCTTTAGCTACTTTACCATTTACAAGAACAGATCCATTACTAATCATTTCCTGAATTTGCGTTCTTGATAGATCTTTCATCTTTAAAGCAATTACTTTATCTAACCGACAATTATTTTCATCTTCAATAACTAAATTATATTTTTCCATGTATATACTCCTCAAAAACAATCTCAATAATTATTAATATCACGCCAATCACAACTGCCATATCAGCAACATTAAAAATAGGAAAATTATAATTAAATATAACTACATCGATAAAATCACGAACATAGCCATACATTACACGATCAATCAAATTTCCCGCCATTCCCGCAAATGTAAGCACCAACCCAAAGCGCGTCAACACTTCATTGCGACGTGTTTTCATAAAAAAGACGATCATTAAAACAGCTGATACTAACGCTACAATAATAAAGAGCCATAAATGTCCTGCCAGCATCCCCCAGGCAACACCAGTATTATGCGCATATGTAAAATAAAAAAAGTTGTTGATTATCTCTTGCGATTGCCCTAATTGCATCGATGAAGATACCAGATGTTTAGTAAACTGGTCACCACCAGTGATTACTATTAGTGTTATTAAATATAATAATTTATTTCTTTTTGTTAAATTCATTTTTATCACCCACCGACATTATACAATAATCTTTACTTAACCACAATAAAATAAAGAGCCAAGGCCCTTTATAAAATATAAATAATAACTGCCAAAAAATGAAACGCTGAACCAACCATTACAAAAATATGAAATAATTCATGAAACCCAAACTGCTTAAACCAATTAGGTTTTTTTACAATATAAATAATAGCTCCTAAAGTATAACTAATACCACCTAAAGCAATTAAAACAAAGCAGCCCCCAGGAACATTTTTAAAAGCCGGAAAGTCAAAAACTAAAGCCCAGCCCATCAAAAGATAAAAAACCGTTGAAATAAAGCGTGGCGCTTTCATCCAAAATAATTTAATCATTATCCCCAGTAAAGCAATTGACCAAATCACAGCTAAAAAATAAAAATTATGAGGATAATCTAAATACGTTAAGCAAATAGGCGTATATGTTCCCGCAATCAAAATATAGATCATTGAATGATCCAATTTTCTTAAAAACAGTTTTACTTTATTATTTATAGCTGCATTATAATAATGATATATGCTACTAGCACTATACAATGCAATTGACGATAAACTAAATACTGTTATTCCAATTATCGTTAATTTATCGGATCTTTCGATTATTGCAATTACCATCATTAAAACCAGCATCAGCGCTGATAAAAGAGCACCAATGAAATGTGTTTTACAACTAATTGGATCCATAGCTTTATCAAGTTTTCTCATATCAAGACCTCCTTATGTAGTATTGATAACTATATTATATATTTATATTAACACTAATAAAGAATATGTCAACTATATATTGCAATAAAGATATAAATAAGTTAAAATATTTTTGAGGTGAGACCATGGATAAATTAACTGAAATCGTTAATAAGACAGCTAATAAAACTGATTTAAAAAGTCAAGATATTCCATCATTGGATCTTTATATGGATCAAATCATGACATTGTTTGAAAATAACCTAAAAGACAATAAACGTTATGAAGATGATAAAATTCTTACTAAAACTATGATCAATAATTATTCTAAAGCAGGAGTTATCAAACCTGTTAAAGGTAAAAAGTATACTAAAGAACAAATCATTGGCATGTTACTGATCTATAATCTAAAAAATACCATTACCATTCAAGAGATAAAAGAAATCTTAACACCTATTTATGAAACAGATGAAAGTTTAGAAGATATCTATGATCGTTTCATCAATATCAAATCCAAACAAACTCAGCAGCTGGAACCCTTAGTTAAAAATATCATTGAATCTTATCAGCTTGATATCAATGACAAAAATGAGCGTTTGATAACTATTATGGTTTTATCTGCTTTAGCTAATCAATTAACTAATATTATCGAAGGAATCATTGACAGCTTTTATAAGGAGTTTTAGTTGACTAAAACTCCTGTTTTTTTATAATTAACGTAATTTATCGATGGAGGAAAAACACATGAAAATTATTGATTTATTACTTAAAAGACCAACGTTGTCATTTGAAATATTTCCACCAAAAAATCATGATGGTGACATTAGCTCGATCTATCACACTATTGATGAGCTTTCTAAATTAAATCCTGATTTTATCTCAGTTACATATGGAGCTGGTGGTTCAACAACAAGAAATACTGTTGAAATAGCTTCAAAGATAAAAAAAGATTATCATATTGAAGCTGTTGCTCACTTAAGCTGTATCGATGCAACGCCAGAGCAACTGATTCAAACTATTGACTCTTTAAAAGCAAATAATATTGAAAACATTCTGGCTTTACGCGGTGATTATCCTAAAAATTACGATCCTAACACTGCTCCTTATTACTATAAACACGCTAGTGAATTAAATGAATTTATTAGTAAAAATTATCCTGATACTTTTTGTCTAAGCGGAGCTTGTTATCCTGAGGTTCATCAAGATGCCGATTCTTTAGAAAGTGATCTGGAAGCATTAAAGAAAAAAGTCGATGCGGGGGCTCAATATCTAATTACACAGATCTTCTTTGACAATAATTATTATTATCGCTTAGTTAGAGAAGCTCGAGCTAGAGGCATCAATGTACCGATCATCGCCGGAATAATGCCAGCTACTAATTCTAAATCACTATTAAATATCGCTAAATTAAGTGGCTGCAATATTCCATATAACTTATCAGCAATGATTGAGCGCTTTAGAAACAATCCTCAGGCAATGAAAGAAGTAGGTTTAAATTATGCGACTTATCAAATAATTGATTTAATTACTAATGGTGTTGATGGTATTCATCTTTATACGATGAATAAACCCGAAATAGCTAAAGAAATATTACTTAGAACTAATAATATTTTCGCTGAATTTATTAATGATTAAAAAAAATGCGTTAAAATATTTAGGCTACTTAGATGATCAAGCCGATGAACAAACAAATAGACTTTTAGATGAATGTTTATTAGAACTTGAAAAGTTAAAGCCAAAATTCATGTATCAAATCTTTTCATTAGAACACCATCCTTTATTAATTAAAGAATTAAATCTCTCTCTCGAATATCCTGATTTAATCGATTTATTTGATAGTTGTGATAAAGTCGTGGTCATTGCCTGCACTTTAGGAATTGAATTGGATAAATTATTACGTTACTATGCCATGATCGACATGACTAAAATGACTGTCATGGATGCTTTAGCTAGTAGTTATATTGAAATTAAATGTGATGAATTTGAAGAAAAGCAAAATTTTGGCAAGCGTACTTTTCGTTTTTGCCCTGGCTATGGTAATGTCCCTCTTGAACTCAATCATAAATTAGCAAACGCTTTAAATTGTAATAAGCATATTGGTTTAACTGTTCAAGAAAATAATTTATTATTACCACAAAAATCTATGATTGGTTTAATTGGTATTGGTGATGAAAAATTAACTAAACATTGTTTTTCATGTATAAACTTAGAAAATTGTATATATAGAAAGAAGGGACAAAGATGCTACAAAAAAGATTAAAAGAAGAAATACTAGTATTTGATGGCGCAATGGGAACACAATTGCAGGAAGCCGGATTAAAAGCCGGAGATATTCCTGAGTGTTTAAATATTACCGATCCTAAATTAATTCAACAGATTCATCTTAATTATTTAAATGCTGGAGCTGACTTTATTACTACTAATACTTTTGGCGCTAATCCCTTAAAAATGAAAGATGCTCCTTATCATTATGATGAAATGATCAAAGCAGCTATCGATAATGCAATCATTGCTCGACAAAAAGCTAATCGTGAAAATGATAGTTATATCGTTTTAGATATTGGACCGATCGGTCAATTATTAGAACCGATGGGAACCTTAACTTTTGATGAAGCTTACGAAATCATTAAAAAGCAGGTTTTATTGGCAAAAGATAGAGTTGATGCGATCTTATTAGAAACAATGACTGATATTTATGAAGTCAAAGCAGGAGTTTTGGCTGTTAAGGAAAATAGTAATCTACCCGTCTTTGTTACTATGACATATGAAAGTAATTTAAGAACTTTATCAGGATGCGATCCTATTACCATGGTAAATGTTTTAGAAGGCTTGAATGTTGATGTTTTAGGAGTAAATTGTTCTTTAGGACCAATTGAATTAACACCGATCATTAATGATATTTTAAAAATCGCTACTGTCCCTGTAATGTTACAGCCCAATGCTGGATTGCCATGTTTAGTAGAGGGCAAAACTTGTTACAATATGGATGAAGAAACTTTTGTAACCGAAAGTATAAAACATGTTATCAACGGGGTTAGTATTATTGGCGGCTGTTGTGGAACGACACCAGCATTTATTGCGGCTTTGAAAAAAAATCTTCCTAATAAAAAAACAAAATTAACTCCTATCAACGCTACAAGAGTATCGAGTGGAACTAAAACAGTTGAATTTGATCATCATGTTGTAGTATGTGGTGAAAGATTGAATCCGACGGGAAAGAAAAAATTGAAATTAGCATTAAAAGAAGAGCGTTATGACGAATTGATCGTTGAAGCAATCAAACAAGAACAAGCTGGAGCCCACGTCCTTGATGTCAATGTTGGTTTACCAGGAATTGATGAAGTAAAGACGATGAAACGTGTAATTAAATTATTACAAGAAGTTATTTCTTTACCGTTACAGATCGATAGCAGTAATTTTGAAGCAATCGAACAAGCTTGTCGTTATTATAACGGTAAACCATTAATTAATTCTGTTAATGGAAAAGATGAAACGATGGATGCTGTTTTTCCCATTGTTAAAAAATACGGTGGTGTCGTAATTGGTTTAACACTTGATGAAAACGGGATTCCGCCACTTGCTAAAGACCGCTTTGAAATCGCCAAGAAAATCGTAAAAAAAGCTGAAAGTTATGGTATTTCAAGAGATAATATCGTTATTGACTGTTTAGTTCTAACAGCTTCTGCCCAACAAAAAGAAGTCATGGAAACTATCAAAGCTGTTTCGATGGTTAAACAATTAGGAGTACATACTGTCCTAGGAGTTAGTAATGTCTCTTTTGGTTTACCAAATCGTCCCTTATTAAATAAAACTTTCTTAGCTATGGCATTATCTGCCGGCCTTGATCTACCAATCATCAATCCTCTAGATGCCCAGCTTATGGCGACGATCGATGCTTTTAATGTATTATATAATTATGACCATGATGCTTCTGTTTATATTGAACATCAGTCAAATCAAGAAACTGTAGTAAAAAAAGAAACCGCAAACTTTAGTTTAAATGACATTGTCCTACATGGTTTAAAAGATGAAGCAGCAAATACTACTAAAAAATTACTTGAAACAACACCAGGCTTAGAAATCATCAATAATATATTGATCCCAGCTTTAGATACTGTTGGTAAACAATATGAAAAAAATATTATTTTCTTACCGCAACTGATTCAATCTGCAGAAACTGCAAAAATAGCTTTTAGTACTATTAAAGAGACTTTTAAAGAAACAACAGCTACCAAAGGTCCAATTATTATGGCAACTGTCCATGGTGATATTCATGATATTGGTAAAAATATCGTTAAAGTTGTTCTTGAAAGCTATGGCTATAAAGCAATCGATCTAGGTAAAGATGTTCCTCCAGAAACTGTTGTTGAAGCCTTTTATAAGCATCATCCTAAAGCAATTGGTCTAAGTGCCTTGATGACAACAACCGTTATTTCGATGGAAAAAACAATTGCCATGTTAAAAGAAATTGATGATATGTGTCCTATTTTTGTTGGTGGGGCGGTTTTAACAGCTGATTTTGCTAAAGAAATCAATGCTGACTATTATTCTAAAGATGCAATGGAAGCAGTAGAACTAATGAATCAAATCATAGACTAAAAAGATCAGCAGCAAAAAGATAAGTTCTTACTTGCTTATAAGTAAAACAGATATGTTAAGCAGCACAAGATATTGTGCTGTTTTCCTTTGAATTTATATTTATGGATAATATTTTTATGAATAACGATCCATGTTAAGTATAATGAAATCACTTTGAATGAAAAAATCTTTGGTGAAAAGTAAGCGTCAAATAGCTTACAATATTCTAAACTTTATTTTTAATATAAATTAAACATATCCTGACTAAAGTCTATATTCATACAAGTATGAATATCAATAAAGAAAAAAGGCAATTAATTATGAGGGAAATCATCGCCTTTTTTGCTTTATTCAATTATAGATGAAATCAGATAAAGAGAAAACGCATACGTTATTACAGAATTGACTTTTTCAGCACTTACGCTTGTGCTACCTGTAGTGCTAATGTATAATTACATTCAAATACACCAACAACTCAGAATTGATGGAGCAGAAAATGAATACACCAACACTTGAAACGGAACGACTGATATTAAGAAAATTTATAGAAAATGATATAGAAGCAATGTATAGAATTTACAGCGACAAAGAAGTCAATAAATTTCTGCCATGATTTCCATTAGAAAGCCTTGAAGAAACTCGACTATTTTTTAAAGAGAGATATGCGTCAAAATATGCACAGCCACAGGCATATGCCTATGCTGTTTGCTTGAAAAAAGATAACATTCCTATTGGTTATATAAATGTAGATATGGAAGAACACCATGATTTTGGCTATGGACTACGAAAAGAATTCTGGCATCAGGGTATTATAACAGAAGCTGGGAAAGCAGTGGTTGCACAAGTGAAAAAAGATGGGATTCCTTATATCACAGCAACCCATGATCGCAACAACCCTCGAAGCGGGAACGTGATGAAAAATATCGGAATGAAGTATCAATATTCGTATGAGGAACAATGGCAACCTAAAGATATATTAGTCACTTTTCGTATGTACCAATTAAACTTTGACGAACAAAAAGATAGGGTTTATATGAAATACTGGAACAACTCAAATGTCCATTTTATAGAAGTGAATATGTAACTTCTCGTTTGTCAGTCTAATTGATCGTCTACAAGAATATCAAGTATCGGATTGTGTCAGTCATAATCTAGATCCATATCTAAGAGTTGCGTAAACTTAAATAGTTGATAGACTTTTTTCTCCTTATTTAGTTTCATTTATGCTCTATTGTTCGATAAATTAGTAAAAAGAAAACCAAATATTATTTTATGGATATGATATCCTATTAATCCTCCAATTAAATAGTATATTATATCTGTTATGTCAAAATAACCATATAAAATTAATAAGTGAAATAATTCTTTTGATAATCCAATCAATAATATTATTTTCGCAGCTTTAATTTGTCTTTGTTCTGGTGCAAAGAGCATATAACCAACAGGAATAAATAGACATAGCTTAAAAACAATATTTTTTAAAATAATTGCTGGCATTACAGTATAATCAAAATAGAAAGGAATTATATTTATACACCTAATTAATTTTTCAAAATAAGATGGATAGCCGTTGACATGAGCAATTGATCCTTTCAATAATGGGTAAAGAAAGATAAATACTAAATAAATAGTGAAAATGATAGTTGTTTTTTTCTTCATAAATTCCTCCATTTCCGTCCGCCTTCGTCGGTCGGACACAAACATATGATCAAAGCTTCAATTTACTATTAATCTAAACAAATTTAGAATATTACTACGAGATTTATTTTTATCATAAGTAATACCCTCACTTTCTTTATTTTCTTCGATTAATAACAAATTTTATTTTCACACTTAATCCTCAAGATAATTTTATTTAATAATCCCTTCCATTTATTTTATTATACTATATAAATATTAAATTTGTAAATTTATAAAGATAAAAAAGTTAATTTATAAAATTCAATTATAATAATAATCAATGTATACTATAAACCTAATATTTTTAAATTGGAGAAAAAGTTGCTTTAAGAATGAATTAAAAAGCTTGTTGAAACTAATGACAAAAAAGAGCTGCTACTAAAAACTAGAACTGTCAATAGACTGATTCAAAAATACTATCAATATGGTAAGGCTGGTTTTATCCATGGTAATCGTAGAAAATCTCCATCTACTACTGTTTCTCTTGATAAAAGCATTTGATGGTGAGGTTAAAGAAACCAAAAAAACAGCACAATTTCTTGTGCTCTCTAACATATCTGTTTTGCCATAAGAAAGTAAAACTACATACACTCATATTTCTTTTTTCTTAAATAAAAACAGATAGTTATCTTTAATTAGATTTCTATCTGTTTCTACAATCTTAAATTGATGACATTAAAATTACTAGGAATTCTCTTTTCTTGTTTGAATCTGTTGTAAAATTGAAGGATCCTTGATCTTATCATCTTGAGCAAATAAAACAACTTCAGAAATGATTTGCGCCGTTTTAGGATCTTCATCTAAAAATGGTAAATAAACTTTGCCACGTTTTCCACTCCACACAGAAATAATTCTAATTACTGCTCCACCATCTTGATGAACTATTCCACTCCCTAAATGAACACTATAATTATTTAATCTTCCTTGAATGCATGCAAAATGATCTTTAATTTCAACATTATTTAATTTCATTAATTGAGATGTATACTCAACAATTGTTTTTCGCAATTCCATTGTAGAAAATGATGTGATTGGATCAACACCACCAACATAGGCAGTACTTACAGCTAAATCAACATCTCGCATCGTTTCCGAAAAAACAATATCATCGATATCACAAATCTTCATTGGCTGATTATTTTTCTTGTCATAAAATTGAATATAATCGATACATGGTGCTTCAATATCACTAGGTGAAAACCAGTCAGCTTGAGCAAAAAGATTTACAATCAGCTGATCTTGATAATATATTTTTTCTAAACCATTTTCATAGCTTACATTCCACTTTCTTGATTTTAATGCAGCCGCTGCTTTTTTAGGCTGAATTTGATATCCTGTATAACGTTTAGATGATGATTGATCTTTTTCATCATCCAATTTGAGATAAAGTTCTCTAAAAACCTGTTTAAAAGGCTGAATGATTTGCTGTTTATAAATATACGTTTGATATTCATGCCAGCACTGACGTTTATATAGATCATAAGGATGAATGATGCGCACATAGTTACCTAATTTTTCACGATGAGCGATTCCTTTTAAATATCCTTGATCATAAAAACCTAAATTTTCATCAGAAATCAAAACAAGTTTAGAAAGCATTGGTGCTACGATTGGATTATTCATGATCGTATGAATTTCATCAATCATGAAAACAGTTCGATCTTCCATAGCCTGTTCTAACATTTTTCTCGAACGCTGATATTGTTCGTTCCATTTTTTATGAATATCTTTAATTTCTAGTACATAACTATTATTTTTTAATTTAGCTGGAATAGATTTCTGTTTTCGTTTATTTTTTAAAACTTTTATTTCATTATGTCCCTGATCATCTATTTCGATCCACAATTGAATTTCATCAACCTGGTGTGGTTGTAAGACATATTCATATTTTTTAACTATTTCAGTTTCCATCATCCAAGATAATCTTGTAGCTGTTTCAAAGCGTGAATTCTTAGCCAAATTCATCAAAGCAATTTCACAAGCTCTTTTTTCACTAGCTTGTCTTTGCGCCCCAAATTGTTTGGATTCTTTTAAAAACTGCTGAATCGCTAAATAACGTTCAAGTAGATCTTGATCATCCTTTAATGGATAAATACAGTAAGCATTTAAAGCATCTTTATTTCGTTTTTGGCGCATTTGTAGATATAATGTCTCTAAATCTATTTTCTTTAAACAAGCATCTGCATATTTACGAGCTCGACTATGAAAAGAATTTTCACATAAATATTTTGCCGCCCGATACAACATTTGAAATCTTTTTTCGCCCAAAAGCTGATAGACATTTTGGCACCATTCCATATCAAATGCCCCATCATTTAAATCTTGAGGATCTATTTGCGTGTAATGAGCAATCTGCGCTTTCTTTTGTTGATAATCATATTGTTTCATATGAGCAATAAAATAATAACAGGCTTCTTTAAAACCTTCCCAATTTAAAACTCGATTAATAAAATCGATCCATTGTGGAGCTAACATTGCCACTTCAACAAGTCTCTCTTCTTTAAAATTTTCGTTTTTTAAAGTTTGGGGATCATCACTTGATAAAGGGTAACAATGACGGATCAAATCAGTAAAAACAACGTTTCGATCATCACCATAGCGTTGCCTTTTTAATGTCTCATGTTCTAAAACATGCAGGGCATCAATAAGATATTTAACCCCGTTAACAACATATAGATTTTCAACATAAGACGTAACAGCTGTTTTTTCGTTTAATCTTGTTTTTTCCATCGAAATTAAATGATCAGCTATCAAATCAAGTTCTTTTCTTAAATAAGCAAAAACTTCAATATCATTATTCAACCTATTATGATGATAGCATTCTAAATTTAACTGTGGTTTTTTCCAAACTCCTGTTCCTTCAAAATAAGCATCTCGATAAGCAGCAAAAAGCTGATGCTGATCATTTGTATATCTACTACTATTATTATGACTATCAAGAATACATTCATAAAAAGCTTCTTGGCTAATAATTCCTAACAAAGCAGCTCGAGCTAAAATCATTGGTGAAATAGTAAATTTATGTTGTGTATCCCGTTGACACTTTAGATTAAAATTTTCATAACAGTGCATCATCATCGGAAAATATTCTTGGAACTGTTGATCATTAGCGTTTTCTAAATGCAATTGAGCAATTAAAAAGAAAAATATGTTACTTAGGCTCACAATTTCATATTGGTTATTATAAATTCTTCTTTTGTATTGATAATATTTACAATGCTTATTGATAACTTCTAAAAGCATAAAAGCTTTATCACGATAATTACTTGTATTTTCATATTCATAAAAATAGTAAGAAATTAATTTTGTAATATGCTGATAGTATTGTAATGATTCGATATCCTTTTGATAAAGAGTAAATAATGGTGTTTCTAAATTAAGAATCTTATCAAATTCAATTCCTTCTAGTAATAAACGGAGTTCAAAAACAATATCACTATCTAATTGATCTTGTTGAAAATATTCATTCCACAACTCATTTAAAGGTAAAGCCTTTAATGAGTGTTCTTGATAATTAAGAGGATAAAAATACTCTGACTTTAATTGTCGATATTCATATCCATTATAATATTCATCATTTTGATGTAAAATAATTCTTTGATCCCATTTTTTTAAATATTCAAGAACTTGTTGTTTATTCCATGGCAATAGTGTTGAAAAATCAATTTTTTCTTTTTTAATAATTAAACCTTTTTTGATTGTTTTTATTTTTGAATGATAAGGCAATAAATAAGACTGATAAGGACGATATAACCCAAATCCTTCATCTTTTCCCTGAATTTTCACTGCACTGATTTTAACATCCTGAAAATAGTGTGGCACCTTTTGCTGTAACTCAAGCGCTGCTTCTTGAATCATTTTATTTGCTGATTTAGATAAGCGTTGATAACTTTGCTGAATCTGCTCTTGATTCTGTTTTGCAAGAATATGAACGATATGTGCTCGTGCCTGAGCTTTTTTTGTTTTTAAACGGTTTTCAAGATCAATAATATCTTGACTAGAGAGATTTAATTTTATATATTCTTTTTCAATATAATTTGCTAGCTCACTATTATTAGAAATGATTTCTTTTAACATAAAAGTCTTTTTCTTGTTTTCATCTAATAATGGAAATCTTTCTTCCATAAATTGTTTTAATCTTTTATCATGAAGATTACTAGCAACATACGGTAAATATCTTTCAATAAATTCTATTTGCGGATTTGCTGCAATTATATCATAAAGATGATAACAAATACTTGATTTATATAACGTTATTGAAAACCATTCAAATCCTCGTGACAAATAAGTTTCTTGACTTTTCATCGTTTTAGCAAAAGTTTCCATCTCATTAAAAATAAGTGCTAATTCATCATTTGTTAAAACTGCTTTTTGATAATCATAACGGCAACATTCACTAATAAAAAGAGCATGATCCATTGATCATGATGATAATCTTTTAAATAAGGCAGCAACGCATGCAAATAAGGACAATTCGTCAATTTTAAATAAATCAAAGCACAAGCAACAATATGACGCTTAGAACTCTTTAATAAAATTAGCGCTTCATCTATTGCCTGATTAACATCATAGACACCTTTACAATATAAAGCCAAATAAATATCTAAAGGATTTTCACTTTGTAATGCCTGAGATCGATTATTTTCATTATGAAAATAATCTTGAAGATGCCAGAAAATATAACGAACATCTTTTTCTTTTACAATTTCATAACCTATCCCTATCCAGGTCAAAACACCTCTTTGAACTGATGAATATCTTAATAGATCATTTTGAGCAATTACATCGATCATCTTTAAAAAATAATCAAGATTATTTTCATCAACTGTTTCTATAACACTTTGCCTTAATCCCTCTTGTAATCTGGCCGCTAAAAAAAGCTGAGTTAATAAATCCTGTAGTTCTTGATGATGACTTTGTTCAATAGCAATAATCACGTTTCTTGTTAAAACAGCTGTATTATTATCGCTTGTTAAAACATCTTTACAGTATTGAATGACATCCTGATCATCACTTAACAAGCGTTCAGCAATAACACTCGAAAAATTCATCCAATTATCAAATTGACGATATCGACCATAAATCAGCTCTTTCATTGTCATATCCGTACCATAAAACACATAAAATGAACCAATTGCCCTAATTATCTTATTTTGATAATCAGAAAAATTCTTACTTCTAACATCCATCCTAATGAGTTGATCATTACATGTCCATTCGTGCATACATCTTAAATAATGACATAATTTTTCATAATGTTTAGGGAGTAATCCTTTAAAATATTTTTGTTCTTTCAAAAAACTTTCAACATCATTTAAAATACGAACATCTTTAAAATAAAAACTATAAAAATAATCCTGCTGGACTTGTTTGATAAATTGTTTTTCTAAATGAGTGCAAAATACCGATAGTGTCTGATTATATTCTCTTAATTGCGCAATTATATCTTTTCTCTCCACTACCATAACCTCCCTGCTAACATGACAAAGCGAATAAAAACAATCTCATCGTTATCTTTAATTTGAATATGCTCATTAAGATTTTCATATTCCTGTCCATTGATAAAGACTTTATAAAGTCCATCAGTAAAATCTTGAAACATGATTTCGATTAAATCATCTAAATCTTTTTTATCAGTATTGTATAGATTTGAAAAAGATATTTTTCCTAACTTAGCTAAATATTTGATATCTTTTTCAGTTAAAGTTTTTATCTGATTATTATAAAGATGATTGTATTCATTATAGAATATCACTAACAATAATTCTTTTAATGTTGAAACACTTGGGATTTCAATTGTTTCTTTTCCTAAATCTTTTAAACTACTAGCTTTCTTTTTAATAATATTTATTTTCATAATCTTTTCTCCTACTATAATCTTAACACTATAAAGCATCAAGAAAAAGAATTCTTTCATATACAATGAAATAATTTAATATTTTATACACTAAATTTAAATCAAATAACTCTTTTAGTTTCTATTATAAAAATTTTATTAAATAATAATTGTAATTAGAATAATAGTGCAAATTAAATCATAACTGTAGTAGGAGGTGATTTTTTGAAAAATCAATGGAAAAAACTAGTTATCTGTCTTGTTATACCACTTGCTGTTGGTAGCTTGTCAGCACTGCTAACACAAAACAGTATGGAAACTTTTGGATCAATCAACAAACCAATTCTAGCTCCACCGGCCTGGCTGTTTCCAATAGTTTGGACGATTCTATATATCCTTATGGGAATTGCGTCATATCTAGTTCTTACATCCTGTAAGGAAAATCATACTGCTTTAACCGTATACAGTATTCAACTTGCTTTTAATTTTTTATGGTCAATTATTTTTTTCAATCTAAAACTATACTTGTTTGCGTTTATTTGGCTTATACTATTGTGGCTGCTGATTCTTGAAACTACCATTTTATTTTATCATATATCAAAACCAGCTGGATATTTGATGGTACCTTATCTTTTATGGGTAAGCTTTGCAGGGTACTTAAACTACTTCATCTATCTTTTAAATTAATAGTCTACTTCTTTAAATATCCAATCTATAAAACGATGACAGGTCATCATCAAAGTTTACTAGTCACCTATATTAAATCAGTAAAACATAACTTTCTAAAAATAACAGATTTTAATTAAGCAAAATCCCTCAACAGCCTATAATCAGTGTTGAGGGATTATTTCTTTATATTGCGTTATAAAAACAAAACTAATTTTATCATACTTTCAAATGTGATTCAGACTTTTTAAACAAGAGAAAAGCTATCACAATAATAACTGTTACCACTCCATAATAGATATATACAATATGGATCGCATTAATATCACTGCCTGCCAGTGTAAAAATCTGTACAGAAAGTGTTGATGCCAGCGAACTTGAAATCTGACGTATCGTATTAAAAACCGCACTTCCATCTATCCGAGCATTTCCAGAGAGCTTGCTCAATGCCATTGTCGTAGCAGGAGAGTTTAATACTGACATTGCCACGGTTTGAAATGCAAAAGCAACTGCAATATATATGATTCCTGTATGTTCTGTGAAGGATATTCCCATAAACGTATATACCGCAAACATAATCACTCCGGTAATAAACATTGGTTTGATCCCTATTTTATCATATATATTGCCCACATATAGAGTTGTAAATACTGATAGAATAGAACCAACAAGTGTTGCATAGCCATAACTTGAATCAGAATAGCCACATATCGATTTGGTTAAAATTGGAAGAACCATTGCAGATCCCATGGCAATCAAATATAGACAGATGCTGATTATAACTGCAATCGTAAAGGAAGAATCCTGAAATACGCGAAGATTCAACATCGGTTTTTTTGCTGTAAGCTGCAGCCAAGAAAAAATTATGAGAGCAATCACCCCAATTACCATGATTCCACCACTCTTTAACTGCAATATTGATTTACCGCTTATGTTACCAATACCAATCAATAAGCATGCAAAACCAATTGCTGAGATAATAACATAACCCATATTGAGGCTGGCATCTGATCTTGGAGTAATATTTTTCATAAAAATACTTCCAATAATTATGATGATAATGCCAAAGGCAAACAAAGACGCAAAGACCCCTCGCCAACCAAAAGAATCCAGCATTAATCCTGCATAAGTTGGTCCTATGACAGTGGATACCATCGATGCCATGGAAAAGGCAGCCATAACCCTTCCATGTTTTTCTGAAGGAAAGACATTTAGTAGCATCACTTGTCCAAACGGTATCATCATTCCACAACCTACTGCCTGCACTAAGCGACTTACAAGAAGGATATAAAAAGACTGTGCCAAAAAAGCCGCCAAAGAACCTATTGTATAGGCACTCATAGTAACAAAAAAGTATATTTTGTTGGGAACTTTTTTAATTAGAAAAGCTGTAACAGGAATAATAATGCCAGAGACTAGTGTAGCTCCGCTTGTCAGCCATTGAGCAAGATTAGCGGATACATCAAAATATTTGGTAAAGTTAGGAATCATATTTCCCGTTACAGTAGTTGACATTGCTGTAATAAATGTCGCTACGATCAAGGTAATAAATATGCCGTTTTTATCTGTTGCTGAAATATCTACATTTTTTTTCATTTGAATCTTGTACCTCCTTATTTCACTTTAGAACTATCTTTTTTGTCCATTCTGTGCCATATTTTCTGATTTAGATTCTCACTCATTTTCGATATCGTCTGTTCAGTTTTATGAATATCCTCCTTCGAAATTTCGAAGCACAGTGTATCAAAAAAGCTACGGTGTATTTCTTTGATACGTCTAACAGCGGGAATAGCTTTATCCGTCAGGTAAAGATGTTTTATACGCTTATCCTTTTTACTTCGAATAACTTTGATATAACCATTCTCCATCAGTTTCTTGATAACTTTAGTTAGTGTTGCTTTGTCAACCCGAATGCATTCGACCATCTCCTGAGCAGTTGTGCCAGGATGATCATAGAGATATTCCACATAAAACTGCTGACCCCAGCCAATTTCAAAATCAGCTAACCCATGGTCATAATACATTTTCATTAGCCGATCTATAATGGAAATGTAACGCGCTATATTAGGAAAATTGTCATTCATAAATTTTCACCTGCCTTAATTGAAATAAATATAGAGTTATCGCATCCAGCAATCGATTACGACATTATTCTCTTATTATTGAAGCTAGTATAGCACAATATAGTAGCGTACGCAACTTTTTTAATAACAATTTAAAACTATTATACCGTCATCATCTTGTATAAAACATCTGATTTGCACTTGAAATCAAACTATCATATTGACTAATCTAGAGTTGTATCTTTGAACCACTACCTCATTTTACTATTTTAGCTGACAAATAAAATAGAGCCAATGAATTTAAGACATAATACTCTCTAAACTATTGACTCTGCATCTAACTTTTCAATAACAATATTCTATTTTTTATAAGATACTTTTCAAGTCCTGCTGTATTAAAAGTGCAAATACTTGATAAATCTACACTGATAAGTAATATAAAAATCTTTATTTACAATAGCAGGCACATCAGAAATGATCTATTTATAATTTTACATTTAATTTTCTATAAACCATACTTGTATAAATCTATCAATATAATAGTAGGATCATAGAGGAATATAAAATCATAATCCCCTTTATTTACTAGAATACTATCCTTTAACTAACACATATTTTTCTTTAATTTTTTATAAAAATAAAGATAGAAAGTATAGTTATTATAA
>BAHP02000012.1 GCA_000508865.1 Clostridiales bacterium VE202-01
CATATTGTACATCGTTGTACTTTTTGTCCCTCCTCTATACATGTTGCTTCTTTGATGATTTCCCATCCTTCTAACTTATGATCATTAGCTGAAATAATCTCTGTATTAACTATTTCTTCGCATATTGTGCATCGTTGCACTTTTTGTCCTTCCTCTGTACATGTTGCTTCTTTGATGATTTCCCATTCTCCTAATCGATGATCTGCATTGCCATGAGAAATTTTAGGTATTATTTGTTCTTCTAACTTATGACAAACATTACATTCTCTTACTTTTTTACCATCTGTATATATAGTTGCAATTTCGATGACTTTCCAATCGCTCCATTCATGTCTATTTGCTGGAATAACAGATGTACTTATAACTTTTTTACATGATTTACATTTTCTTTCTTCAATTCCCTCATTCTCACATGTAGGCTCTTTTGTAATAATATATTCAATATCATTATGATTACTTTCATCTATAGGAATTTCAACTTGTTCTTCTTCATCACAAACAAAACATACTCTAGATTTCAAACCATTTGTTGTACATGTTGCTTTTTTAATGATTTTCCAATCACTAAATTCGTGATTATGAACTTCTTTTTCAATAGTAACGATACCAGTACCAGAAGTTAGTGTAATTTCGTTTAAATTCATATCACAAGAATTACCTTCGTCTCCTGATACAATTACATTTGTATTCCCAAAAGCTGCAGTATCTAAAATTCTAAAGGTTAGTATTGCAGCTACTCCATTATCTGTTAAATTACATTTTGTTAAACCTGCACCCCATGACATTTTAAATGGATTTCTTGTATAATCCTTATTAGTAAATTCCTGACTGCTATCAATCAATGACCCAATTTCATAATCTATCAATTGAAGTTGATCATTATCATAATCCACTATTAATTGAATTCCTCCCATATCTGGAAGATTTGATAAATTAATAATGAGGCTGACTTCTTCCCCTAGTTTTCCACTTGCATTACTTACACTTATTATTGCATTTTCTTTAGCAACTACATTTAAAATATTTCCACAGCACATTGAAAATATAATTGTAATAATCACACTCCACTTTAAGATTTTATTTTTTAAAATAGTTTTCATTTTAACCACTCTCCTATTATTTTATTCCAACATTCCATCCTGCTATATATCTATGAAGTAATAACGCATCATTTAATTTAATTTCACCATCTCCATTGACATCAGCATTTTCCTTGTCAATAATGACATCATTATCAACAGCATATCTTCTTAATAATAAAGCATCATTCAATTTCACTTCACCATCCCCATTCACATCTCCAATCAATCTACTATTAATCTTAATATTAGAAACAGCTGTACTAAACTCAACATTTTCAACAAGGTCAGTTCCATATGCCTCAATAGCTGTAAATATTACATCTGTTGAACAGCCTGATATATCTAATACTTTAAATTTAATTATTACTAGCTTTCCTGTTTTATAATTATTTTCTTCTTGTAATCCATCGCCCCAACTTAAAACATATGGCATTTTTGTCAAATCATTAGACATTATTGGACTATCTAATAAACCGCTATCTTCAACACTTAATAATTCAAGTTTAGAGTTATCATATTCCATTTCCATTTTCATCCCTACAATACCAGGATTCTTATCTATATATACTGGAATTTCAATTATCTGATCTTTTCTAGTTTCTATATTTTCAGTTGAAAGAACACCACCATTTTTTACAGAAATCTTACAAGTTGTACTTTTCCCATTACTAGTTGTAGCAGTAATTGTTGCTGTTCCAACTCCTACTGCCGTAATCACTCCTTCTGAAACAGTTACAATATTACTATTACTTGTTGTCCATGTTATATTTTTATTTGTCGTATTTAATGGAGTTATTGTAGCTAGTAACATTTGACTTTCTCCTATATTCAAATTTAGACTTGTGCTACTTAACGATATAGATACAGCTTCAATAATCGGTTCAGTCACTGTCACTTTACATATTGCAATTTTACCATTACTAGTTGCAGCAGTAATTGTTGCTGTTCCAACTCCTACTGCCGTAATCACTCCTTCTGAAACAGTTACAACATTAGTATTACTTGTTGTCCATATCACTCTTTTATCTGTTGCATCATTCGGAGTAATAGAATATGTTAATACTGAACTTTCTCCTTTTTCAATACTTATAAAGGATTTATTTAATATAATTGATGAAGGTTCTACAATAGGCGCTTTAACAGTCACCTTACATGTAACTGAAACAGATCCATCTTGACTTATGGCATTAATTGTTGCTATTCCAGCTTTTAAAGCCACAATTTTACCATTACTATCTATTGTTGCTACTGAAGTATTATCTGAACTCCAATTGATTTTTTGTCCATTTGTAACACTTCCTGTTAAAACAAATGTTTCATTTATATCTAATGTAAGTTCATTTTTATTTATAAAAATCTCTGGTTTTAAACTTGTATTAACAGTTATAGTTTTTGGTTGACTAATTCTTGTGTTTAAAGCATTAATTACTTCAACTTGAGCAGTATACTCTCCACTAGGTAACTTCATTGCATATTCTTGTTCAGTTATATTTTCTATAGTATATAATGGATTTCCATTAATCGTATTTCCACTCCATATTTTTAAAGTTGAACTACTTACACCTTCGACCCTCCACCAAACAAAATTTACCTCTGAAGTTTCCTCATTAACCTTGATTGATATTGACGGATTAACATAATCATATTTCCATATTTGATATTTTTGCGCATCAGTATTATTATATGTAAATACTTGAGCATTAACTCCATCTGTATAAGTACCTGTAGATAAATCTAAAACTAACTCTGATGATGAAACAGGGCGTAACTTATATTCTCCTGATTCACCTAATACATACCATTTTTGATTAAGTGTTCCCGTATATGGTGCAGTTGTAACATTTCCTCTATCTTGATTTTCTACAGCTGTTAATGCCTTTCCATCATAAACGGATTTAATAATATAACTTCCATCATAACTTTGTTTGAAATACCAAAGAGTTTGCGAATTTGATTCTAAATCTTTAAAACAAACATTATCTCCGATGTTTGATAATGGTTTCCAATTCTTTGTATGAATAATACCTGCATAAAAATCATCTCCAATATTTGAAATAGCTGGAGTGGAAATTCTCCAAATTGAAAATTCTTGTGCAGAAGTATTATTTTTTATCCAAATTCTCACATTTGTATTATCTGCAGTTCCTCCACCTTCTACATCTAAGCATCTATCTGGTGCACACTTAGGCACAAATATATATCCAGATGTCCCATTATATATATACCAACGTTGAGCATCACTATCATTACTAGCTGCAACAATAACATTATTCCCGTCAGTATTACCAAAATTTTGATCATCTAAAATTAATCCATCCTTTAAATTAGTAATCTTATAACTTCCATCTGATTGTCTATCGAATCTCCATCTTTCAGCCGGACTACATGTTTCAGTTGCAATTTCTACATTGGTATCTACATTTTTTATAAGTTTTTTTGCATTAATATTATGTATACTTGCAGTAAAATTTGTACCTAAATCTATAGGATTAATGCTTGTTGAATCAGAATTATTATTAAGTTTTAAACTTTCTGGGGCTACATATACTCTAGTTAAAGTGGATCTAATTGTTGATTTAGATATGGTAGCATTCCATCTGATCTTACAATGTCCATCACTATTACAATCACTATATGTTACAATATCTCCATCAACACCAGTAACAAAAATTGAATGTGTATCATTTTTATATCTTATAATATCTCCTGCTTTCAAGGTTGATAATGATGTTGTCGTACTCCAATTTCTAGGATTACTACCAAATGCATCATATCCTAATTTAAATGCGAATCCCATACATTGAATTGCATTAGCATAACTATTACATGCACAATTGCCATAATAATCACAATTACCATGATGTGTACATGGATTTGAAGTATATCCATCTGGATTATTAGATCCGTTATGATTCCAATATTTTCCAGATGGAAATTTGCTTTTTAATTGTTCTAATGTTAAATTTGTTGTTGCATATACATTATTTATTCCATAATTATTAAATATGTTCATAACTATGAATAAAATTAATAATAATGATAATATATTTGTTTTTTCATTTTCTTCCTCCATTCCATTATCATAATTAAGAATAAATTTCATATTAAAGATAAATAATATGTATATATTAATTACCTTAGATTAGTGTAATCCAAGACGTAATTTTAGCAAATACATTTAAAGGTCATTAGTTAAACTTGCTTATCTAATGACCTTTTTATTTTATATTTTTTTTCAAATCGTATATATTTTTATTATCTATCAATCTAGTTACTTTAAATAATTTTGTAATTTAAATTACATTTGTCTTCGATTAATTGTCAACATTAATCTAATATTAATAATTTTAATCATAACTTTTTAATAGTAAATTCTTCCCATTGTTAATCATGTCATTTAATTAACATATCATATAATTCACGTTTACTAAAACTTAATTTTAATCAATTATCTTGTCACAACATTTATATCACCACTACTTTATTAAAACAAAAAAAGACTACTGATATAACCTACAGTAATCTTTATATACTTTTTAAACCTTGTTATCAAAATCTTAATCTTGTATAGATTCATCAGAAATTTGGAAAACAGCTTCCCAAGCTTCATGTGTACATGCATAAATGCTTCTTGCCCTTTTGGCATCACCAATAATCCATTTATTTACATCAATTTTATCATAAATTTCTTTTTGTTTCATATCAGACGTCAACCCAACAGCCAAAACAATACTTTGAGCATCAATAACAACTTCTTTTCCATCATGTTCACAAACCACTTGGTCTTGTTGAATTTCTTTAACTGTTGTTTGACACATTGCAGTAATATTATCTTTATTGAGTCTTGCTATCATCGTTTCATGAGCATTACCATCCATTTCTCCACCTAAATCTGCAAGCATTTCAACAACAGTAACATCACAATTCTTTTCTTCAACTAAAGTCATTGCCGTTTCGACCCCAACAAGTCCACCACCAATCACAACAACCTTATGATGAACATTTTCTGGTTTTAATAATGCTTCATCTGCATAAATAGCATATTCAACACCAGGGATTGGCGGAACTGTATATCGAGATCCTGTAGCAATGATCAATGCATCAGGATTTAAATCTTGAATTGCCTTTTCACTTGTATCGGCATTTAAAATAACAGATGTTGTTCCTTTGTAGACTTGTCTAATCATCCAGTCCATAGCATCTCTTGTTTTATCTTTGAATGGTGGAGCAACTGCTTCAATGAGATGCCCTCCTAAATGATCCTCTTTTTCCAGCAAAACTACATGATGTCCCATTAACGATGCAACACGTGCTGCTTCTAAACCAGCACATCCACCACCAACGATGACAATCTTTTTAGGATGTTGTACTTTATATAATGCGTATTTTCTTTCTTGACCTGCAGCCGGATTCAACTCGCAACGTATAGGGTATCCTTTAGCAAAACCAGAAAAGCATCCTTCATTAGCACGGCAACATGGTCGTATATCCGCAACTCTTCCTTCTTTTACCTTATTACCAATATTAGGTTCACAAATCAAAGCACGTCCAAATGCAACTAAGTCGGCTTTACCCTCATTTAAAACTTGTTCAGCTAAATCAACATCCAAAGATCCAACTGCAATAACGGGAATTTGAACATGTTTTTTCATTTCTTCTGCCAGATAAACAATTTTTCCTTTATCATCATATGTTGAACTTGTTTGACAGTATGCTCCAGTTTCATAGTTCCCCGCTGAACAATTAACATAATCAATCATTTCTTCAAGTTCATGTGCTAAACGACATGTTTCATCAGGTTGTAAACCTTTTTCTCCTAGCCATTCATCAACACTTAAGCGTAAACCAATAATAAAATGTTGACCAACTGCTTCTCTTGTTTGATGAACAATTTCTTTAATCATTCTTGCGCGATTTTCATAATTTCCCCCATACTCATCAGTACGATGATTTGCATATGGTGATAAAAATTCACATAATAAATAACCATGCGCACCATGAATTTCTACACCATCAAATCCCGCTTTTTGAGCACGAATAGCAGCTTGAACAAAATCATTTTGAATACGATGAATTTCATCAATCGTTAGTTCTCTTGGCATACGTTGAGTTACTTGGCAAGGTATAGGACTTGGAGCAACACATTCTAATCCCGTAGCAGCAGGATTAGCTTGTCTTCCACCATGAGATAATTGAATGATTGCTACACAATCATATTCTTTGATTGCTTCAGCCAATTCTGCTTTACGCCATATTTGATGATCACTGTATAAACCAGATGATGCAACAGATGAACGTGATTCAAGATTATCAATAAAAGTATTTTCAACGATAATCATTCCTGTGCCACCTTGTGCTCTTTTAGCATAATAATCAATCATTTCTTGTGTTGGTGAACCATCAATAGTATTTAAACGACATTCCATTGGTGGCATAACAATACGATTTTTTAAAACTTTATCTCTTATTTTTAATGGTGATATTAAATTTTTATAATCCATCTTTTAATTCTCCTCCCTATCATTATAAATATCAGTTTTTTCAATCATATTAACCCTTTCAGGCTGACCAGTTTGCCGTGATTTTATCAGCGCATCTGCTGCTACACAAGCTGCATAACCATCCCATGTGCTTGGACCAGTTAGTTTTTCATCTAAAACAGCTAAGGCCCATTCTTTTAACTCAATATCATACGCTTCTATGAAACGATAAATCCAACTTTTCTCGAGGTTATGAGCAAATCCACGAGTAGAACGTTTGGTAACAAAGGCAGGATCTGGTAAATTCAATGTGCCATCTTCACCAACGATTTGACATTGAATATCATAGGCATAAGCACCATCACTTTGAACTTCTACATCAATTCGTTGACCATCTTTAGTTGTTAACATGACTAATTGGGGATTTAACCAATCTCCCATTGTGCGACGACTTTGTTTCACTTTTAAAACTTGTACTTCTTCATATTCTTGATTTAATAACCACCTACAAATATCAATTTCATGAATAGCTACACGTGTAATAGCATAATCTGTTTGAAAACCAGGTGCTTCTGACATAACTCTATGAGCACAGTGGACCATTAATGCTTCACCGATTTCGCCTTGATCAAACGCCTTTTTCATTTCGCGATATCCTTTATCAAAACGACGCATGAATCCAACCTGTACTAAACGTTTACCCCATTTTTGTTCTGCTTTCATCATATCTTCACATTCTTGTTGAGTTAAAGCTAATGGCTTTTCACAGAAAACATATTTCCCTACTTTTAAACATTCCATTACAAATTGAGCATGAGTATCATCAGTAGATGTAATCACAACTGCATCAACATCATCACTATTAATTAATTCAAAACTATCTGTATATGCTTTTGCTCCATATTCTTTTGCTATTTCTTTAGCAACATCTTCAAAATAATCGCTTACAGCAGTAACCTTTGTTTCAGGAACAACTTCTGTTAAACGCTTAATATGTTCCTTACCAATGGCACCACATCCAACAACACCAACATTTAAAGTTTTTTTCATACCATTTATACCTCTTTCATTTTATATTTTTGTACAACCAATCAAAATACATCAAATAGTAACTAAACAATCCCAATCTCAGTAAGAATAATTACAAACATACTAATGAAACAACGATACACATTTGTGATAAAGTAAATCCTACTGTAACACCATTTAATAAATTAGAATAGATCTAGGTAACATTAAAATTGACCAAATAAATCCATGATATGTTTAAAAGTTACTGCATTCAATTTCTATGCTAATAGCATCATCAAATCCTGATGCATAAAAATATACAGTAGATTCAATAACACTACCTAAAATACCGCCATTGAACAATAAAGAAAACAGCACGTACCAAAAACAATCTCAATTATTATTAAATTGATTTTTCTTCCTGATTATTTATTAGGATATAGAACAACTTCTAAGGCTTCTCCCTTACGCATAGCATCAAGTCCTACCCCAAACTCATCCAAAGTTAAACGATGAGTAATCATATTTCTAAAATCTACAAGACCACTACTTAATAATTGAATTGTTGGTTCAAATGTAAAATGACCAATATAACTTCCTAAAATAGAAATATTTCTTGTTGCAATATCACTTTGACAAATTGTTTGTCTTGCATTTCCATTTAATCCAAATAATAAAATTGTTCCTGATGCTCTTACACAAGCTAAAGCATCATTCAATAATGTCCCAACTGTATCGATCACAATATCAGCACCATAACCATTTGTTTCTTTTTTTATAATTTGAGCAAGATTTTCTTTGGCTGGGTTAATAACTCTTGTTGCTTTCATATCAGTTGCATACTTTGAACGATATTCAGATACTTCTGAAACAAAAACTTTTCCAGCTCCTTTTAATTGCAATAATTTTAAATAATAAAGTCCAATAGGTCCTCCTCCCAAAACAACGGCAGTTTGTCCTGGCATCATAGTTCCTAACTTTTGAATCCCTCCCATACAGCAATTTACTGGTTCTGCAAAAACAGCTAAGTCATCAGGTAATGTTGCAGGTACTTTTGTTGCTGCACTATCAGGTACAACAACATACTGTGCAAAAACACCGTCACTATCGACACCTTTAGCATTCATGTTTAAACATGTATTATAGTGACCTGTTTGACATTCTTCGCAATATCCACATGGAATATTATTGTCAATCACAATACGATCACCTGGTTTATAACCTTTCACGTCATTTCCGACTTCTTCAATCGTACCAACCATTTCATGTCCAAGAACGATTCCCTTTTTAGCATTCACTCCCGGTGGTGTTGATAAAATGTGCACATCCGTTCCACAAATAGAACATGCATCAACCCTCACTAATAAATCAGTTGCTTTTTTCACTTTTGGCATCAAAACATCTTTGACAGCAAATTTTCCAATATCTTCAAAAACAATCGCTTTCATAATCTTTCCTCTTTAATATATACTTGTGCATAATTTAACGTGCACGTGCACGTGCACTCCTTAAAATATATTATACTCTTATTTTTTTTAATCTCAATAAAAAAAGAGCTTTTCTGCTCTAAATATTATATTTATTATAAATAGATATTGGTAAATACACATTCCCCTTAGGTAAAGATGTACTATGTATAAAATATTCACATATATAAGATATCGTTTGTTTCCCTTGTAAATATGCACTTTGATCTACAATGTATGAAATCTTACCTGCTTTAATATATTCTTCATTTTCTGGCAACAAATCAAATCCAAATACTAATGGTCTTTTGGGCAGATCTAAATCATCTAAAACTTGACAAATAATATGTGTTCCATATCCAATCGTCACAACCATCTCATATGAATATGTCATTAATTCATGTTTGACCATATCATAAACTCTATCCGGCTCATCTTGAGTGTAAAGAACTTTTGTATAATCAATCAACTCATCTTCATTAACTATTTCTAAAAAACCTTTGATTCTTTCGTTTTCTAATCTATTTTCTTCATGGCCACCTATCAATAAAATATGTGTCTGATCATGTCTTATATCTCTAACAAGTCCCGCCATACATTGACCACCCTGAAAATTATCAATACCAACATACCCATATCTCGATGAATCAAACAAATCAATATTCATTGTTAAAAAAGGTGTTCCATTCATAATAATTTCATTAACTTTATTAATAATATTTTGGGTATTATGACCAATGACTGCAAAAGCATCAACTTTTTCTTCAAGCTCATTCAAAGCATCAATGTATTCATTCTCATCAAGGCCTTCCAAATGTCTTATCATTAATTCGATTGAATAATCTTGATATTGAGCAATAGCATCTTCTACACCTTTTTTAATAATATCAAAGAAAGGATTATATTTTTGTATCAATATCACACCTATTTTATAAGGCTTTTTTTGAGAAAGAGCTCTTCCAAGAGCATTTGGCTGATAGTCATATTTTTCAATAATATCTTCTATTTTCTTTTTCGTTTCTTTAGAAACAGATCCTCTATTATGTATAACTCGATCTACAGTTCCTCTAGAAACATTTGCCATTTTTGCGATTTGAGAAATCGTCAACTTCATATCTTCACTTCCTCACTTCTATAAACTCTTATAAATATAGCATATAATATTATGAAAAAAAATGAAAGTCAATTTCATCATATTTCAAGCAGCTCTAATTTTCAATAATATGAGCTCTTCTAATATCATAACCCCTATAATAACGCAAAAATTTTTAACAAATCAAAAAAATCTTCAAATATATTTTTACAGACAAAAAACGAAGAATCAAGAATATCTCTTTATCTTCGTTTTGTGATTTATTCAACCCCAATAATAAATGAATAAACCGGTTGTTTTCCATTTATCACTTCTAATTCCACTTCAAAATTATCCTCTATAAAACTTTCGATTTCTTCGATATCTTCATCATTAACATCTTCACCATATATTAAAGTAACTAATTCTGAATCATCATCAATCAAACTTTCTAGTACAACTTTTAAAGCTTTCAATTTATTATCTTTGCAAGCTACAATATCCTTTTCAACCAAAGCCATATAATCATTAGCTTTAATTTCAACACCATCAATTACAGTATCTTTGATTGCAAATGTAACTTGTCCAGTTTTTACATTTTTGATTGCTTCATTCATTTCAGCAACGTTATCATCTAAAGCAGCATCTGGATTAAACATTATACATGCTGATAATCCCTGTGGTATCGTTTTAGTTGGGATAACAATTACATTTACTTCATCTTCAAGAATTGTAGCAGTCTGTTGCGCTGTCATAACAATATTAGAATTATTTGGTAGGATGATTACATTTTTAGCATTTAAATTTTTGATCGCCTGAACCATATCTTCTGCCGATGGATTCATCGTTTGACCACCGCTAACAACATAATCACAGTGCAATTCTAAAAATGCATCCTTCAATCCATCACCTGCACATACAGATATGATTGCAGTTTCCTTAGCTTCTTGAACTGGCTTAGTATTATCATCAACACCCACGATTGACTTTGTATTATTTTGAATCGTATCAGCTTGTTCCTGCATATTTTCTATCTTTAGCTTTACAAATTCACCAAATCTTTGAGCAATATTTAAAGCGTTTCCTGGCTTTAAAGTGTGTACATGGACCTTAACTATGTCCTCATCCTGCACAACTACAATACTTTCCCCAGGAATTCTAGCTAACTCTTTTTTTAATTGATCTTCTTTAAACTTATTAACTAATGAAGGTTCTAAACGAAGAATAAATTCTGTACAATATCCATATCCTTCTTCTCCACCTTCAACTTCAGCAACAGCATCCATTGCTGAAGAAGATGATTTGATTTCTACATAATCAACCCTTTCACCAGCAAGAGCTGCCATAAAACCAGTAAATACCAATAATAAACCAGCTCCACCGCTATCTACTACTCCAACTTCCTTCAACACCGGCAACAATTCTGGTGTTTTTTCAAGTGAGATTTCTGCTTCTTTTACAAAATAAGAAAAAACGTCCTCAATTTCCATTCCTTCTTTTGCATATTTAACAACGGCATCACCCGCTTCACGAATCACTGTTAAAATAGTCCCTTCAACTGGACGCATAACTGCCTTATAAGCAACTTTAGCTCCATTTTCCAAGGCCTGTGCCCAAAGAACTGCATCTGCTTCTTCATGCCCTTGTAAAGCCATTGCAACTCCTCTAAAGATTTGTGACAAGATAACTCCTGAATTACCTCTAGCTCCCATTAGTAGCCCTTTAGATAACTTTTTAGATATTTCTCCAATATTGTTAGAATCTAGATTTTCAATTTCTTTAGCACCTGCTAAAAATGTCAAAGACATATTTGTTCCAGTATCACCATCAGGTACCGGAAAGACATTTAACGCATCAATTTCAGGATGATTATTATGCAAAGTATTAGCTCCACACAACACCATCTCTTTAAATAATTTACCAGATAATATTTTCATTTTCTATCTCCTCTACTCTATTCCACGTACACCTTGAACATATACATTAACAGCTTCAACATTAACATCTAAAGTAGATTCAACAACATATTTTACTTTCTTTTGCACTTCATGCAAACTTCGGTCATCTTGATTCCATATCCTAACAATACATAAAGATCTAAAATAAGTCCTGTCTCACCATCACGAGCGACTATACCTTTAGAATAATTTTCTTTACGCAAAAGATCATAATAGCCATCTTTTAACTTTTTCTTACTGGCCATCCCTACAACCCCGTAACATTCGATTGCTGCCCCACCAGCGATTGTAGCAACAACATCCAGTGATATATTGACAGTTCCCATATTATTATTTTTTTCAATCATTTATATACCTCCTTGTATCTATCTTGTCGATACTCATCAATAACTAATTATATCTTAAAAAGCAGTTCTTGACAATTACTAACACTAGAATTTATTTTAACAGAACTCATTTTTATTGCAAGAAAAAAATATTGATTTTTTTTTAAAAATAATTGATTTTCTCATCAAATAATGATAGAATATCCAAGTACGTTAAAACACTACTAATGAAGAGGAGGAGAACCATGTCAAGAAAATGTCAAATAAGTGGTAGAGGACCTATGTCTGGAAATACACGTTCTCACGCATTAAACTCAAGTAGAAGAAAATGGAATGTTAATTTACAAAAAGCTACTATTTTAGTAGATGGTAAACCTACAACAGTAAGAATTTCTGCTAGAGAATTAAGAACTTTGAGAAAATCAGCTTAATAATATAAATAGTACTACTATCAGTACTATTTTTATTTTATCCAATTATAATTATTCTATGATACAAATTAATAACAAAAAGTGTTAAAACATAAGTTTTCATTTATTCCAATCATCAAATAAAAACTATAATTTTAAACACTTTTTTACTATATAACTAATCAAACTTCGATTTATATTCTTTTGGTGTTAACCCTGTAACCTTTTTAAACACTTTAGAAAAATAATTATGACTTCTAAACCCCAATTCAACTGCTATTTCTTTAATTTGATAGTTTCCCTTCAACATTTCTTTAGCTTTTTCAATTCGATATTCAGTAACTAAATCTGTGAAATTTTTAGATGTATGAGTACTTAGTAGATTACTGATATAAAATGGTGTCACGCCTAAATATGATGCAACATTATTTAAAGTAATGTTCTTTTTATAATTAAGCGATATATAAGCCAAAGCCTTCTTTACTAAAACATTAGATGATTTTTTATCACATTTATTAATAGATTTAACTAAATTATCTAAAAAAACATTTATCTTCTCCAGTAGATCACGATGAGGATTATCACTATCCAATTCTATTACATATTCCTGATCATAAAAATCAATTTTAGATTTGAATTCCTGGTTAAATAAAGTAATTAATGTCTTATTAAAATCTTGAATAATTTTTAATAACGAAACTTTGTCTATATATATAATTTCCAAATAAAACAAATTAATTCTTCGTTGCATATTTAATGTATCAAACTTTAAAAAATCTTTTATTAAATTTTGACATAATTTTTCTACATCATATGAATACCCTGTCGATAAACTATTTTTAGAATCACTTTCTTTTAACTCAATTATAGAACCAATATTTTTTATTGCCGACACATAAGATTCATAAAAATTTTCATAATTAACACAAATATCTCCAACCCCCATTTGATCCAAACCATAAAAATACTTCTTTATTAAAGCCTCAAATATTTGAATATCCTGATTTGATAATCTCGCAAGACTAAAAACAAATAAAACATGCACTTCATAATAACTATCTTTCATACAGCGGCAGCCAAGATCTTCTATCTCAGCAATAAATGAATGAATTTGATAAGGCTGAAAACTATTTTTTTGAAAAACTATACAAAATCCTGATTTAGGAACAATATTTAAAAGCGAAAAATATTTTCTTATTTCATCAGGTTTAGAATTTTGAACAATACTATGAATACAATCACTTTCAATGATTGGTCTAAGTTCCTCCATCTTTAAGACTAATTGCGTAGCTTGATTTTTCTCGTTTTTCTTCTTATCGATCTTATTAATTATCTGATAAATAATATTACACATATTTTCAATCGATACAGGTTTTAAAATAAAATCCTCTACATCCAGCTTGATTGCTTCTTGAGCATATTCAAAATAATTATAGGAGGTGATCACTAAGCTCACGATATCCTTATTTATTTTTTTAGCAAATCCAATCGTTTCTAAACCATTGATTCCAGGCAAATTAATATCGCTAACTATGATATCAATATCTACATCTTTTAATATTTCCAAAGCTTCCATTCCATTAGAGGCGTTATATACAATCAAAGATTGTGAAAAATGTTCTTTTAATAGTGATACAAACGCTTTACGCTCTATTTCTTCATCTTCGACAACTAATATCCGATACATAAATTTCCTCCACTTTAATTTCAATAATTACTTCAAAACCACAACCAGGATAACTATTAAATGATATTTGTGCTGTATTTCCATAAAACATTTTAATGCGCTGGATCACATTATACAAACCAAGGTTGTTTTTATTTTTGTCATGAAAATCATTTAAAATTCCTTTTTCTAAAATTTCTGTTTCTAACCCTATCCCATTGTCACTAACACTAATAACTATATGATCATCAATGTGCTGAACATTAATTAAAACTTCCCCATCTTTAATTACATCCTTTAACCCATGCTTTACTGAATTTTCTACTAATGGCTGAATCAACATACCAGGAACTTGAATATTAGGCAAATTATCTTCAACGTTCAAAACAAACTTGATTCTTTGATGAAATCTTCTTTCTTGAATATAAATATAATTTTCAATTGATTCAATCTCACTATATAAATCACTTGTTCTATTTGCTTTATCTAAAGCATATCGTAGTAACATTGATGTTTTATTGACCATCGCACTTGTATCCATCGCTTTTTCTTTATAAGCAGTTTTATAAATCATATTTAAAGTGTTAAATAAAAAGTGGGGATTAATTTGATTTTGAAGCAATTTTAATTCACTTAAAGCTAATAATTCATCTTTTTTTAAATTCTCATTTTCCTTTTCTAATAATTGATGCTTTAATGCAGCTTTTTCTTTTTCGTTTTGAATATTTCTTTGCACATGCTGTGCCATATCCTCTAAAGCAAAGCACAATCCTTCCATTTCCATCGAAGTATTAGAAATACTTGAAAGATCATACTCACCCCTTTTTATTAATTTAATATTATTCAATATTTGATATAAAGGCTGTGTAAAAGAACGTACTGTAATAACCGAAAACAAAATAAGCCAAATTATCCCTGCTACCATAATAATTGCAATTACAATAAAAAGCAGATTTTCATAATTATGAATTTCTTCTCTTTGACTCTTGATTCCGTCAGTTAAATACTCATAATAAGTTGTACTTGTTTTTTCAATCAAAGAAAATTGATTCAGTAGTTCATTATATTTTACCTGATAATCTAATCCACCAACATCTTTAGCTTCCTTTGCAGCATCCTGATAACTTTCAAGCATATTACTAAGCAAATCAAAGCGCCAGCGATATTCATCATCAATATTATCTTTAACATTTTTCAATTTATCCTGAGCTATCGAAATACAACGATTATATGTATCAATATCTTCTAAATTTTCCGTATATAAATAACTTTTAAAACTAAAATTAGCCTGTGCTACATAATCATAAAACTCATTTATATCATCATATAAAGAAATTGCATTATTATATTTTATTGTTGTATTTTGCGATAAAATATAATTTATCACCATAAAAACTGTCATTATACAAACCAAACTAAAATTCAGTTTTATAATGCTATGTTTAAAACTTATCTTTGATTTATCCTTCATTTTAATTCCTCTTGATAATCATCTACATTTTCTTTAGTTACCAGCACTAATTTCACACTATTAACTTTTTGGGTTAACTCTTTTCCATTAACCAAATAATCATATAACCAATTTACTCCTTCATAACCATAATTATAAAATGATGTAGCTACACTGCCATCTATTTGTTTATCTTTAATTAATTTAATTGTTTCTGGCATATCATCCACACCATAGATAAGCATCGCATCTCGAATTTCTAACTCTTTAGCCGCTTCGTTACAAGAAATAGCTGATTCACCAGCAAAATTAATAGCGACATTGATCGTTGTTGAAGATAAAGTATTCAACCATTCCTTTTTAGCTCGTACTGAATCCGATTTTGATTCACTAACAGTTTTAATCACAAAACCCCCTTCATGTTTCGCAAAAACATTTTCTACTTCTTTAATTTGTTCACTAGCTATGTCAAAATCTTTTTCTGCCACTTGTATTCCAATTTCCAAAAAGACATCTTTGCCTAATTTTTTTTCTATATCAGATAAAAAAAGTTCTGCCTGTTCATTAAAATTCTTTCCCAAATACGCAAAACGTTCACAATCTTTAATATCTGAATCAACCAATAAAATAGGAATTCCTTTTTCTTTAGCTCTATCTATAATATCCTTATTAATTACCCCCTGAGTAATTATTGCATCGGCTTTTTGAGCAATTGCTGTTTCGATCACTTCTTCCATCTTAGCTGTATCAATCGCTGTTGGACCCAGCCAATCACCATGAATTTTTTTCTCACTGCAGGCTTTATCGAAACCCTCTTTTGCTTTTAACCAGATTTCATGTTCTTTCAACGGCGTTGCAAATACAAAATAAAGTGATTTTTCTGTTTTTATTTTAGTTTTTTCACCGCATCCTGTAATAAATAAACTAATTAATAATATATATATAATTTTTTCATATCCCTACATCCCTTCAATAATAATTATACATTAATTTATGATTAAAAGGATAAAAAAAGAGTCGAAACTTTAGACAAAGTCTCGACTCATATCCTATTTTTTAAATTGACGTTTAAAAGCATCAAAAATAGATTCTTTTTTTCTCGATAATTTAGAAAGTTTCGTATATAATTCACGCTCTTCAAATGATAATTTAGTTGGAATCTTAACTTCTATTCTAACCATTTCATCACCATAAGTTGAACCTCTTAAATCTTTAACACCTTTACCTTTTAAACGTAATACTGTTCCTGATTGAGTTCCTGCAGGAATCTTAACTGTAACATCACCCTGAACAGTTGGAACTTCAACTTCACACCCTAAAGTAGCATCGACATTAGATACCGGAATCGTAATGTGGATATTCCGTCCTTCTCTTTGGAAATGTTCATGTGGTCTTACTTGGATTTCTACAAATAAATCACCGTTTGGTCCACCATTGCTGCCACGGCCACCTTTCCCAGCTACTCGTAACTGTTGATTAGAATTGATACCAGCTGGTATATCTAATTCAACTGTAACTGTTTTGGTTTCATATCCTCTACCATGACAATGTGGACATTTATTACGAACTACTTTACCGCTTCCGTTACAATCAGGACACGTTGTTTCTGTGACAAAAGTCCCAAATGGTGAATTTTGCTGCTGTTGGATCGTTCCTCGTCCACCGCATCGTGAACAGGTTTGAACATCATTAGGATTTTTAGCTCCTGTTCCATTACAATGACCACATGCAGCATCGTAAGTAACTTTAATATCTTTTTTTACACCATTTACTGCTTCCATAAAATCGATATTCAAGCGCATTAAACGATCTTCACCACGTCTTGGTCCATTATTTCTTTGGCGACTTCTACCTCCCCCAAAGAAAGAACCAAATATATCTCCTAAATCAACATCTTCGAAGCCAAAGCCACCGAAACCGCCTCCGCCATTTCCAGCTCCTTGTTCAAAAGCAGCATGACCAAAGCGATCATATGTGGCTTTTTTATTAGCATCGGATAAAACTTCATAAGCTTCTTGGACTTCTTTAAATTTTTCTTCTGCTCCTGGCTCTTTATTGATATCAGGATGATATTGTTTTGCTTTTTTACGATAAGCTCTTTTAATCTCATCGGCTGAAGCCTGTTTTGATACCCCTAAGACTTCATAATAATCTCTTTTATCAGCCATCTTTCCACCCTCTTTACATTATTTAAAACCAAGGCAAAGCCTTGGCTTTAATAAATTAGTTCTTTTCTTCAAAATCAGCATCAACAACATTATCATCTTGTGAATTTGTCGAACTTGTATTAGCTCCACTAGCACCATTTTGTTGTTGATAAGCATATGAAGCCATTTGTTGAGCCATTTGTTCTAATTCAGACATTTTAGCTTCTAATGTTGCCATATCATTGTTATCTAAAGCAGTTTTTAATTCATCTTTTAATTTTTGAGCAGATTCTTTTTGAGTAGCATCGATCTTATCACCTTGTTCTGCTAAAGCTTTATCAATTTCATTGATCATTTGTTCAGCTTTATTTCTTGTTTCGATATCTTTACGTTTCTTTTCATCTTCAGCTTTATTAGCTTCGGCTTCTTTAACCATTCTATCGATTTCTTCATCACTTAATCCAGTTGAATTTTGAATTACAATAGATTGTTCTTTTTGTGTTTTTAAATCTTTAGCTTTAACATTTACAATACCATTAACATCAATACTGAATGTTACTTCAATTTGAGGTACTCCTCGAGGTGCTGGTTCGATTCCATCTAATTTAAATAAACCTAATTGTTTATTATCTTTAGCCATTGATCTTTCACCTTGTAAAACATTGATATCTACAGCAGGTTGATTATCAGCAGCTGTTGAGAAAATTTGTGATTTAGTAGTTGGAATAGTTGTATTTCTTTCAATCAATACAGTCATTACACCACCCATTGTTTCGATACCTAATGATAAAGGTGTAACATCTAATAATAATACATCTTTAACATCACCTTGAATAACACCACCTTGGATAGCAGCTCCCATTGATACTACTTCATCAGGGTTAACTGATTTATTTGGTTCTTTTCCTAATAATCTTTTAACTGATTCTTGAACTGCAGGAATACGAGTAGAACCACCAACTAATAATACTTGATGAATCTCAGTTGGATCCATACCAGCATCTTTTAATGCTTGACGTACTGGAATTTCAGTTTTAGCAACTAAATCACGAGTTAATTCATCAAATTTAGCTCTTGTTAATGTTAACTCTAAGTGTAAAGGTCCAGCAGCACCAGCTGAGATAAATGGTAATGAAATTTGTGTTTGCATTGTTCCAGATAAATCTTTTTTAGCTTTTTCAGCTGCTTCTTTAATACGTTGCATTGCCATCTTATCATTTGATAAATCAATACCTTGTTCTTTCTTAAATTCATCTACGATCCAGTTCATAACTTTTTGGTCGAAATCATCTCCACCAAGTTTGTTATCACCAGCTGTAGCTAATACTTCAAAAGTACCATCAGCTAAATCTAGGATAGATACGTCAAATGTACCTCCACCTAAGTCATATACTAATACTTTTTGTTCTTGATCTAATTTATCAAGACCAAATGCTAAAGCCGCAGCAGTAGGTTCGTTGATAATACGTTCTACTTCTAATCCAGCGATTTTACCAGCATCTTTTGTTGCTTGACGTTGTGCATCATTGAAATATGCAGGAACTGTAATAACAGCTTTAGTAACTGGTTCTCCTAAATATGCTTCAGCAGTGGCTTTTAAATTTTGAAGAATCATTGCTGAAATTTCCTGTGGTGTATAATCTTTTCCATTAACATGTTCTTTATGGCTTGTACCCATATGACGTTTTACTGACATTACTGTATCGGGATTTGTTACTGCTTGACGTTTAGCAGCTTCACCAACGATAATTTCACCATTTTTAAATGATACTACTGAAGGTGTTGTTCTGTTACCTTCAGGATTAGCGATGACTTTAACTTCACCGTTTTCCATAACACTGACACATGAATTTGTTGTACCTAAATCAATACCAATAATCTTACTCATAATAAATTCCTCCTATTTATTCACTTACTTTTACTAAAGATGCACGAATAACGCGATCTTTCAACATATATCCTTTTTGTAACTCTTCAACGATCATATTTGATTTAAAGTTATCATCTTTTACAGTCATTACTGCCTGATGGAAGTTTGGATCGAATTCTTCTCCTTCGGTTTTAATCACTTCAACCCCCTGTGATTGTAAAACCTGCATCAACTGATTATAAATCATTTCATATCCTTTTAAGAAATTCTTGATTTCATCACTAGGATTTTCAACTGCTAACGATCTTTCAAAATTATCAACCACTGGCAATAATTGTTCAATGAAAGACTGCATCATAAATTTCATTGTATTTGCATGTTCATTTTGTAATCTCTTTTTAAGATTTTCCATATCCGCAAATACTTTATAATAATCAGTTTTCCAAGTATTTACCTCTTCTTCCAAAGCTTTCAGCTGTTCTTCAACAGTAACTTCTTCTTTTTCTTCATCATTTTCAACTGTTTCTTCAACAGTTTCTTCATCAACAGACTCTTGATCCACCATTTTTTCTTCAGCCATTACCTTCACCTCTATTCATCGTTTGAATCATCTGATTCATCAAAGAATGCTTGTTCAATATTCTTTGAAATATACTCTACTAACGAAACTACTTTTTCATAAGGCATTCTAGTTGGCCCTATAACTGAAATAGATCCTTTGGTTGTCGCTCCGGTTTTAAACGAAGCGGATATTACTGAAACATCATCAATATCATTGATTGGCGAATCAGTTCCAATTCTTACCGTTACTCCCTCATCGTCAGATAAAGGCTGTAAGGCATTCCATACTTGAGAGTTTTCAAATGCACTAACGATTCTTCTTAATTTATTTACATCATTATATTCTGGTTGATATAACATATTCTCTTTTCCAGAAAAATAAACATTGCTAGAAGCAAATCTTACAAATGCTTCTAGAAAAGCATTAAATAATTCTTCATGTTCTTTAACCTTTGCTGATAAGACTGGTTTAACATCACGTTCAAGTCTAAATACCACCTGATCGATCGGTGTTCCAACTAATAGATCATTCATAACATTGACACAGCTTACTAAATCATCAATATTATGATGACGATTTAAATCAAAGATTTTATTTTCAACATGACCCTGATTAGTAATAATAATAGCTGTAACTCGTTTATCATTTAACGGTACGATATTGATCTGCTGCAAAGTATCAGCACTTGAATCAGGTCCTAAAACTACTGATGTCAAATGTGTTAATTCGCTCAATATCTGACAGCTTTCATGAATTATCTCATCTAGGGTACGATGACGATCACTAAATATTTGCGCCACTTGATTTTTCAATTCCTCATCTAAATCTCTTTTAGCAAGATTATTAACATAGAATCGATATCCTTCAATCGAAGGAATTCTTCCAGAAGAAGTATGGGTCTTTTCTAAATAACCATAGTCTTCAAGAAAACTCATCTCATTACGGATGGTTGCACTTGAATAAGGCAACTGATATTTTGTCATCAAAGCTTTTGACCCAACCGGTTCAGCCGTTTCAATGAACTCATCAACTATGCATTTAAAGATTAATAATTGCCTTGCTGTAAGCATCTTTTCACCACCCTTAGCACTCTTTCTTCCTTTGTGCTAAATACATTATACATCTTTTTTAGCACTGTCAACACCTTTGTGCTAAAAATGAAGAAGTTTTTAAATTATTTAATTTACAAAAAACAGCACAAGCTGTGCTGTTATTATATATTAGTTTAATTATTTTGATATTTTCTTTTTTTATTTATAACTAATAAGATTGAAGCTAGTGCTAAGCTTACTAATGAATATTCTAAGTCTACTGAATCTCCTGTCTTGATACCTGCTGTTGTATCTCCTGCCTTTACTATACCATTTGTTATACTTTCATCTACAGTACTATTTGTCATTTCTGAATCAGTTGTTAATCCTACGATTGCACTATTTAATGTTTCATATGCAGCATCTACTTCTTCTTGGCTGGCATATTCATTTGCTATTGCCATATTAGCTTTTTCTAATGCTTCGCTCAATACTGACCATGTACTTGCACTGTAGTTTGCTGCGTTTAATCCGTTTGCTTTATTGATCAATTCATTCAACATATCTTTATTTGGTACTAATCTTAACCCAAAGTATGCTTTTGCCAAACCATCATATGCATCATTTACTTCATCCTGCATGACATTTTCATTAACTAAAACACTGTTGGCTGTTTCCAAAGCTGATGCAAATACACTCCATGTTGCACTTATATATAATGTTTCATCTTTTACATTTTTTCCAACTAATTCTACAAGTTTGCGTAAATCTGTTTTATCTCCTTTAATAAAATCCAACATTTGAATCGCATTTGCTAGACGGTTAAATGCTGCATCTACTGCTTCTTGACTAGCTGTAGCATCTGCTAATAATGCCTTTGCTTCTTCTAGCGCAACATTAAATTCATTTGCTACTGCCGGTACTACTTTTGTTAATTCTTCTTCACTTACATTATTTGCTATTTCTACAGCAATTTGTAATGCGGTTTTATCTGCAGGATCATTTATTTTTGATTGTTGTGCTAACCACTGCCATGCTGTCAAATCACCATCACGACATTGATTTTCAAAAAATAAAGTCCATGCCCAGTGTCCATCATATTGTAAAGGAATCGTACTAGTTCCCGTCGTATCTAAAACTGTAGGATCACTTGGATCTCCAAAAAATCTTCCAGTTACATCACTTGCATTGGTAAATTCTGAATAATGAAAAGCTGTAGCACCAATTTCTTGCATTTTTCTTACTATCGGAATTGATCCACGATAACTAGAACTATCTCCTAAAGTATATGTAGACCATACTGGAAAATCCTTTAAATATTCAAGCTGCTCTTCTGTTACATTATTAATGTTATATTCATGACACATAGGAAATGCTGCCGCGAAATAACCTATATGACTTAATACTAGATCATAAACCATATTACCACCATTTGAGCACCCACCAATAATAATACGATCAGAATCAATATCTGGATGTTCATTTACATATGTATCAATTAACTCAAACAAACTCACACGCCATCTTGAAGGTGTTGCTCCGGTTGTATAATTACCATTTTCATCAATTGGCCAACCATATCCTTCTGGACATTGTGGAACCAGCACATAGGCACCGCCAAAGCTACTTTGAAATTCATCACTGATAAGAGAAGTAACTTTATTTCCTAAATAAGCAATTTCAGGATTTGTTCCCCCTTCTCCTGAACCATGCAACCAGATAACTAAAGCATTTTTCTTGTTATCTTCAGCTGGTTTATATACTGCATAAGGTAGCACTCTACCATCGGAAGCATTAAATACTCCATTTTCAAACTCATCTACTTCTGGACAAATTTTTCCATCACCTTCCAAATCAATATTTTTATCAATAGTTAATTCATTAATAATTTGTCCATCAGCTGTTTGTAATGCACCATTCAATTGAATATCCAATTGATAAGGATCACACCAATTATTATACCCACTATAAATAAAAGCTGCTCCTTCACCATCTGAAGTTGGACTTACATACATTTCAATCGTAATATAATTTGAATCTTCAGATATCTTATTTCCTATTTCATCTGATGTATAAGCATCTAAAACTGTCCTTTGACTACTGCTAGTAACAACCGTCCATGAAGGGGTAAGCGTTGGCTTGGTTTCTATCACAGTAAATTCATCACTTTCATCACCAATTGAATTGCTAGCTACTTTTTCATTTAAATTAATAACTGATTTTTTTACAACCGGTCCCCAATCTTCGGTACAACATAAGCTTTTTGAACCCCACTAACAGCAATTGATTCTTTAGCAAAAGCTGGTAAAGATGTTGCTGATAAAAGCATCATCGTACTTAAAAAGCCATAAAATATTTTCTTCTTTTTCATTTTTCTTTTCCTCCGCTTTGATTTGATTTTTATAATACTTCTATTTATTATCCTCCTTTATGATAGAAAGTAACATTTATAGCGCTTTCATTCAAGGTAAAGATAAACAACTAGTTTTGTAAATCGTACATAATATAAATATCTTATTTTTATTTTATATATAGCCAATTTTTTATAATTTTCATAAATATTCAATTATCTATTATTTCTTTTCGATAACTTATAGCATAAAAAAATGCTAATTCATACGAATTAACATCATTTAATAAAATCAAGCAAAATAGTATTCAACAACTTTATTGAATCATTAGTACAACGCAAATAACCATCTTCTATTACTAATGTCTTTAACTCAAGATGCTTATTTATTGCCTCTTGATAAACATCAGTAACCTTCAATCCATAACGATTTTTAAATTCATCTAGATCGAGTCCTTTTATTAACCGTAATGACATCATCAAATGATTAAACATTGTCTCTTCTTTAGAATTGGTTATTTTATTAGTAATATCCTGAAATCTTAAATATGCATTTAAGTTACGACTATGTTCAATTAAACAATCATCAACTTTACCACTTGACCCCAAACCAATACCATAATAATTATCATATTGCCAATACGCTAAATTATGTAATGATTCAAAACCTGGTTTAGCGTAATTACTAATTTCATATTTAATAAAGCCCATATTTTTTAATTGATGATCGATCAATTTATTAATATCAGCTTCTGTTTCTTCATCTAACGGTTGATAATTTTGATTTTTTAAAACAGTATGATCTTCTAGAATCAATGAATAGTACGATACATGCTGAATCTTTAAAGATTCAATAATTTTCAAATCATTTTCAACATCTTCGATCGTTTGATCAGGTAAACCATACATTAAATCAATTGAAATATTATCAAAGCCTAACTGATGTCCATAGCGAATAATTCTTTTTACCTGCTCACTATTATGTTTACGATTGATTCCTTTTAAAAGTCGATCATTAAAAGTTTCTACACCAATACTTAATCGTGTAACTCCGCCTCTTTTTAAAATATCCAATTTATAATAATCAAGCGTTTCAGGATTAACCTCGATCGTTACTTCTAAAGTTTTTTCACTTATATAAGGTTTAATAATATCCATCAACCATTCCAGCTGTTCATCATTTAAACTAGTGGGAGTTCCACCACCTAGATAGATTGTTTTTAATGGTTCTGTAATATTTAAACTTGTCAACTCTTTTTTTAAAACTGCTAAATAATCATCTACTTGTTTTTTTGATAAAAGACTTTACAAAAATCACAATAAGCACAAATCTCCTGGCAAAAGGGAATATGAATATATAAAGAATTAGTTTCCATCTTCAAATCCAAATTCTTTAGCTAAACCACCTAAAGACGTTTCCTTATACGCACTATTTAAATCTTTACCTGTTTGCTTCATTACCCTTACCACAGCATCAAATGAAACTTTGTTTGTTCTTAAATACCCCAATTGCTTTGCATACATCGCAGCATCGATCGCTCTTAAAGCACCAAAACCGTTGCGTTCAATACAAGGAATTTGGACATATCCACCTACTGGATCACAAGTCAATCCTAAATTATGTTCTAAGCCCATTTCCGCAGCATACTGAATTAAATTATTGTTTAATTCCAAGGTCCAGCCATAAGCTGCTGCAGCCATAGCACAAGCACTACCAATTTCCGCCTGGCAACCGCCATCTGCTCCAGAAATCGTTGCGTTAGTCTTGATCACATTACCAAAAATCCCAGCTACTGCTAAAGCTTTAATCAACTCTTTGCGAGGAATATTCAACTGTTTATAACAGTAATACATCACTGCCGGTAATACTCCGCTAGCTCCACAGGTTGGTGCTGTAACAATTTGATGACCACAAGCATTTTCTTCACTGACAGCATAAGCATAACTGCTTATCAAAAGTCGATCACGTTCTCCGCTTCGTCGGGTATTGATAGCCTGCTGATAGATCGATTTAGCGACTCTTTTTAATTGCAGTCTGCCAGGAATGATTCCTGTTGTTGAAAGACCTGACTCTACACATTTAAACATAGCATTAAGAATCTCATATAAATATGCTTTAAAATCATTGTTTTCAAACTTTAAAGTATAGTCATAAAGATTAATTCCTTTTTTATCACAATAATCAAGTATTTCATTTAAATTATGATGGGGATAGATTTGTTTAGGCGGCTGTAATTCACTATTTTCATACATTAAAGCACCCCCACCAACTGAATAAACCGTTACTTTATCAAGCAGTTTATCTTTTTGGTAGATTTCAAAAACCATCCCATTAGGATGTTTAGGTAAAGCTTCACTAACAAAATGAACCTCAACATTTTCTTTTCCCAAAGTTTCTTCAATAATATGATCAGTTAAATGTCCCTTCCCTGTCAAAGCTAATGAACCATGTAAATATACTATAAAACGATCAGCATTTTTATATGTCTCTTTGATTTTTGAGGCAGCTCTTTGCGGTCCCATCGTATGTGATGAAGAAGGCCCAACTCCAATTTTATATAATTCTCTTAACGATTCCATATAATCTCCTATATTCTTATCATAAATAATTCTAATCCCATTTTTTTATCGATCTTACCTGTCTTTATCTCAACATCCAATTTAGATAAAGCATCTAAACACTTCAACAATTCATTTAAATCAAAGTCTTTCCCTTCTTGTCTAAGATATTTTAAACGATAAGGATTAATACCTAAAATTTTTCCAATTTCTTTATCAGTATACCCTTTTCGATCTAATAATTTCACTTGATAAATAAGTCGCATCTGCCCTGCAATCAAAACAATTAGTTTAATTGGTTCTTCATTTAAAATCATTAGATCTTTATAAATAGAAAACATTTTTTGGCGATCTCTTTGAAGAATTGCACTAGTCAAAGCAAAAACATTTTCATCCAGTGGTTTGCTTACTAATTTATCAACTGCCTCATAAGTGATATGTTTATCATACAAACATAGTTTCTCTACTTCCATAACGACATTATTTAAACTATCACCTAAACGACTTAATAATAACTCTAATGCATCATCATCGATAATAGCATTTCTACGCTTTACAGCCTGACGTGTACTATCTGATAATTTATAATGATTGACTTTATCGATTTCAAAAAACTTTGCTTCTTTACGTAATCTTTTAACGATTTTTTTACGTTCATCAAAATCTTTCCCTACATGATAAATAACAAAAATTACCTCTTTACTATCATTATCTAAACACTTTTCAAAATATTCGATCTCACTGTTATCTTTTTTTAGCTTTTTAGTAGTTAAAAAGTACAGATTTTTCAACACGATCATCTTTTTATCCGTAAAAAAAGGCGGTGTAATCAAATCTTCATATACTGACTCAATACTGTCTTCATCACCACGATAAGTAGAAAGATTCATCATTTCTTCACTACAATTATATTCTTTTTTTAATGCCTGAAGTTTTTGTTCCATTAAAAAACTTTCTTCACCATAAATTACAAATATCATCACGTATCACTCCATCTGTATTATAAACTACTTTTATCATAAAGTCATGGATAAATATAATTATCATCGCCATAATACACGATTTTCACCATTCCCATTAAATCACTGCGATAAATCTTAATATCATAGTCTTCTAATCTCCTTAAAACAGCATCACTAGGATGACCATAACGATTATCTCTTCCACAACTGATCAACGCAATCTTTGGTCTAACAACTTCTAGAAACTCACTACATGTCCCCGTAGTACTACCATGATGGGAGACCTTTAAAACATCTACTTTTAAATCAGGATATTTTTTTATCAGATCCTTTTCAACTAAATTAGAAGCATCACCAGTAAATAAGTAAACAAGATCATTGATTGTCGCTTTAATGACTAATGATGTATCATTATTTTCATTACTGCTAACATCACTTTTAAGCATTTCAATTTCAATATTTCCTATTTTCATTTTCTCTTGATATTTTTTTACAGTGTGCTTTATTTCTATTTGATTAGATAATGACTCATAGGCCCCACAATGATCAAAATCATCATGAGATATAAAGACATAGTCCAATTCAAAAATTCCCTGTGACCTTAAATATGGCACTAATGTAAGTGAAGCTAGATCTTTATTTTTTAATCCCCCTGTATCAATTAAAATATTTCCCTGATTAAATGGCTGTTGAATCAAAAAGCAATCACCCTGACCAACATCGATCATTACGACCTTTCCTTCAATACAATAATATGGTTTTAAATAAAACATCAGTAATAAACTAAACAGCAGCAAGACCTCTCTAGTTACATTTCGTTTAATATTAATTTTTAAAATTATTTTAAAATAAATAAAATAATAAACTAAAATAAAAAACAATGACGGTTTCGAAAAATTAAGAAATACTGAAAAATCATTACAAAAAGTAATAATATTATTCAAAAAATAAATAATTACCATTACCAAGCCCCTAACAACATCTCCAAAGATCATATATAACCAAATCATTTGATACAATAAGCTCACTAAAGGTACTAATACAATTCCTAGCAGCAATGATAATATATTGATTCGATACTGAATCATTAAAATAATTGGTAAACTGCCAAAATACACTAACAAATTAAAATATTTATTTTATTGATCAATAAAATAACAAAATAAATGAAATAAGAAAAAATAAAAGATAAACTAAAAATAATATACGGATTAGTCCATAACATTATAATCGTTACAATTGATAAACAATCTAATTTATTTAAATATCTTTTAAACAAAACCGCTAATACCATGACCAAATAAGCTCGCACAAAAGAAATATTAAAAGGAATAAGATAAATATATATTCCAATCAAGACAATTCCAAAATAATCAATATATTTATCCGGCATAAAAAACCGCAATACCTTCTTTAACATATCTTTTAACAAATGAATATGCAAACCTGATAAAGCAAATAAATGAACTACTGATAAATCCGTTAACTGTTGATAATAATCTTCAATAACCTCATCTTTTATGCCTAAAACAAACATCGAAGCATAGCTGTCAATAAGATCATTACTAGATATTCTCTCCTGCAATTTTTGGAATAATGTTTCTTTAGTGTTTACATCTAATAAACGTTTAATCGAAGCATTATTAGTAATGCCTTGACTATATAAATAATTTTTATAATTAAAAGCATTATCGTTAGTCGGCTCATTTATCTCAAAATACTCAACCTCCATCTCTAATTCATCATCAAGATGATAACCAATAAAATTCCCATATACTTTTACTTTTGTTTCATCAGTCTTAACAACGACACTTTTTTCATCAAGATCAACTATTTTACCTTTTATAACTGTATCATTAATTGGCTTAGGCCAATTAATAAAAAAAGAAAAAATAATCGTAAAAATAAAAATACTAATAAAATTAATCATTTTCAAACGATATATAACAAAAATCCCATACCCTATCATCAACACCCAAAATATTGGATGTACTAATAAACATACAATCAATAATAAACAGCTGATTCCATAAAAAACAAGATGATATCTTATAAACATAATAAACTCCTAATTCTTAAATACGTCTTTTCACCAATTCCTGATATATTAGTAATATCTTCAATTGTACAAAATGGCGTTTTTTGGCGATACGCAATTATTTTATCAGCCGTTTTATCTCCAATTCCTTTAATTGTCATTAATTGTTCTTTAGTTGCATTATTTAAAGAAATTAAATTTGTTCCCTCAGGGATATAAAAAACTGTCCTTGTCATAAGTACAGTTTTTTCATCAAAGCCATAAATATTTTCTACATTAAGCTGTTTAAAAACAGCTTCAATAGTCGGTGCTTGATCAAAAGTAAGCGTTTGATTATACTTTCCTTCAATCACTATTTTAATTTTAGGATCACTTTTAATTTGTTTAACTTCGGTTTCTGGTAAAGCAAATGAATAAACTGTAGAAATGATTAACAATAGTAATAAAATAATAAGTTCATGCTTTTTCATTTCATTCCTCCAAATCAAAAAGAATCAGCACAACACTGATTCTTTATCTTATATATACTATAACAAAACTATTCCTTTATCTTTTTAAACAATAAACATTTAATAAAAAACAAAATCAATAATAAAAAAGCCCCTGAATACATAAAAATTATTGGCCAATTTCTAGATTCCTTAACAACTGCTTGTCTTACTATAAAAAATCTATCATATGATCCACCATATATTTTCTCATTTTTTTGTTTTTCTTCCAATTTACTATCAGCAATTATCATCAATGCCTGCGCTTCATCTTCTTCAAACAAATCAAATACCTGAGGAAGAGCTAAAACAGTTTCTAATACGATAAAATCAATCATAATATTAGATTCAACAGACTGTTCTTGATACTCTTCTACACTCAAAACTGGTGTATCTAAATAAATTTTCGCTAAATTAATTGCAAAATCTTTTCTTTTTAACAATTCTTTAGCAGCATCAAAATCAGCTATAAAAGTATCAAACCCCTGTTTATAATCATCATAAGAAATAACATTTGTACTCAATAAAGGATGATTTATAAATGAACGTATCAAAGCTTCCGTCGACATTGAGTCAACCAGTGAAGAAGGAATCTGACAAGCCATCATCATTTTATCCTTTGAATCCAATTGCTTCCATTCTGGGGTTCCAGGAATTATAGGATATACATACGGTTCATTTACTGCTTTTGACTTATCTGTTTTTGAATTTACACGTTCATTGATTAATTTTGCTGCTTCATCTAGACTCATCACATCAGAATCGTTTTCAAGCGTAAAAGCTGCTAGTTCCGACTTTTAAAAAAGCGATACATAAAACCATTATACAAAGTAAACATAATATTATTTTTCTATTCATTTTTTTGCCATCCCCACATTACTATAATTTATAATATCGTCCCTAAAATAAATGTCAAGTCAAATTCTTCATGATTTTACATAAAAAAGACTAGTTAATTAGTCTTCTTTTTCAATATTTAAATGTTTATATGCTTCATGAGTAGCAACTCTCCCTCTTGGCGTTCTTTTAATTAAACCAATTTGTAATAAATATGGTTCATATACATCTTCAAGCGTTTGCGGTTCTTCACCAATTGAAGCTGCCAACGATTCTAAACCAACTGGTCCACCTTTAAAACGATGAATAATTCCTAATAAATATTTATGATCAACATCATCTAAACCTAACTGATCAACCTTTAAACGATCAAGAGCTTCAATCGTTCTTTCTTTAGTAATCACATTTTCACCATTAAATTGAGCAAAATCTCGTACTCGTCTAAATAATCTATTTGCAATTCGCGGCGTTCCCCTAGAACGCATCGCTAAAGCGGCTTTAGCATCATCATCCATTGGCATTTGATAAACCCGACTAGTTCGATCAATAATCGTTTTTAAATCAGCTTCATCATAATATTCTAATTTAGAGACAATTCCAAAGCGGTCTCTTAACGGAGCAGATAAATCACCAGCTCTAGTTGTTGCCCCTACTAATGTAAAAGGTGGTAAATCAATTCGTACTGATCTTGTTGAAGCTTCCTTACCAATTACAACATCGACACAAAAATCTTCCATGGCGGGATAGAGAATCTCTTCAACCACTTTATTCAAACGATGAATTTCATCGATAAATAAAACATCACCCGGCTCAAGTGCTGTTAAAATAGCTACTAGATCACCAGTTTTTTCAATACTCGGTCCCGTCGTAATTTTAATGTTTGTTCCCATTTCATTGGCAATGATCATCGACATTGTCGTTTTCCCTAAACCTGGTGGTCCATATAATAATACATGATCAAGGGACTCATCACGCAATTTAGCGGCACCTACAAATACTTTTAAATTTTCTTTTAGATTTGTTTGTCCAACATATTCATCAAAAGACGAAGGTCTAAGACTACTTTCTTCATCCTCACATATATTGACATCAAGAATCTCATTTCTTGCCATATGCTCCTCCTTATTTTACCAATAAGCTAAGTGCTCTTTTTACATATCCATTCGTGTCTAATTTTTCATTTAATAATACAGCTAAAGCTTTATCAACTTCAGCTTTTTTATAACCTAACGCTACTAATACTTCAGCAGCTTCATCTAAATCATTATTATTAATAATTGTTGTCGTCGTATTTTTAAATTTACCTTGCAAATCTAAAATAATCTGTTGCGCTGCTTTTGGTCCGATCCCTGGTATCTTCTTTAAATAAGCAACATTACCAGTTTCAATTGCACTAATAATACTTGTAACATCACCAGTAGCTAGAATCCCAATTGCCGTTTTACAACCAATTCCTTTAACAAGAATCAATTTTAAAAACATTTCTTTTTCTTCACTAGTTTTAAAACCAAATAAAAGCAAATCATCTTCTTTAACATGCTGGTATAAATATATTTTAACTTCTTTACCTTTAGTAAACTCATAAGGATTACTTACATAAATCAAATAACCAATCCCATTATTCTCTACAACAAGATGATCTATATTTATTTCTACAACAGTCCCAATTAAATAACTATACATGGTAGACTCCTTTACATTATTATTATACTACAGATTAATCACTTTTTCGTCTCAAATTTGTATCAAAAGTTTCTCAACAATTATATCACTGAATATAAAAAAACCAACCAAAATAAAGCTGTCCAATAATAAATTTATTATCTTTTATTTTTAGTTGATTTTATATATAAATTTTAACTCTATAAAATACATGAAAGATCAACACACATATTTTTCTATCTTACATATATGTTTTTTACTATTTTTATCATAAGTAATACCAATCAACAGTAAATTATCTAAATACTTTTCTAATCCAAAATAATATTTCTTCTCTTTGATTTGATCTATTGCTGTCTCTACCTCCTGATCCCATTTTAATTCAACGATCAACGCCGGTTTATCCTCTTTGGGGATAAAG
>BAHP02000011.1 GCA_000508865.1 Clostridiales bacterium VE202-01
AATTATAGTTGGCGTAATTTGACGGGAATAAGTAAAATAGTGTGATTGTCATAACTAATTAGTCAAAATAATGGAAAAAGCCAGTTAAAATAATTTGATAAATTCTAGTTAATATAAAGTGCTAAATAACAGCCAGTGCTGCGATACAATATACGAGAAATTTTTCCCAGAATCTTTCTCTTCTGTATGGGAGTATGTTCTTTTCCAAGTCCTCCAACAGATACATCTGAAGAAGACAAATCAAATAATCTCTTATTATCATACCATGCCGTTCCTTTCCCCAAGAAATGTTATCAGTGCGTCGGCAAACTGTCCTTTTCTCGACCTCGAAACATTCAACTGGATTCCAAACGGCAGCAACGCAACGTTCTTTTCCAATCCTTCCACTTTTGCCAAATTCACAATATAGCTGTTGTGTGCATACTCAAATCCCCTTCCGGCCAGACACTCATACAGATCACTTAAAGATTCCTTGCAATGCATCTCTTCTATCTTTCCCTGTCTGGCAATGTATATCGTACAGCCCCTTTTCGCCAGACAGATATATAAAATGTCTTCCGTATGGATGCGCATTATCCTTCCCGCCGATGTAACTGTCACGGAAGAATCTCCACAGCACAATTTCACTTTTAATAAAATCATAGGTATTTCCTTTTTCAGACTTCTGTCATGCAGATCCTTCATGATGTACCGGAACGGTTGTCCAACATTAATGCTGTCAGGAGTCGGTTCAAAACAGCCGGAGCAGAACACCAATATCGCTGCTTCATTATATTCCCTCAGCTTCAGTACTGTTTTATTTCCATCCAATCCAGGCATACGCATATCCATAAAAATCAGATCATGCAAAATATCCGCATCTTCCAATAATTCTTTTCCTGATTCATATTCATAAAACCGTATCTCATTCGAAGACAGAATCCCTTCCGTTTCTATGACCGTCTTTATTTTCTCCCTGTATTCTTTATCATCGTCGCAAATTGCTATTTTACACATATTCATCCTCCAGTGTTAGTTTCTTCTAACCCTTTCCCATAAAAAAACCATCTTGCAGAATCTGAATCCTAAGATTATTTGCCTGTTCCTATAACTCCGGTTCCAAATCTGCAAAGATGGGATCTTCAAAAAATTCCTGTATTGTAATATCCAATCCATCGCATATCTTTTTAATTGTAACTACGCCAGCATTCCTGCTTTGTCCATACAAAATATTTTTCAGTGTTGAAGGCGGGACGCCTGAGCGCACCGCCGCTTCATTCACTGTGATATCTTTCTGCTTAATCAGATCGTTTAACCGATATATGACCGCTGTTTTTATATCCACGGTATCGACCACCTTTTTTTCTTCTATTTTATATAAATCGGCTTTAAAAGGTCGCCCATATATAGTCTTTTTGATCTATGCACGATATTTTTTTAACAGTTTTTCTTATTCTAGCAGAAATCCGCTAAATTTCTATATTTTATTAGATACATGAAACCCTGTGAGAACATTTCTGATCCTACGCAGGGTTTTCCACTTTGTTATAAAATTTTTATATTTTGCAGTATGCTGGATCGGAGTTATCATTCAACTTTCCTTCTGCTGCCGATTGTAAAAACATATTTTTACGAATAAATATTCAGCAGTTCTTCCGGAGAAAGCAGTGTAATCCAAAAGGAAAGAAAATCCTTTTTATTCCTTGTCACAATCGCATCACACTGATTCTCCTTCGTACAAGTTGCAAGTAGGCAGTCTTCAAAATCAGATACTCTCTGCAAATAAGCAGGCAGCACATCTTCGTTCGTCACTGTCAGCACTTTTGCTATGTCCAAAACGGAGCCAAGTGCCTTTCTATAAATTTATACCGTTCTTACATCCCGATCAGCTCCTCTCTCCAGCTCATCTTTTCCCTGCTTTTCTTGGATTTTTCTCTTATTGATTTCCAGTCGTTCATGAATAGATGGCTTCTTTGCCTTCGTAGTTGCTTTATTCTTTTCTGTTTGCATACTCGAAACTACCTTTTTCACAGCTTTGTCATTATCCCCTTTTGTCACATTCGCTGCTCTTGACGCTTCTACTCTGCTGTCCTGCTTTTCTGCAACCTGCCGTTCCTGCTTTTCCTGCACACTTTTTTCTTCCAGACTGCAAAAGCTCTGCAAATATGGCAGCACATGGTTCTGCATATCGGTCAGATCTTCCATACACTTCTGAAACTCTTCATTTCCCTTGTTTTTCAGATAACCAATCCAGCTTTCATCCGTAAGTTTCAGTTCATTTTGGAGTTTCAGCTGACTTAAAATACCGCCATTTCCTGTTCCAATATCTATTTTCCCTTTGAAATGTTGCATCATTTTATCGCCTTTTTCCGCATAATATATAGTAAAAAACATCTGGGCTGTTACCATCGGCTCATCCGTCCTCGGATTACGGTCTGCGTACCATTCCTTATCCTTCTGTGCAGTACGGGAATCCAAATCTGAGAGCTTCTGACAGCGTGGTTCCATCAGCTCTCGCTTTTCACAGTAATTCACATACACCATCGGCTCTGTTTCTTTGGATATATCTGGTTCGTAGGATTTCAGCCGTTCCAGCAAAACACCTGCCCACACGGACTGCTCACAGTCTTCTTCAATCACATCCTTCAGAAAGGAAATATAAGAACCAACATTTCCACTTTGCAGATCCAGCATGACTTCCTGTATGGTATCCTGCCCTGGCTCTACATGGTCCCGATAGTCATACGGATCGAAGTCTTCCGCAATCTCATCCAATGCTGCTGCCAGTTCTTCTGTTGTCATTTTTTTCGGATACATTGCCTCACGCACATCCTGAATCGGGATATATTTATAATCAGGCAATGCTTTATGAATCTTCTCCAAACCTTCACGCACCACCGGCTGATCTTTTAAAAACCGCACATTATCCAAGAAGTCGCCGTGTATCGTTGTTCCCATTACAATTAACAGTTCTGTTTCATCAAACAAGCTATCCTCCGGATCACGATAAATAATCCCCATTCCACTGCCTTTATAAGCGTTTTCCGGATCTTCTCTGTACTTCTCATAGATTGCTGCGATTTCTTTCACATCTGTGCTTTTCTCATAAGCTCCCATATCATGAATTTCATCACATTCTGCAGCATAATATTCCAGATAAGCTTCTTTCTTAGGCGGCATATTATTGAGTACATTATCAATCATGTTATAATTGGCCTCTTCCAGTTCCTCCACCTTTGCCAATGGCTTATATTCGCCCTGGCTTTTCTGAATCTCTGCCATTACAACTTCATCCATTTCTTCTACTTTCTCCATCAACCGATCATAATCTCCACGGATGCGTTCTCCAGTCCAGCCTTCGTCTTCCAAAAGTTCCTCCGCCGCTTCTTGAATAGAAATTTCATCATTCTCATAAACGCCACCATCCATCAAGCGGAAATCTTCATCGTAAAAGGAATAATCATATCCTTCTTCTGTTCTCTGAATAGCAAAGTAACGTTCTCCTACCTCATATGCCAGTTCACTAAGGACCTGTTCTTCCAGATTCAGGAAAGAATCTAGCTGTTCAAAACTGATACTGTCTACAAAATGAGCAGTTACTTTTTCCCCGTCATTCAGAACTACGATATCACTGACAGACAGGGAATGCCCACGGAAATCTTCCGGTCTATCAATGTTGAACCTTTCAAAAATATCATCCAGTGACATATTTCCTGATAATTCACCAACATAGACCAGCTTGTAATCTTCTTTTTTTATCTTCATACCATGACTTTCAATAAAACTCATATTCATAAAAGCATAGTTTTCGCCCGGTGAATCATCCCGGATCTGATAAATACCAAATACCCTTCTTGTTCCTAACAACAGGTTTGCTTCTTTCAATGACTGAATCTGTGGATATTTCTGCATTTCCCATTCCAGGTTACGGAAACGCTCCAGTTCTGTCATAGACATCTGATAATGCTCTGGTCCTCGTTCAATTTCCATACGTTCTGTGACATACATCGGTGATGAAAAATTAGTGATCAGATAGATATCTGCTCCTGCATCGTATAATTTCAGTGCTTCTTCCTGCTCAATGACACTCATAGGCTCCTGAAATGCTCCTAAATTTTCTTCTGCATGATCTAGGTTGTTATCCTTTATCCGTTCCCACATCTGCAATTCCATTCCAAACAAACCGTCGTGTGCCTGTATCATTTCTTTACTCGCATATTCACCTTTACTGCCATCACTTCCAAGGCAATAAATCTTAGAACCCATTCTGTGATAATCCAAGGCTGCTTCTTTTCTAAGTGGCACCATATCTTCTGCTGTATATCCATAGTCACGTAATTCCAGCTTACCTATGGTTGGATCCAGCAGTTCTTGAATATCCATTCTTGCGTCATCCAGCAAATCCTCTACACCTTCTTGATCTGCCTGACTCACTGCATCTGCCAGATTTCTTACCAAATTCCTAACTTTCTCTTCCTCGCCGATCAGATTCGCATATTCAAAAATCTGTTCTTTTACATCTGTTGAAAATTCTATATCTCTACGCTCTGCCTGAGCAATCCGTTCCTGCGTATATTCCTGCATTTTCTGCGTTTCTTTTCCTGTTATCATACTTCTCGCCATTCAAATTCCTCCTGTGTTCTAAAAAATGGCATAACAGGCAGAACCTTCTTCTACCAAATTATGCCATCTTTCCTGTTTATTTATTCCAGACCGAAGTCCCGTTTTCTGTTTTCCTTGCCAGTTTCACTTTCCCGCTGACTCTTTTCTTTATAAATCTGCAGTTTTTCATGGATAGAACCACGTGTCGGTCTTTCTTCTTTCTCATCTGATTCAGACACCTCTGTTTCTGCATCTTCCCGTTCATCCATATTGAGCAATGCATTTAATTCTGACAGTCGCTCCAGTTTCTGGTTCAACTCCTCTTCTTTTGGAAATGGCTTTCCAACCTCTTCTTTTGCATTTGCAAGCTGTTCATATACTGTTTCCAGTCTTTGTTGTGCTTCTGAAAGCTTCTCTGGATAACTGTCCAACAGATTGTTGATACGAGTAATATTTCCAAGTGCATCTGCTCCAAGATGAACTTTCGAGACAGCCTCATGTTTGACAGATAGAATAAATTCTTTACTCCATCCATCAAACTGAATCCTCATATTGAATCCCTGATAGTTTCCGATATCCATCGCAGCATCTACAGCTTTAATATCTTTACATACCGCCAGAAGTGCTGCTCCTGCCTCTTTCTTTTCTGTGAACTCTTTGCCGCCAATCTCCATAGTAAACTGCTCTGGATCTGTGATTTTATGCTCTGAGTAATGAGCGATGTCTGCCTTGTAGCTGTCAATGATTTCTGTCAGTTTTGCAATCTGTTGTGGAAAATTCCTTGCAATATCATCTTCCAGGCGGTACTGGTTATTCATGTGGTTGGCTTTTAAAAGTTTTAATTTTGCCACATCAACATCCAATGCCATCTTCTCTTTTACTGCTGGATTTCCGGTTGCAAGAGCTTTGACCTCTGCATAGGAAAGTGCCGCTTCGTCCACATCTTCACAGCTTCGCACAGGTGCTTTGCTGGTCATAATCTGAGAAATGAATTTCTGCTTGTTCTCAACCAACTGCCACATGTAGCTGTCAAATGTGGATTCAGTTACATACCGGAAGATATGAACCTTTTTATTATGATTTCCCTGACGGATAATACGCCCTTCCCTCTGTTCCAAATCAGATGGTTTCCAGCCAATATCCAGATGGTGCAACGCAATCAGACGGTCCTGCACGTTGGTCCCGGCACCCATCTTTGCTGTTGAGCCAATCAAAAAACGAACCTGCCCGGATTTCACTTTTCCAAACAGCTCCGTCTTCTTTGCTTCTGTATTTGCATCATGAATAAAAGCAATCTCTTTTTCCGGTACACCTTTCGCTATCAGTTTCTGCTTCAAGTCATCATAAACATTGAAACTGCCATCACCTTTCGGTGTGCTCAAGTCACAGAAAATCAATTGTGCAGATTTCTGTGCTGCCGTGTCTTTCCAGATCTCATAACTTTTCTCTGCACAGACTGATATTTTGCTTTCTGGATTATCTGGCAATAATTCGTTCACCAAACGCTGATCCAATGCCAATTTTCTTCCATCATTGGTAATTTTCAGCATATTATCAACCGAAGCATCTACCCCTCCGTTTCTGACAACTTCTGCACGTTCCCCCAGACTTTCTACGATTTCTTTCTGCTGTTCCGTTGGTTTCAGCACCACTGTTTCATATTCCGCCTCTGGCACAGGAAGCTTTAACTGATCGGAAGTCTTGATATCTGCAATCTCCTTAAACATATTCATCAGTTCCGGAATATTATAAAATCTTGCAAATCTTGACTTTGCACGGTAGCCTGTTCCTTCTGGTGCAAGCTCAATGCTCGTGACTACCTCGCCAAAGGTGGAGGCCCAGGAATCAAACAGTCCAAGTCCCATATTTTGTAATTTGCTGTTCTGCAGATACCTCTGCATAACATATAATTCCGTCATGCTGTTGCTAATCGGTGTGCCCGTAGCAAAGGTAATGCCTTTTCCTCCGGTAATCTCATCCAGATACTGACATTTATTAAACATATCCGCCGACTTCTGTGCTTCATTCTGTGCAATCCCGGCTACATTTCTCATTTTTGTATAAAGAAATGCGTTTTTATAACTGTGTGCTTCATCTACATATAAATGATCCACTCCCAGTTCTTCAAACGTAACTACCTGATCTTTTTTCTCTTTCTGATTCAGTTTCTCCAGCCTTGTCTGCAATGTTTTTCTTGTCTTTTCAATCTGTTTGACGGTATAACGTCCACCATCCTGTTCATACCTTGCACTCTGGATTGCCATTTCCAGATCATCAATCTGCCTCTGAAGCATGGCTTCCTGTTTCTCATCAGAGATTGGAATACGCTCAAACTGGGAATGACCAATAATAACAGCATCGTAATTTCCCATAGCGATTCTGGCACAGAACTTCTTTCGGTTTGCCGGTTCAAAGTCTTTCTTGGTTGCTACCAAAATATTTGCTCCTGGATATAACTGCAGGAACTCCGCTCCCCACTGCTCTGTCAAATGGTTTGGCACAACAAAGAGATTCTTTTGTGATAATCCCAGACGTTTGCTCTCCATTGCCGCCGCTACCATTTCGTAAGTCTTCCCAGCTCCTACTACATGTGCCAGAAGCACATTATCACCGTATAACTGATGTGCGACTGCATTTTTCTGATGCGGACGAAGCTCTATTTCCGGATTCATTCCTGGAAAACTCAAGTGACTACCATCATATTCACGGGGACGGATACTATTGAAACGCTCATTGTACACGCTTACCAGCCTTTCTCTCCTCTGCTGATCCTTAAAAATCCAATCTTGGAATGCAGCCTTCAAGGCATCCTGCTTTTGTGATGCCAACATAGTTTCTTTTTTATTCAAAACTCGCACTTCATCCCCATTGTCATTTACGACTTTATCATAGATTCTAACATCTTTTAGATTCAAGGTATCTTCCAGAATCCGGTAGGCATTTGCTCTCTCCGTTCCATACGTTGCATAAGCAAACGCATTTCTTGGACTGTCGGCGTTCTTTCCTGTAATCCTCCACTCACCATTTACCTCAGAGAATTTTACCTGTATTTCCTTCTGTGCAAGATACCTCGGCGTATGAAGCAGTTCCACCATAAAATCCTGATAATCCGAAGGTTCAATCCAGGTGGCTCCAATACGCACTTCAATCTCCGACGCTTCCAGATCTCTTGGCTGAACTGCCTCCAATGCACGCACATTCGGTGTGAATTCCGGATGATTCTCTGCAAAAGTTCTCGCTGTATTTAATTTATCTCTGACGTTTCCAGACAGATATTCATCTCCGCTTTCCCACTGGTCTGTCAGTGGATTTTTGAAGATAACTCCAACCAGCTCTTCTGTGATTTTCTCTTCGGTCTTTCCGGTCAACTGTGCCATATATGGAAGATCTACTTTAGCCTTTTCATTTAGGGACAGAGCAAGTGCTTCTGTGGCTGTCTCCACACTTGTCACAGCGACCGCCTTTTTAATGGTTCGTTTGGTGAACATGTCCGCTTTCCGCTTCAATGTTCCATCTTCATTCAAGTCTTCCAGGGAACACAGCAGACAATAAGAAGAGTCATCAGAAAATGCACGTTTGTTAGCATTACTTCCAATAACTCCATACTTTGCTGTGTAGGTATCATACACCTGATTCAGTTTTTTCTGCTGTTTCTGGATTTCTTCGTCTGTGACAAATTCTTCCATCTGCATGGCGATCAGTTCACGAACGGTATCACGGATTGCAACCATGCCTTTTACACGTTCTGCAGTGACTGCAGGCATTTTCACCTGATTCATCAAAGAATTGACACGGTAATATACCTGATCATCTACCACCGTATAGCTGTAATTTCGGACATTCGGATCTGCCGGAATACTCTCTGGCATCTCATCCAGTTCTGCCTCTATATCTACTGCCGCTACCATGCTTCCTCTGATGTGTTTTACAACTTCTTGTAACTGTAATTCCAGATCAGCTCCTTCCATTGGAGCACAGGTTGTTTCCATACCATACGGACCGGACACTTCTTTCATCTCACCAAGAATCAATCCCGGATGCTGAACAAAATACTTGTTAATGGTAATCCCATTTGCATCACTCTCCAAATTCACCCAGTCTGGCATCACTTTTGTGAAACTCTCACGCTTCTGGAAAAACAAAATATCAGCACTGACTTCTGTTCCTGCATTTGCCTTAAAAGCTGTGTTCGGCAGTCGGATAGCCCCCAGCAGGTCTGCACGCTCTGCCAAATATTTCCGGACTTCCGGTGATTCCTTGTCCATAGTTCCCTTTGTTGTGATCAACGCAGCTACACCACCTGGACGTAACTGATCTATAGTCTTGGCAAGAAAGTAATCATGAATCATAAAATTGTAGCGGTCATACTGACGGTCATTGACCTTATATGCACCGAATGGCACATTTCCGATTGCCACGTCAAAGAAATCATTGGGATAATCCGTCTTCTCAAAGCCTTTGATCTGGATATTGGCATCTGGATAGAGAAGTTTAGCAATTCTGCCACTGATGCTGTCCAGTTCCACTCCATAGAGTTTGGACTGGTTTAGATTCTCTGGAAGCTTTCCAAAGAAGTTCCCGACTCCCATAGATGGCTCCAGGATATTTCCCTTTGTAAATCCCAGATTCTCCAACACCTGATACATACTTTCAATCACAATCGGCTGTGTATAATGAGCATTTAATGTGGAAGCTCTGGCTGCAGCATATTCTTCCGGTGTAAGGACGGTCTTTAATTCCAAATATTCTGTCTCCCATGCAGATTTTGTCTCATCAAATGCATCTGCAAGACCTCCCCAGCCGACGTACCTGGATAAGATTTCCTGTTCCTCTGGTGTCGCATTGCGGTTCTCATCCTCACATTTTTTTAACAGCTGAATAGCCATAATATTGGCTCGGAATTTCTCCTTCGGTGTTCCCTGTCCAAGTTCATCATCTGTGATATGGAAGTTCGTTGCTGGAATCAGTTCTGCTATTCCGTTAATCTCTTCCAATGATTCTTTTTCTTCCAATACCTCAACTTCTCCCGACAGTTCTTTTTCTTTTTATCATAATCTGTCCACACACGTTTAGAAATAGCAGTAAAATAGGAAGACTCTTCCTCCATGATTTCTTCCTTGATTTCCCGTAATTTATCTAAGGTATCCGCATTTACTGTTTTGTTGTGATAATGATAATAAAGTACTTCTTGTCCAAGTTTTACATCCAGACGTTCCAATTCTTGTGTTGACATTCGCTCCCAAATATCATCTTTTTCCGTATGAATCGTGAAACCTTCTCCATCATCATGATATTCTAATGTGTATTGAAGTCGATTCTCTTCTCCCTTAACTTTGCAAGCAAAATCATAGATTTTTGTTCTGGTACCGGACATATATTCTGAATCAACTAGTCGCAGATCCGTTATATCTTCCGCTGTAAAAGTATCCTGTTCCAGCTGTTCTCCTAACATCTGCTGTGCTTCTTCCAGGTCTGCCAGTCTTTGTGCTTCCTGTCGTTCTTCGTACTTTTCCATTTCTTCCGGTGACAAATAATCATCTGTGCGGATTAACTGGCGAACACGTTCTGCAACCTTGTTCCACTTTAATAAAACTTCTACCTCTGGACTGCCAATTTTCCCTTTTGCAAGTTTTAATCCTTTTGCATCATGGGATGCATCGGAAGCATCTGCTCCTGGTATTCCGGGTGAGGAACCACCTGTTCCATACTCATTTTTCAGGAACTCAGCTGCATCTTTCATATCATGATGTTCCATGAAATACTCATAGATTCGGTTACGTCCTCCTGCAGTAATGCCGCCTCTTCTTAACACTGCGTCAATTTCATCCTGTGTGATAAAGGATAGTGCCGGACGTTCGACCGTAAATTTCTGGTCTACCCAGGAACGCTCCCTCTGAAGATCCTGAAAGCGTTGGAAATATTCCGGATTATGCTGAATCTCCCAGCGGTGATAATCTCCCGGATTCTCATCCATATATTTCTGCAGCCATTCAAAACGATAGACAATCGCATCTGCTTCCTCTTGATCTGTCCATGCTCCACTCACTACATCCTGCCAGTCTGAATATGATTGTTTCTTTTCCCAGTTTCTGCAAGTATCCCGAAAATGAAGTGCAAGAAGATTGGTCATTTCTTCCTGCTCCTGTTCAATGGCATTATTGGAAATCAAATTATCCACGTAATTTCCATCCTCATACATATCCCGAATTCTGTTCGCTGCTTCTTCCCACGTAACCATGCGGTCAAAGTTTCTTCTGGCAGAGTCCCCTCGCCGGATACGGATACCATCATTGTCATACCAGATACTGATTTTCTGACCATCTATGGTAAATCCTTTGCCACCAGTTCCATATTCATCTTTCAGAAAACTCCGCATTTCTTCATTATCCAGACCTTCAATCAGTCTTGCTGTAATATGAAACAGTGTATTTTTCTGTCCGCTTCCCGTGCGGAGAATATCATTTACCACTTCATCGGAAATAAGAAAAGCGGCTGGCTGTTCCAATGCAGCTGCCGCTTTCCTTATTTCTCCTAACTGTTCCTCTTCTGTTGGGAACAGACTTAACTGTAAATAATCTCCTGAATCACCAGCTCCTCTGCCTGTGCCTTGATCTGGTTCATGTGTCTGGTCCATGCCATCCCGTCTGCCATTTTGTCCGGTGCCGGATCTTTCTCCAGAAGTTCGTTCATCAGGTCGTCTACTCTCTGTCTTGCCTGGCTGTCGATCTCCATCAGATGACTGTCCAGACGGTTCTGCAGTGTCAGAATGTTGAACCTGGCTACCTTGTGATTTCTCAGATACTCTTTCCGCATCATTCCGTACTTGCCGATGGTTCCTCTCGTCTCTTCCAGGCTGATATCTGGAATCTGATACTCTCCGTTCTGGCTGTAACTGATCTCTCTCATAGTCTGTTTCCTCCTTTTTTTCTTCTCTATCTTCTGTGTTATCTGTATTACTTTCACGCATTAACGTGTTAAATTCATTATAGACTACTTCTTTTTCTTTTGCAACCGTTTTCAGGTCATTTTCCAGATTATTCAGCACATATCGTCCAATCTGCATCAGGACTGGTCTGCTGATCTCATTGACTGCACTTCCCAGATGTCCTAATACTATCAGCTGATTAAAGTCCGTAATATGCCGAAAATCCTCTGCATCCAGATATTCCTGTGCATCCAGTCCACACCGGTTTAGTAATACATACCAGACACTATTGGTCATCAGTTCCCGAAATTCGACTTCCTGATTCTGTTCGTCCAGTTCTTCCAGAAATGTCCCTGTTACGTCCAGTCTCAGTTCTTCCAATGCATCTGGAAGCCATTCTTGCATACTCTCCTTCGCTGCCTGATGCAGACTTTCAGCAAGTCCTCCTTCTGTATCTTCCAGTGATAACTGCTCCTGCAGATAATCTGCCACCAGCTGTTCTCCTTCCACCGGAAGATTCCATAACTGAGGATCCTTTCCAAGATTCCGCACTTTATAAGTGTCCTGCACATCAAATACATACCGAAGTTTCGTTTTCGGTCCGGAAGTATTGTCAATCAAGGCAATCCCTTTGGATCCCTTTTTGATCCAGCGGTACATCTTCTGATTCCAGATTTCCATGGATGCTACGGCAGTTGCTTCCGGTCGCTGTGCATAAATTAAAAGCTGTTCTGGAAAAGTGTATTTGTACAGTCTGGATGCAGTGTTTAGGAACCGCATCCATTCCTGCGGACTGGCAGCTACATCTTTTGCCACCTCTTCCGTCAGCTGTTCCATTGCATATAATTTATTTGCCATGCGCTACTCCTTTTCATAAAATCAGGGACTGCTTAGCACAGTCCCCTTAAAATCATCGTTGTTACTCTTTATAATGCTGTGGCAAGCTCTTTTGACTTATTCTTTGGCACTTTGTCTCCCTCTTTTGCCTTGATTTCTGCCTTAGCTTTCTCCAGTCTTCCATGGATTCCACCTTTTACTTCCGCTTTTTCGGCTGCTTTTTCTTTCTCCAAACGAGCTTCCCTACGCTCAGCATTTTCCATAACTGCCGTTTTCCCATCACAAAACTGAACTTTATCGGAAAGCTGCTCCTGTCTCTCCACCTTTGTCTCATTGACTTCCTGTACCATCGCATTTAATTCCGGAACCTGAAAAATGCCGTTATCAGGAAGAATCAGCACTTCATGAATGGAAGATGGGATGACAAAGTAATCACTTCCCAGGCATTCCCCAATCTGTTTACGAATATCTTCCTGCAGTAACAGGGAAGCTCCATTCATCTTAGCTTTGTTTGTCAGACAGAACATTGGGTTTTCCATGGCTTCCATATCCATTTTTTCATTCAGCAGGTTTTCTGGTTCTTCACCAAAAATCATAGATTTGATAATCTCATTCATATCCATAAGTGTGACACCACGTTTTCGGTCTGCCACCATCGCATCCGCTTGAATCTGTTCGGCAGATACTCCCCACTCGTTCATCAGAGAAACAGTTACCGGAATACTGCTGATCCCTTCTCCATTTTCCTCCAGATTTACTGCATAATAAGCTGCAAAATCTCCGTGTTCTGTGACTACTTTATCTGCAAGAAGATCGGTATTCCATTCCTTATCACAAATTCTCATCTGTAATTTGTCCTTCATCTTTTCATAATCCAGAATATCTGGAACTCCCATATCAAAAAATTCTGCTTTTCCCTGTGCCTCAATACGCATATCAGCCACATCGCCAACACAAGAGTCTACATCTTTTCCATGGATATATTCCTGGTAGAGGGAATCCAGATAGACTGTCGGTACGATTCTCTGATCTCCATTCGGAATCGTAATACCTGTCAGCTTCAAACCATTGTTTTTTTCTACTTCCTGCAGTTTAATTTCTGCATCCTTATAAGACTCTGGCAGATACTCCTTTACATTGTCTTTGACATATTCATAAAATTCTTTTCTGTTCATCATACGCTTTTACCCCTTTCTGATCATGTGATGGTTCATTCTTTTTCTGCTGACCATCTGCTCGGATTTCTTCTGATAAGCCATCATTCTCTTTAAAGTTTTCTCCTGGTTTTTTCGTGCTTCCCGTCTTTTTTCCATTGCTTTCATCATAGTTTTCTGTTCCTTTCTGTGATATTTTTGTATGAAAAAGGGAGCCTCACATAGAAGCTCCCAATCATAACCGTTGGTTTTAGTTTCCTTATTTGCTTTTCCTTTTCCTGCTGATATACAGTCCTGCCATACCTCCTGTGGAGATTACAAGAAGCAGGATCGGCAGCCAGATATTCGTGCTGTCACCTGTTTTCGGTGCGTTTGATACCTTTGTCTCTTCATGGGATTGTGGTGTGTTCGGTGTTTCTGGAACTTCCGGTTTCTCATTTGTCAGATTAAAGGTAACTTCTACAACCGGTGTACTGTCATCTGCATAGGCAAATGTCACTTCATGCTTGGTCTGATCCAGTGTGTATCCGTCCAGTGTCTTTGTTTCCACCAGATAATACTTGATAGCGGTATCATATTTGCCGTTCTTAAATGTGGCAATCTCATACAGCTTACTTTCTGCATGACCGGCAGCATCTGTCTTTAAGGTTTCCAGAACTTTTCCTTTGCTGTCACGAAGTTCAAATTCTACCCCTTTCAGCGGTTCTCCTGATGATTTATCTGTCTTATTGAGAATCACTTTTCCCTTGGCAGTGTCATCTTTCATAGCTACTTTCTGGATCTCTCCAGTATCCTTTACTTCAAAACTAACATCCGATGTCAGAAGATATCCTTTCGGTGCCTGCTCTTCACGTAAGGTATATTTACCGATTGGAAGTTTTTCGATATAGTGTGCTTCCTCTGTGGAAGTCCAGCTCTCTACTACCTGATCATCCTTATCGAGAATCGTCAGTTTCGCACCTGGAATCTCAGTTTCTCCTGTGATATCCGTCTTACTGATCTGCACTTTTGTCACATCATCTTTCATCTCTACTTTCTGAATCTCGGCTGTATTTTCTACTGTAAAGGTAATACTTTCTGCAGTGACATATCCATCTGCCGGTTTTGTCTCTGTCATGGTGTATTCCTTACCAACAACCAGTTCTTTGATCACATGGGGTTCTTCCGTAGAAGTCCATTCATCCACTGCATTGCCATCTGAATCCGTCACTTTCAGGTGTGCACCTGGAAGTTCTTTACCTGTTGTCAGGTCTGTTTTGGTCAGCTCCACTGTGGTTGGCTGATTCTCAAAAGTAAAGTCGTAGCTTACTTCTGCCTGGTCTTCTCCGGCATATTCAAAGGTAAATTCCTGTATTTCTTCTGTTGTAACAAATCCGTCCGGCGCAAAGATCTCTTTCACATAGTATTTTCCATCTACCGGAAGATCTGCCGTAAAAGTAATCTGTCCTTTTTCATCCGTTACCCTCTGCTCGATCAGACTGCCTTTCTCAAGGAGTACCTCGCCCTTTGCATTTTTGATATCTTCACTGGTATAAAGACCAAAGACACCACCTGCAAGAACACGTTCTGTATCTTTTTCTTTCTTCAGAACCGTAACCTTTACTTTCTGACGGGCATTCTGCCATTTCTCATCATAAGTGATGACTGGTGTGTCCTGATCACGGTAGGAAAGGTCAACATATCTCGGCTCTTTGTCCAGCACATAACCGTGGGCTGTTTTTACTTCCTTCACATAGTATTTTCCAGCCGGGAGATCTCCCATCTGTGCAATACCATTGGAATCTGTGGTAATGGTTCCTACTTTTTCATCTGCTTTGAAATAATCTTCACTGACACCATCTGCCGCTTTGATATCTTCCGCAGCAAATACATCGAAAGTCACATCTGAAAGGCTTCCGGTTACATACTCAAAAAGATGCTCCACGGTACCTTTTACATGATCCAAAAGTGTCACCTTATCCAGAAACTCTCCATTTTTGTTGATGATCAGAAGTCCTGTTGGAACTTCATCTTTCATCTCTACTTTCTGAATCTCGGCAGTATCTTCCAGTGTGAACTTCACATCCGTCGTTTTCAGATATCCATACGGTGCCATTTCCTCTCGAAGGGTGTATTCTTCACCCACAGTCAGTCGTTTGATCACATGTGGCTGATCTTTTACAGAAGTCCACTGATCCACAACATTTCCTTCTTTATCAAGAACGGTGAGTTTTGCCCCATCCAGTTCCACACCTGTTGTTACATCAGATTTTGTGATTTCAACTGTTGTCGGCTGGTTCTTTTTCACTGTTTTCAGTTTTACTGTCTTCACATCCTGCCCCTGGTAAGAAGCATCCAGATTCAGAACTTCATCAGAGGATACAAATCCCGCCGGTGCTTTTAACTCCTTCACATAATACTGTCCAAGTGGCAGATCCAGCGTACATGCTGCAAGACCATCGTTATCAGAAGTCATTTCCTGTAAGAGTGTGTCTGCTTTCACGATTACTTTTCCATCCGCCTTAATATCCGCCTTGTTATAGATACCAAAGACAGCTCCCGCTACGGTTGCACCATTTTCTGCATCCTGTTTTTCTACCTGGATTGCAACTTTCTGGCGGTCATCGCCAACCGTCACTTCCTGTTCGATCACAGGTGTATCCTGATCCGCATAGACAAATGAGACATCCGATCTGTCATGGTTCAGGACAAATCCTTCCGGTGCAGTCTTTTCTACCACATAGTAAGAACCAAGCGGCAGGTTATCAGCAACTGCTTTTCCGTCTTCCCCGGTCGTTACCGTTGTTACCAGTGCATCTTTTGCATAGATCAGCTGTCTGTTTCTGTTTTCATCTTTCTGATAATCCGGTGTATAGATATTTTCAGCTGCATAGACATGAAATGATGCACCCTTCAGGTATCTTTCTTCATAAACAAAATCCTTTTTAAATCCGGTCAGCATCTCACCTTTTTTATAGATCGTCAGTTTTCCTTTTACCGGATGGTTCTCGTAGTCTACCGTAATAATGGCATCTCCGCTCTCAGAATCCATCTGGTATGCTGTGTTTGCATCCACCGCAATCTCTACATAGTTCTTATTGATTGTGTACCCTTCCGGTGCGTTGACTTCCTCAATCCGGTAATGTCCGATCTTCAGATTCTTCGGCATGATCAGATATCCCTGGCTGTCCGTAAAATAGGACTTGTGAGTAGTTGTCACTGGGTAAGTTGTTACCTGCTCCACATACTTCTTGTTGTCCAGGTCATATACCTTAAATTCTGTTCCGGCAATCAATACAGATTTCTTTGTTTCATCGTCTTTTTTCACGATTTTCAGTTTTGCCTTAAACTCTTCATCCAGAAGCACTCTCCAGATCTGTGGCTCGTTTGGATGATGTTCTGTGATATTCACTTCAAAATCATCGACTGGCTTGTAATTGTGCGGTGTTGTAGTTTCACGCACGATATAGCTTCCAAATGGTAATGGAATACTGCAGGCATACCCTTTTTCATCTGTGAAAATCTCAGTTGCTCCATTTTCTCCACTCACTACTGGTTTGGCAGAATCAAAATCATAGCTTCCATCTGCTTTCTTTGTAAGAGAAGATTTCAGATAAACTGTAAATCCGGCTCCGGATAACAGATCTGCATCGGTCTTTCCATTGTTGGCTGCCTTGATGATCTGAAATGGCTGTTTGATGACCTGCTCACTGGAAGTGCACTCTCTTTTTACTTCTGCTGTCATATCTCCTTCATAACTGCACACAAGATCATGCTCTTCTGTATCTGCCAGGTATCCGGTCGGCGGTGTGATCTCTTTGACATAATATTTTCCAAGATATAAACCTTTTACAGAAGACTGTCCTTTGTCATCTGTTGTAAGAGATGCTACCTGTTCTCCTGCTTTATAAATAGTTCCGGTTGCTCCGTCCGGATGCACGATATCTTCACGGGCATACAGACCATAAACTGCACCTTTCAGTGTGGCATCTCCCTGTGGTACTGCTTTTCCTGTTTCTTTATCAACTTTGAATAAATTGATCTTTGCTGTCACACGGTCATTGCTGAAGGTATGGGCAAATGATACGGTTGCTTCTTTATCATTGGTGTAAGAAAACTTGAACGTATACACATCTTCTGTATTTCTTACATAGCCTTCCGGCGCCTGATCTTCTTTTACGGAATAGGAATATCCAATCGGAAGATCTGCTGTGAATTTTGCTGTTCCATCTGCTCCAGTAGTTGCTTTCTCAATCAGTGTTCCTTTTTTCACAACAACGGTTCCGTCTGCATTTCTAATATCATCGGATGCATACAGAGCAAAAATACCGCCATTCAGTGGTTTCTTTGTATCTTTATCCTGTTTTACTACGGAAACATCTGCTTTCTGTCTTTCGTTGTTAAAAGTCACATCTGCAAATACAACTTCTTTATTCTGTCCGGCATAAGTCAGAGTCACTGGCTTTTCTTCGCTGCCGTTATAGAAATTGTCCGGTGCTTTTGCTTCTTTCACCACATAGCTTCCAAGATGCAGATTCTTCAGTGTAACAGAACCATTCTCTCCCGTAGTCAGATTATCTTTTACCAGGTCACCTTTGCTGTACACTTTTGTGCCATAAGCAGTTACGATATCTGCCCCGGCATACACGTTATACACTGCATTTTTCTGTCTGCGGTTTTCATACTGGAATACCGTTCCATTTTCACTGACATCTGCTCCGGTAAGAACTTGTCCTTCTTTGTAAATGGTAAGCTCTGCAAGCTGTTCTTTATTTTCTACAGTCACAGAGGAAGTCTTACTTGCTACCAGTTTTACATTTGTTGCCGTTGCATTTACTACATATCCCTGTGGTGCTGTGATCTCTTTCAGATAAACGGTATCCTGTGTCTTGATGATCGTAACAGAAGATTTTCCATTCTTATCTGTTGCCGGCATCTGAGTGATCAGCTTTGTACAAGCCTCATCGCTGTATACACCGAATACTGCACCTGCAAGATTGACATCCGCTGTATCGTCTTTCTTTACGATTTCGATCGTAGCCTGTTCAATCCAGGACACCTTTAAGCTTACATATTTTTCATCAGCGACACCTTCTCCAAACACAAATGCCAGATCCTGAACACTTGCATTCGTAGTCAGTTTATATGCTGAATAATCTTTTGTAATACTACCCTTCATTTTTGCAGAAAAAGTAGCACTTACATCTTTTGTCTGTGTCAGAGGTGCTGAAAGATAAAACGTAGTTCCTCCTCCAATTGTTACGCTTGCACCTGCCGCACTTACATTTCCAGTAGATACATTATAGAGCTTTACACCCTTTGGTAAGTCCATTGTAATTTTCTGCTGGGAAGATGCATTGAACTTAATGTTCTCCGTTCTCTGAACATTTCCATCTACATAAGCTTTTACATTCGGTTTTGAAAATGACATCGCTACATCTGGTATTTCCGGCTTATTCACACAATAATTATAGAGTTCTTTTGCCAAAGCCTCGCCTGTAGCATTTGTTCCATAGAATGCATCACTGCTTCCATTGGCATACGATGCAGCCATGTGAATAATGATAAATCTTTTTCCTTCTGAGAAATCCGTGTGTTTATTCGCAAAAAAACTTTCGCTCCCTGCGGCATCTGTACCGTAATAACACACTTTTGCTAACGCCTGATTGTCCCCGATCTTTGTGATTGTATAATTTCCAGATCCTGGTCCTGGTTTTGCTGGCTGTACACAATACGCAGTTGCTCTGACGCTTCCGTAGCTGATATAGTACGGCTCTGTCAGATAGGTTCCAAGATTATAATCTGCATATCTATACAGAGGTCCTTTTTCAATCGTTACCTGCTGTGTAGTTCTTGCTGAATAAGCCGAAACTGCTTCAAATGTTGCAATCTCTCCCTCTTCCATAGAATCAAGATCCACCCCTTCGTCTCCTGCCTGTTCCAAAACATCGTGAAGCTCTAACCCTGATTCTTCATCATAGGTATCCTGATTCTGTGCCTGCTCTACTAAATCATCAAATTCATCAGCATCAATATCGGTAATCTCCGAGTCTGCTTCGGAATCCTCCGCTTCTTCTGTCTGCTGTTCACTGCCAGCTGTTTCGGATTCGGTTACCGCTTCACTCCCTGCAGTTTCTGTCTGCACTTCTGTTTCTTTCTCACGCACAATCAGCTTTCGGCTGATCTGATACTTCGGATGCTCCTGATTTACCGGTTCCACATAATAGACCGCTTTGTAAGTGTCCGCATGATCTGTCGTAAAATCCTCATCCTTGTCGTTCTTTGCTTCCTCGAATGTGACTTTGACCTTGTTATCATCCTTGATTTCCAGTCCTGTGTAGTCTGATTTCACATCAAATACACTGCCTGTTTCGATTTCATAATCTTTGGCAGTCACCACCTCATCTTCATCCAGAAGGTCTTTCACTTCCTCATAAAGTGGCGGTTTTTCCTCTGGCTGGATCTCCGCTGCATATGCAGTCATCGGAGATAACACTGTACTAAGCATTGTCATGCCTGCCAGCAATCCAGATACTACTTTTCTAAAATTACCTTTTTTCTTCATGCTAAGGTCCTCTCTTTCATAATAATTGTATTAAAACAGACAGTCCTTAGACTGCCTGCAATACACTACTTATCGTTGTGGAAAAATCAGATTGAACTGCACATTCCCCTCGCCGGGATCAACCATTTCCACAGTTGCTTCATACTGTCTCCCTGTTTTTCTTGATACCAGATCTTTATAATGGATTTTTCCTTTAGACAGGAACTTCTTTGCTGCCGCCTTATCCATCTTTTTTCCCTGGCTTGCAAGGAATTTATCATTCTTCCACAAGGTAAAAGCACAGTTCCGATCAGAACAGTAAAAGTTTACTTTTCCTTCCCTGACATCAGCTCCACAACGGGGACATTTGCCAATGACTTCTCCTTTTGCTTTTCCCTGAAACTGCTCTTTCTTTTCTTCTGAAATACCCTGATATCTGGCAACCAGTTCCTGCATCAGCTCTGTAATCCCATTTAGGAATTCATCTGCTGTCTCTGTATTCTGGGCAATGTGATTCAATGCCATTTCCCACTCTGCTGTCATCTTCGGAGATTTAATCTCATCCGGCAGAACCGTAATCAGCACATTGCCATCATCTGTCGGCACCAGATTTTTCTTTTCCCTTTTCACAAAACCAGACTGAATCAGTTTTTCAATGATTGCTGCCCTTGTTGCTGGAGTACCTAGTCCTTTCTTTTCTGTATCTTCGGTCAGTTCTTCATTCCCTGCACGTTCCATCGCAGAAAGCAGGGTATCTTCTGAAAGCTTTTGTCAAGGGGGTGCGTGGATATTTTTCATATTACTTACGCAGATTCTCTCTCTGCTTCTGCCTGAATAATGCGTTTCAATCTGTCCTCAGCAGTCAAACCGCTACTATGGTCAAAAAACACTTTGACTTTATAATTTGTTTTGCCTTGCTTAATCACAAAAACTCCATCCGGTTTGTTTTTCTCTGAATGGTTATTTGGGGTGGGTAGTGTACTGTTCACAATATTTGTCATACGATATTCCTCCTTAAATGAAAAAAGCCCGACAAGGAAAGGTCTGACAACGAAGTTCCGACAACGGACATCAGAAAACCTTTTTTCTTTATCGGGCGATACTATCTTTTTACTATTTCCTTTTTCTTTATAATATTGGTTGTCATGGTTGTCAGAGAGGGAAAAGTGCCGCAATATCAAGGCTTTCGGGATTTTTGCCCGACAACCAGACCGACAACCGGCTCGACAACCGAAGCGACAACGGGCTTTTATTTTTGCTTCAACCATTCTTCCGGAAGTCCTAACTGTTCCATTTCCTCTGTCGGGATTTCTTGAAAACCATCCATGCTGTTGTCAGGCTCGTTGTCGTTCCTGATACGCTCCCAGCCCTTTTGTCGGCGGTAAGGCTCTGGAAAATACCTCGGATTGCTGAACGCCCTCCAGCCTGTGACAGCGTTATTCATAATGTCATTGATCTCTCGCAGTTCCCATTGTTTCGGTTCGTCATAATCATGCCCCAGTGCTTCCTTATAAAGCTGTTTGGAACAGACCATGCTCCCGGAATAGCGTTCCAAATAGTCTAAAATCTGTCCTGCCTTTGTGTCCTCCGGCATAAAGTCCTTTTGGTGGGCTTTCAGATAAGCATTCATAGCCGGACTGAATCTCAGACGGAAATTGCCGCTTCTGTAAATCTCCATAGCTTCTGCCCACATCTGATTGATATACTCTCTGGAAGCCTGTTCATCCGCCAAAATATGAACCTCAGCCCTTTCAGGATAGACCATAACCGGAACGAAGCGGCGGTTGCCTGTTCGGTCAAGGGGAAGAAAGTCAAGGGTATTAGAAGAACCTCCAAACACACATTGTCGTTTTCTGTCTGCCGGATGTGTTTCATAGGGTATCTTATAGGTTTCCTTTTGTCGGCTCAGAAAGGACTTGATTTCTTCAATGCTCTTAGCGTTGGCGGTTGCAATCATTTCCGACATTTCAATAATCCAATGCCCCTGCATTTTGCGGTACACATTTTCATCATCCAGCTTTTTCAAGTCATCAGAGAACCAATCATCATTGACTGCAAGCAAACGGAAGAAAGAGGACTTTCCGGCTCCCTGACCGCCTACAAGACAGAGCATAACCTCAAATTTGCACCCCGGCTTAAAAGCTCGTGAGATAGCACCCAACAGAAACAACTTCAATGCTTCATAGGTGTAATCATCTGTATCAGAACCGAGAAAGTGGTGCAGACAGAAGCGTATGCGTTCCGTTCCGTCCCATTGCAGGGCATTGAGAAAATCGCAGACAGGGTGGTAACGGTTTTCATTGGCAATAACCGCAACTGCGTCTATAATTTTCTTCTCTACGGTCAATCCATAGTTTTCTTCAAAATATAGGAGCAGATATTTCACATCCACATCCGTCAATGTCGGGCTGTCACGATACCAACCGAGTGGCTTCACAATGTCGATTCTTTCGGTCAGAAGATTTTTTCGGATAGCCCCTTTCAAAAGTGGGTCATATTGCAGAACACGCTTATAATTTGCGGCAGTATTATAAACCTTACCTTTCTCGCTCTGCTCTAAGCTGTTTCGGATTTCTTCTACTGTGCATGGTTCTGTCTGCTGACAGTTCTGCAATTCGCTGTTCAAGTTTCAACACCTCCTTTCTCTGTTCTGCCACAAGTGCTTTTCGTTCTTCCAATGAACCATACAGAAGAATATCAAGTAGATATTCGATATAGTTCTTCTTATACAGTGCTTCTGCAAACAGGGGATTCCATTCCTCATCCGGCTGTTTAGGAGCGTATTTCTTTTCCCATTCTCTAAGAAGATGAAAATAATCCGTCAGCACCTTGTAGCAATGATTTTCTCCTTTTTGATACTTCTGTTCCGGTGTCGGCTCACGAATACGAGGGCGGACACTGGGCTTTTGTCGGCTGTCATAGTTAAGACCAAAATCTTCAGCAAGTTTGACAGCAGCTTCCCTCAGCCCGATACCGAATAGCTTCGCTGTCAGATCAACAGCGTCTCCGGTTGCTCCGCAGCCAAAACAGTAATAGCGTTCATCCAGCTTCATACTGGGGGACTTATCCGAGTGAAACGGACAGCACACCATACCTGTGCGACCCACTTTCAAGCCATAGGCTTCTGCGGCTTGTCGGGCAGTAACATTTTCTTTTACAATTTCAAATACATTCATGTGACTCCTTTCCTGAAACGAAAAAAGCACCTGTCATTTTCAAAACGAAAATAGCAAGTGCCTTAAAGTTCCATATTTAATTTTAGGTACAAAAAAGCAGGAAACCTTTTCGGATCTCCTGCTTAGTAAAGCTGTGAAGATTTAATTGTAGTCAGTTTCTCTTATACCATCCGAAATTTATACTTTAATGTTCTCTCATAACAAAAATCAATTTTGTCCTCCAACAAAAATACCGTTTGGGGGATTATCCCATATAAAATTATCCTCAGCCACTTCGCTCTCTAATGCAATTTCAATTTTATATATCCCCACATTTTGGGCATTTTCATCATCCTCACTATACATATAAAAATTCATACAATACCGTTCCTTCTCTGTCAATATGAGATACATACCATCCAATTCCGTTTTCCTTTTACCATAGTTGCTTTCACTTGATGATGCACAATCGCCCTCAAAACTTTGGATACTGCCCTCAATATAATCGAAAAAAGCAGAGATTTCAGTGTCTAAATTCTCAATGTTCTTTTTGCTTTCTTCGGAAAATAGAGATTTGAGTTTCTCTGAATCCTGTTGCTTACATGCCTCGATAATTTGTTGACACATCTTATCCGTTTCATTTTGTTCAGAGCTAAACCAGTCATTGAAATATTTGTTAGAGCAGCCTGTTAAACCGAGTATAATAATCACACTGAAAAGCAACAGTACTTTCTTCATATAATTACATCCTTTACTTGATAATTGCAAAATCACTTATTGGATTAAGGTCATTACAAAAAATTTCTTACTATCATTATACTTCATCAACCTAAAGAATGGAAGATATTTTCTTGCTTCCTAAAGCAAAAGCACCTGTCATTTTCAAAATGAAAACAGCAAGTGCCTTAGAGTTCCTTATCCTGCTTTTTGTTTTTCGCCGGAATTGTTCGGCTGACTTCACGCTCTGCAATTTCTTTCTTTTTGCGGCTCAACTGCTCTATAATGGAACTTTTGGCTTTCTTCTTGATTTGCTCCGTTCCGGCTTTTTTGACCTCCGGCTTCATCAGCGTGGTTTGGATTTTCTGAATGGTTGATTTCATAGCGTTTGTGATTCTGGCAATCACGCCATCCAATCGTTTCGTTGCATACTCGATTTCTTTCTTTGAAGCCTTACGCTCAGGGGAGAGAACCCATGCCTTAGACTGCTCCACCAGCTTAATATCCTCCTTGTGCGTTTCCAGTTTCACAGTATCAGCAACGACCTCAACCGCCTTGTCATAGGCAATATCGGCAACCTCGTCCACCAGAGCTTCCACATCTTCAATCTTCATCGTGAGTTCTTCCAGCTTTTGCTCCTGTGCTGACAGTTGCTCCTTTTGCTTGAAAAGGATATAATCCTGTTTTTCCAGATAAGCACGACCACCATATTCCGGTTCTTCTTCCAGTTGTAAGCCATGCTTTTTCGCCACATCAAACAGCAGCACTCGGCAAGCTGAATCGAAAGTCATCTTGCGGTTATTTTTTCTTCCGACAGGCTTCTCCGGTTCCGGCAGTTCAAACCCCAGTGCTTCCAAAGCCTTTTCCTGTTGTGGGGCAATCTCCCCATATTGATTTTCACAGTCGAACACATGACGCTCGTGAATATGAGGGGTACATTCATCCAAGTGCAGAGCCCAATTCAGGATATGGACATGAGAACCGAAACGCTCATTTACGATTTCCATAAATTCTGTGACGATCTCAATGAGCAATTCCGGCGGAACATGATTATCAAGCGTTCCAATCTGATAGACCGTTTCCTCTGGACAGGTCTTTTTGCTTTTGAGTAAATCTCCGGTTTCCTTATTTCTTTCAGGGTGTCGGTTCTTCACATTTCTTTCGTTCTGCCTGGTCACAAAATCACGATACCGCTGACGATAAAAAAGCTGTTCCACATCTTCAAAAGTGGCAGACAGCTCATTTTCCTTTTCGGGATTTTTGAAATTGCGGAAGCCATTGTAACAGTCCCAATAGAGATTTTGTTTGGCTCGTTCTTCGTCAATGTGTTCGCTGTTGGCAATGTCAAAACTGCGGTCATTGTGCTTCGGATTATAAACGCCATTCTTTCCGGCTCGTCCATTGTGCCTTGTTAATTTCACATGAGTTCCTCCTTTTCTTTTTGATTTCCCCGACAGGGGAGAAGGGCAGCGAAGCTGATTCCTTGCGGCTTTCTGCGTCAAGTAATACCCAGTACTAAGTGGCGAAACGCCACTTAACTGGGCAAGGCTGCCGCCCTTGACCTGCACAGGGATATTGCATTCCCTGTACCCATGCACAAAGGGTTGCACCCTCTGTACTCCCGCTCGAACAAACTGACTTCGCCCCGTCTCAAGCTCTGTCAGTTCCTTCGGTTTTACAAAACAGTCCACCGGACTATTTTGCAAAAAAGAAAAACCGACGCATGATCGCTTTACGCTCAATACATCGGTTTCTTCATCTGACCTTAACGGTCATATTCAGTTGTGGCAGATTAGCCAATTTGAAAAATTATTCTGGCACATCTACTGAGTAGCTCAGACAATCGCCTCTTTTATTGCTTTCCAAATCGTTATAATACCACATATACATCGTTCTACCATATTCTTCATATTCTATAATTCCATCTGGCTTTTGACCCTCTACTTCTAATGAGTAAATTTCTTTATCATGTGCATAGCCAAAAACGAATCTGGTATCTGGATAATTTGGATTTAAGTCTTGTTGAATATCACTTATTGTTAAAGATAAATGGATAAATTTTTTGAAGTCTCCCCCATAAGTGGTATCTGGTGTAGTGGCAGATGGTGTGGCATTTACAAACGCATATTGTGTACTTTCATTTTCTATCTGTTTTTTGCAGCGTGCAATCACAAAACCTTGAACGGGATCGTTATCACTTCCTGCTCGATAGAAAATCGTATCATACTGTTTGCCATTCCATATATGCAATATTTCATCAACATGATTAAGAAAATCTTCTGGAGCTGATAAATCTTCATGTTCTGCTTTTAAGGGGGAATTCAAAATAGCTTCTTCGATAGAGTTATAATATGTAAGTTTAGAATCGTCTTTTCCATTATCTGTCAACTTAAACTCGATATACTCATTTCCTTTGTTTTCTTCTTCCGGAACATAAGTATAACGACCATTTTCAATATGGTCATCATAATCAACAAACAGTCCAATACATATCAGCACTGCAAAAATCAAAAAAACTATTCCTATAACGATTAGCAATATTTTCAAAAATTTTTTCATACAAAAGTCCACCTTCTTGCTTCATTTCAGTAAATTATATCATACCGATATGAACAATTCAATTTACACTCTATCAAGTAGTTTTTTTACTTACCTGTAACGCACATTTCTGCAAAATCCATAGTCCCCGATACTTTCCTCACGGGTGATATACAGTCGGAATTCTGTCAGCTCATGAAATAAGAAAAACCGACGCATGATCGCTTTACGCTCAATACATCGGTTTCTTCATCTGACCTTGACGGTCATATTCAGTTGTCTAACATCGTACTGTTATAAAATCTATGTCATTTACGATTTTTCTTATGCTGATTTGCTCAGTAAGATTTTACAGGGATTCTTCTTCTCTCTATATCCTCCATAAATTCACTATCATCAACACCGCTGTCAATAGTGAATAATTTTTTGCCATTGACATATACACGAATAGAATTTCCCTTCATCTCGCAATATGTAATATCTTCAAAGCGAAAAGTTCTCTTTCTTCCAAAAGTTGAACGCCATGTGATTTCATCTCCGTTCACTTCCAGTTTCCACATAATCATGTTCAATGAGCCGATTAAAGAAACAATAAAGAAAATACTAAAACCAATTGGTGGCAATAAATCATCTTGTTGAATAGCACTGGCTACCGTAGCTCCCCCAAAAAGAAACACCGCCAATACAAAAAACATAGTAAGTACTTTTTCGGTTTTTATTATATAATGCGTCCTAATTATTCCCTTTTTCTGTTCTTCCTCTCGTTCTTTAGCTCTCTTTTGTTGAAGATTTACAAGATATTTCAAAAGAAGAAGTACAACTAAATAGGGACCTATTTGTGTAATTATATTCAAACACATTCGTAAAAAATTATTCATTTTTGCCCTCCATAGTTCCAGCTATATAAAAATGATTGTTTGAAATCGAGTATTAAAAACCTCAATTTTTCATATCTCATTATACTTCATCAACTTAAAGAATGGAAGAAAAAATTTTGTGTACAGAGTTCCTGTTCAAGCCTTGTAACGCACATTTCCGCAAAATCCATAGTCCCCGATACTTTCCTCACAGGCGATAGGCAACGGTCAAAACATCAGGTCTGCACCTGACATTTTAACCGCATATCAGCCCTGATTATCACATTATCCCTGCTGGCTGTTCAGCCCATGCTTTTTCGCATATTCGCTGGCTTTCCGTCTGCGTTCCTCACTGTAAGGCGGCAGGAAACGGATAGACAGACGGGACTTTGCCAGCTCATAAGAAACACCGCCTTGAACATTGGATTTTTCCAGTCGGCAAAGGTCAGGGTACTTCTTAGCAAAAGCAGCCAACCTCTTTTTCAATCCGGCGTTGTGGGTGTAGATATTTGCCTTGTCCTCGCCCTCATTAAAGAGAACGATTGTTTCTTTCTCAATCTTCGTCAGTCTCGTCATAGCAGCCCTCCCTATGGTTTTTCAACACACGCAGCTTGCAGTAAAAGCAGCGATACCACCTTTCAACACCCTCAGCACTCAGCTTGACGGAAAGCATATAAAACAGCTTCTTCGCCACTGGATCGGGTGCAAGGGCAGCTACCATACGCAAACGCTCGACAGTTGCTTTCAGGTTCGGACAGCCAAAGGCATAAAGGGCTTCCATTTCATTCCGGTTCATCTTCATTGTGTTTTCCTCCTTAAAGTTTGATAAATGAAAAGCGACAGACACTTCATAAGGAAATACCTGTCGCTTCGTTTACGATACAAATTTGTTGGTTTTGGACTTGATAAAATCAGCAGTAAATCATTTCCTGTCTGATGATTTCTTCGGCTCGGTTACGGATAGAGTTCATGGACTGTACCCACAACATCTGATTGTCTGCTTTCATGGTTTCGGTCACGCCCTCGGCTTGTTTCATCTGCTCAATGATAAGGCTGCACCTTTCCGTTGCCTGTTCGTCCAGGTCAGCAAGGTAAGTATGCAGTTCGCCGGATAAACAGAGGGCAGAGAACCTTGTAGGGCGGTACTGCTCCAAATATGTCCTGTGCAGTCTGCCCCACATACCGATAGGGCGGTGTTCCTCCGGTAGCTTCAAGTCCGGCACATAGTAATCGCCCACAAGAACATAGTCCAGACCGTTGCTTTTGTCATGGATTCGTGATTTCAATTCTGTCATGCTATTTTTTCTCCTTTCACTTTTTGCCGATTTGATTTGCTTGTGACGTTCTGTTCAACACACACATTGCTATCAGAACTTTTTTCTTCTGCTATACGCTCATGCTCCGCAAATTCTTTTGATTTCTCACGAATCTTTTTCATATACTTACGATTGGATTCTCGTTTTCTGCGAAGTCGTTCCGCCTCTTTTTCAGCAGCAATCCTTTCTTCCTCTGTTGGTTCATGCTGCTCCACAGGTACTTGAAATTGCCCGACATAGTTAAGATATATCTCCACCTCTGTGGTGCGGTCTGCACCTTTTCCTTGTGGCTCGTGAACCAGAATTTTGTCGATAAATTCATTTATCATGGCAGGAGTAAGTTCTGTAATATTCTCATACTTTTTAACCAGCTTTAGAAAACGCTCCACATTATTTTGACCGCCTATAATCCGTTGCATATCAGCGGTGTCAGTCTCAATAATCTTGTTCAGCTCGTTCTGCTCATTTTCATAATCAGTAAGCATACTCTGAAAAAGTCTGTCCGGCAATCTTCCAATCACATTATCTTCATAGATTTTCCTGATAAGCATATCCAGTTCGTGAACTCGCTTCTGATTTCTTTCAATGCGGTTTTTTACAGTTTCAGAAACAGCAATATCTTTCATCGCCGATTCTTCTTGCAGAGAATAAACAAACTCCCGCTCATTCAAAGAAACATAATGGCAAGTCTCCTGTATGGTTTTCAGAATGATGCTTTTAAGTGCTTTTGTTGAAATATGGTGGCAAGTACAATGTCGGTCATACTTCTGATAAGCAAGATTATATGTGGAACATTCATAACAATCTGCCGGATTGGAATAACTTGTCCTTTTTTCGCCTTTGGCAGTATAGTATATTCTTTCTCGCCCTTTCCGCTGCCTGTGATTATACATCGGCGCACCACAATCAGCACAGTAAATCTTTCCGGTCAGAACATTAGGCTCGCCCATAGGATCTGCTTTTCTTACATTCTGTCTTAACTTTTGAGCAAGCAGCCATGTTTCTTCATCGACAATAGGCTCTTGTGTATCATCAAAAACCACCCAATCTTCCTTATCTGCCCTTTTCGTCTTTTTGTCCTTATAGGAATTTTTGAATGTCCTGAAATTGACAGTCTTTCCGATATACTCTGGTCGGGCAATCAGAGTAGTAACCTGATTTCCTCGCCACATATACGGATTTTCTTTGTCATAGTTGCTTGCATGATTTCCAAGTCCCTTTTTGCCAAGATAATAAGATGGTCTTTCAATTTTTTCTTCTGAAAGTTCTCTTGCTATCTGATAAGGTCCTTTTCCCTCAATAGTCATGCGATAAATTCTGCGGACTACTTCAGCAGCTTCTTCATCAATAATCCAATGGTCGGGGTTTTCGGGGTCTTTCAAATAGCCGTATGGTGGGATATTACTTGTATGAGCGTTGCCGGAAGAACCTCTGGATTTCAGTACAGCTTTAATTTTCTTACTTGTGTCCCTGACAAACCACTCATTCATGATATTCAGAAAAGGGGCAAACTCACTGGTTTCTTGACGGTCACTGTCAATACCATTATTGATTGCTATAAATCGAACTTCCTTTTCTCTAAACAGAATGTCAGTGAAAAAACCTACTTGCAGATGATCTCTGCCGATTCTGGACATATCTTTGCAGATACAGGCAGTGATTTCTCCGTTTTTAACACCTTCAACAAGTCTGTTCCATGAAGGTCTGTCAAAAGTCGCTCCACTCCAACCATCATCGGTAAAATGAACAAGATTCGTAAAACCATGTTTCATAGCATAATCTTCAAGCATTTGTTTTTGATGAACTATACTGTTACTCTCTCCAGCATTATCATCATCACGAGACAGTCTTTCATACAAAGCAGTAATGCCATTGCTTCTATCTTTTTTTCTTCTCATGCTGAACTCCTTTCTTCAATTCCTATCCACTCCTTACGCTCACAAAATATCACATCTGTGTACTGTTTCGGTGGCTGTGTAAAATGCTCCGATACAAAAGAATCACAGGGACCATAATGCTTGCCTGCCCAGATATCCAGCTCCGGCTCTTCTTTCTCACTCTTTACGCCAAAGAACTGTTTCATTTTATTTTCGATTGCCTTGAATCCTTCCTGCTTTGTTTTCTTTGCCGTGAGATAAAACGTATGATAATTACAGGTAATCTGGCTTTTATGACTCTCATAAATATAAGGATCTGCGGTTGCTGTCAGTACCCTGGCACTGATCAGGTACAAAATCTTGCAGTTTCGTTCTTTCAGTTTACCTATATCTGCCTTTGCTACTTCCATGGTCGGGATAATCGCATGGTGATCAGATACTTTCTTTGAATTTAATACCTTACTCACGTCCGGCTGATATTCCAGGCTTTCAGCATAAGGCATTTCCCCAAGTAACATCTGAATCAGAGTTTCTGTGCTTTCTCCCATCTCATCTGTCAGATACTGGCTGTCTGTTCTCGGATAAGTGACAAGCTTCTGCTCATACATCTCCTGCACGGCATCCAATGTCTGCTGTGCGGTATAGCCAAACATTCTGTTAGCTTCCCTCTGCAGGGTGGTCAGATCATAAAGCTTCGGAGGGCGGACTGTTTTCTCTTTCACATCATCCTTTTCCACTTCGCACATCCGCTCCATGCAGTCCGCAGCCACTTTATCTGCATCCTCTTTTTTCTGAAAATGCTCTGTAACTGCATCCATATCATCAAACTTGATATGAGCCATATAATATTTTTCTTTGGTAAATTCCTTGATCTTCTGATTTCGATCCACGATCATGGCAAGTGTTGGTGTCTGCACTCTTCCGACTTTCAGATTCTGGTTATACAGAACGGAAAAAAGACGGCTCGCATTGATTCCCACCAACCAGTCTGCCTTTGCCCTGCAAAGTGCTGACTGATAGAGACTGTCATAACACGAACCGTCTTTTAATGACGCAAATCCATCTTTAATTGCCTGTTCTTCCATGGAAGAAATCCAGAGCCGCTTCATCGGCTTTTTACATCCTGCCTGCTCATACACCAGACGAAAGATTAACTCTCCTTCACGTCCTGCATCAGTAGCACAGATCACTTCATCTACTTTAGAATCTCTCATCAGTTTCTTTAAGATTCCAAATTGCTTTTTCGTGCCTTCCAATACCTTGTGTTTCCAACACTCCGGCACAATCGGCAGATCTTCATATCTCCATTTTTTATATTTTTCATCGTATTCCGATGCATCGCATAATCCAACCAGATGTCCTACGCACCAGGAAACGATATAACCGTTTCCCTCCACGTAGCCATCTTTTCTTGTTCTGGCTCCAAGCACGGAAGCCAGTGCCATCGCAACCGATGGCTTTTCTGCAATCACTAATTTCATTTACTCCTGCTCCTCTTCTTCATCTTCCAGTACATCATCATTAAAATCTTCATCTCTCAGGATTTCCGGTTCTGCACTTTCTTCCTGCTCATCTGCATCGTCTACTTCCCGTTTTTCTGACTCTGAATCTTCGGATTCCTCTTCATCCTCTTCCATCTCATCCTCGTCATCATATTCATGCTTTGGTTTATAGACTTTGAAGTAATAACCTCCTGCCGCAGCTCCGACTGCAACCAATCCGATCAGCAGATAAGTCCCTGCTGAACTTTTGTCTTCTGGCATCTGAATGTCATCCTCTACTTTATCTTTCTCATCTGTCTCTGCCGTTTCCGGCTTTTCTTCTTCAGCCTGTTTCTCTGGTTCTGCATAAACAGTATCTACTTCCGGAAGTGTCACTGAATCAGAAAGTGTGAAGTTCATCAGATCTTTCTCACTGACTTCTGTAAGGAAATACACATTATCCTGAGATTTTGAATTGTCAATAATCAGATAGAAAATCTTACCACTCTTCGTTGAAATGGTATAAAACTCTTTTGTACCTTCCGTAGCTGTTTTGGTAACGGATTCTGCCGTCTCGCCTTCTTTATTAAGCTGTTCCTCAATACCTGTTACTGTCCGATCATCCACGGTTCCTTTTGCATCTGTCGGCTCAGAAGCCTGTGCATCCTGTGGAAGCGGAGAAGTCGTTGTTTTTTCAGTCCCCGTCGCATCTGCACTGGTCGTAGTTGCCATTGCACCATTGCTGTCACTGGAAGATTTCTGTTTTTCTGCCTGCTTCTTTGCCCATTCATAGTAAGGATTCTGCAACACATACTTTTCAGAAGTATTTCCAGCACCATCTGTTACCGTAATCTCAATCTGTTTTGTAGTAAAATCTTTCTGTGTCAGTTGCACTCTCAGCATTCCATCCTTCAAGTCTGTATAAGTGGTGCCATTGACTGTTACCGCAGTAATCCCGGATACTGTATCATTCCCCTGAATCGTCAGCACACCATCTGTCAGGGAAGCAGTGAGTGTCGGTTTTTCCGTGTCATAACACTTAATAGAGCGATTCTGCTCATAGACCTTTCCCTCACCATCTGTCACACGCACATACACTGTCTGATTTCCTGTAATCGTGATACTTCCGCTTCCTGTTACATCCTGCCAACTTCCATCTTTTCCTGCTTTTGCTTCAATCTTCGCTATTGAGAAACCTTCCGGCATATGACTGGCATCTACCGTAACAGCAATGGTTGTTTCTCCCTGTTTCCAGCCATCCGGTTTCTCAATCGTAATCGCAGGTGCGGTATTCTCAGCTGCATAAGCAGTCTGTGTCTGGAGCAAAGGTGTTGTCAGGCAAAGAAATGTCGTTGCTGCAAGCAAGCCCTTTTTTACCCTGCTTTTAGTAATTGTTCTCTTCTTCTGTTTCATTTTTTCCAGATTCATCATCGGCTTTTGTTTCCTCCTTCTGTATTTCCACCCTGCCGGGCAGTTCATTTTTCATTCTCTTTTTGAAAGCTTCCAATTCAGGAATACTCATATCCATTGCACGGATAATTCTTACAATTTCCAGATTTTCCGCTTCTGTTTTTGCAATCTCCGCAGCCTTGAACCGCTTTAAGTCTGCTTCATATCTAGCTTTGGATGCTTCCATTTTTTCCTTGGCTTTCTCATAATCCGCCGTTGCTTTTTCAAGACTTTTCATCGCTTCTCCTTTCCGGACGGCTGATGCAGCCGCCCTTTTTTCTTACCATCGTCCAAATCCATAGAAATGGCTCTGCCAGTATGGTGAATTGATGGACGTGTACTGCACCGGATGACCGCAATGGATCATCTGACCATTGCCTACATAGATTCCAATGTGCGTTACCGGAACTCCTGCATCATAAGTGCCTGTAAAAAAGATCAGATCTCCCGGCTGTGCTTCTGACTGAGATACCGGCGTGCAGATGTCATACAGTCCCTGTGCAGTCAATCTTCCTGTATTCCTTACACCAGAGTTTGTCAGGCAGTAACTTACAAATCCAGAACAGTCAAATCCACTTGGAGAATATCCACCCCACACATACGGTGTTCCTAGATATCTCGCTGCTTCGTTCAACAAACGCTGTGCCGCTTCACTGGTGTATTCATTGCCGCCAAAGCCTGCCCCTTCTCCAGTTTCCAGATAAAAGATCGGGTTTAAGCGCTCTCCATTTTTCAGAAGTTCAATATGAAGATGGCTTCCTGTAGAATTTCCAGTATTTCCTACAAGACCAATCTCATCACCTTTCGTGACGGATACACCTGCAGATACACTCCGGCTGCTTAAATGTGCATACCGCAGTTCATAGCCTTTACTGTCCTTGATCACAACATAATTGCCATAGCTGTCGTTATAAGCAGAAGTTGTAACCGTTCCGGTCAGCCCTGCCATTACTTTTGTTCCCTCCGGCGCTCCGATATCCATACCATTATGAAGCTGATTTGCTCCTGAAATTGGATGAATCCGATATCCATAATAACTTGTCACACTGGAATACCAGTTAAAATCAACCGGTGTCGCAAACATCTGTAAATTACCTTTCGTATCGTTATAGGCACTGAACAGTTCTTTCTGGAAAAATCCCAGCCTGTCCTGACAGATCGACATCAGATTTCCGCTGTTTAAGGTGACATTCAGCACATCTACATCTCTTGTCCTGGTCACTTCCACTTCCTGGCTTCCATTATCATCTGCCAGATAGCATTCCCAGGTCTTATGACCATGTGCGGATGCTGCCGCATGACTGTCATAATAGACATCAAACTGTACACCGTATCTTGCGAAAGCTCCGGTATCTTCTACCGTATATTCGACACCATTCATGACCACCTTTGTTCCCATTGGAACAAACGGATTGGAAGCATCTACTGCTAAGGTATGATTGGCTGTTGGATATGCTCCACTGGCAGTCGGTCCTCCACTCCAAATACCACAACAGATTGGACAGTTACAATATCCGCTTGTTACAACCTGTCCCAAAGATTCTCCAACTCTTACTGTTGCTGTCTCTGTCACAGTTTCATTGACTGCTTCAGTAGTCAGATGATATTGCTCTGCAAACAATACATCCAGTTCCGGCTTGACCTGTTCAAAAGTAAACTCCTCATACTTTGCTGACAGATAACTGATCAGGATAAACGGATCATGCTCAATAGGTCCGATGTTATATCGGTATTCCTCATGTCCCGGTTCTTCAGATTCCATGTTGTTAATCCGCTCCTGCAGATTAGCTTCCAGCTGTGTATAATACAGTTCCGCTTCCCGGATTGCTTGATCCGATGACAGATAACTGGTTCCCGTGTAAGTGATCACATTTTGTAAAAACACTGCAGAGCATGACGTGACATTCGTTATAATCAGAAACATCAATCCGATCAGAACTGCCACACTGATATACACCTTCCGGTTTTCTTTAAAGAAATTGGTGACTTTGCCGCCAATCTTCTTGATATAATCAATCGTACCTTTTGTAGCTGTACCTACGGTCTGTTCACTTCGCTTTGCTTTGGCATAATCCCGTTTGATCTGTTGCTTCTGAATCTGTTTTTTTAGCTTCTTCTGCTCCTGACGGGCTGCCGCCTGTGTCTGTTTCTCTGCCTGTCTCTCCAGTCTGCTTCTCTTTCTGGAAGCCCTCTGTTTCCTTCGTCTGGCACTTCTCTGTTCCAGCCGGTAAATACCTTCGCATCCTTCTTCCAACTTATGGGCACCTTCTACTGCCGCATTATCGTCTTCATTTTTACTGATCTCACGGTGCAATGCTGCGGAAGTTGCACTTCCTGCTTTCTTAACAACAAAAGCTTTTTCTGTTTTCACAGATTCCCCTTCCCCAAACTTCAGGCGGGATTTCTTCTTTCCAGAACCCTCTCCTTCATTTGCCTGATAAACCTGTGCCTTCTTGGAATGCTGCTTTGCTTCCTTTTTCTTTCTTGCTTCCTCATAAGAAAACTTTTTGGCTTTTTCCTTCTGTTTCTGATGACGGAAATTGACTCCATCCGTATCCATCTGGTTCAATTTCTCCATATCTTTGTCATTTTTCACAGAAGCACCAGTCTCTTCATAAGCAAATTTCAGACGCTGTTTCTGCTTTGGTTTCTTACTTCCACCATTCTTCTTACTCCGGCTGTCTCCTCTGTTTTCTGAAAGATCCGCACGTTTTTCTTTCAGTCTCCCTGACTGGCTGGCTTCAGATTTTTCCGCAAATCTTGATTCTTTTCTGTTCTCAGCACGGATTCTTTTCCGGTTTTGTTGCTTTCTATTTTGTCCAAAATCCTCACTTTGGTTCTCCGTTCGCATCAGTTCCGGTGCATCCCTGGATTTTTGCACAGAGGGACGAATATTTTTCCCACTCCGCTTAGACTGGCGGGGAGACTTATCCACAAGGTTTTCTGCTTTTTCCCCCTGTTTTATTCCCATCTGCACATCACTGGCACGGTTACTGACACGAACAGAAGATTTATCCGTCAGGTTTTCTTCCACCAGACCATCTTTGGTCATCTTCTGGACCTTCTTATCCCTGACTTTCATTCTCTGTTCTGCCACTGATTACTCCTCCTTCTTCGGATACCCTTTCCCTGCCTGTAATAAACAGAGAAAAGCGATGCCAAATACAGCACCGCCACTAAAAGTTAATACATATGAAATTGCTCGTAACATGGTCTTCTCCTTTGATTTAACCTGCTTCGGAAGTTTCCTCCAAGCGGGTTGTCATGATTTTATAGAGGGAATTCTTCGGGAATCTGTCTACAAATGGAATAATGACATTTCCATAGAACAGAAGTCCTTCCCCCTCATTACTGTTGGTTACATAGGACAGCTGGGTTGGTGAGATATTCAGCTGTTTTGCAAGAATCTGCCGGTCACCGGAAGCCTGGTTGAGCATATAAATAAAATCTGAATTTTCAAATATATTCTCTATCTCCCTGGAAGACAACAAATCCTTAATATTCTGGGTGATACCAGTTGGAATACCACCCCATTTACGAAATCTCTTCCAGATTTCCACACTATAAGCTGCAGTCTGCTCTTCCTTCAAAAGAAGATGGAACTCATCCACATAGTATCTGGTGGACTTATGGGCAGAACGGTTCATCGTTACCCTGTTCCAGACCTGATCCTGGATTACGAGCATCCCAATCTTTTTCAGCTGTTTGCCAAGTTCTTTGATGTCAAAGCAGACAATACGGTTATTGATATCCACGTTCGTCTGATGGTTAAATACATTCAAAGAACCTGTAACATAGATCTCCAATGAAGTGGCCAGTCGCTGTGCTTCTGGCTCTTCCTGTTTTCTCAGAAGGTTGTATAAGTCCTCCAGGATTGGCATCTTCTCCGGTATTGGATTGGCAAGGTATTCCTGATATACTAACCGAACACAACGGTCAATAATCGTTTTTTCTACCGGCTCCAGTCCATTCTTTCCGCCAACAATCAACTCACACAGAGATAAAATAAAATCTGCTTTTAATGACAGCGGATTGTCTTCCTCGGAATAATTCAGGTTCAGATCCATCGGATTGATATACTGGTCAGATACCGGTGAAACCCGAACCACCTGTCCATGCAGCGCCTGCACAAGTGCCGAATACTCGGCTTCTGGATCGCAGACAATGATATCGTCTTCCGTAATCAGAAAACAGTTCGTAATTTCCCTCTTTGCTGAAAATGACTTACCAGAACCTGGTGTACCAAGAATCAGTCCATTTGGGTTCTTCAGGCGTTTCCGATCAACCATGATCATGTTATTGGATAACGCATTCAATCCATAATAAAGAGCTTCCCCTTCCTGAAACAGTTCCTGTGTCGTAAATGGCACAAAGATTGCGGTTGATGATGTGGTAAGCCCTCTCTGAATTTCAATTCGATTGACTCCCAGTGGAATACAGGACATAAGTGCTGCTTCCTGCTGATAATCCAGCTGTTTTAAGGAACAGTTATATTTCTGTGCGATCCCCTGCACCTGGAAAATATTATTATCCAGCTTCTGCCGCTTCTTTGCGGTATTCATAACCAGAACCGTCACAAGGAACATTCGCTCATTTCTGGACTGCAGATCTTCCAGCAGGTTTTTCGCCTCTTCTCCATAGGTTACAAGGTCCGATGGAAGCACGTCCATATCATAACCGGAACGTACTGCCCGCTTCTGCTCTTCAATCTTCATCTTATCCAGATCTGAAATCTTGCTCTTGATCATCTTAATCGCAGAACTCTGGTCAATGGACTGGATATGAATGTTGACATTGATGCTGTCATCCACATCCAGGAAATCTGCAAGCATCCGGTCTGTCAGCTCCGGTGCAAGAATCTGCAGGTAACTTACACTTCCCATCGTTCTTCCCATCAAAAATGTCTGATTCTTGGAAAAGTTAAAGGAAGTCGGTGCAATAAAATCTTTGGTTTTTAATCCGGTTTCCGGCAGCATCTTATACTGGAACTTAAATGGTTCGATCCGATCCTGGTTGAACACATGATACAGAATCTCAAGCCTTTCCAGTCCATTCAAGGAATGTGCCTGTGCTCCCAGAACCTTAAAGTTGTTTAAGATATCTGTTTCGATTCTTTCAAGTCTTGGTCTTGCTACCTTCAGACTCTCTGCTTCGATTCCAAAAGTGATATACTTCGTCTTTACCAGACCATTATTTCCCTTGGAAAGCTGATTTTTCAGCATAGTACGGTACTCTTCACGAATGGCATTGAAGTCATCCGTCTGATCCGGAATATCAATGCTTTTTTCAAATTCTGCCACATCCACCTGCTGATTGATGAAGGACAGCTGCACACTGATGGAAGAATCAAAGTAATTTAAGAAATCACAGTAATTCTCAAATATCGTGGTCTTATCCTCGTTTAAAGCAAGCTGATAATTGATGTCGTAAAACTGAATCGTCTTGGAGAAAAAGGTCTTTGTCACCTGGCAGATACCATCCTGCAACATCCGAATATACGGAATACTCTGCTGTGCAGTTGTAGGAATGCTTTTCTGTTTCCTGCGGTCCCGTTCCTGTTTCTTCTTACGCTTTTCCTGTTCTCTTTCTTTTCTGCTTTTTTTGTTTCTTCTTTCCTGACGGTTTCTTTTTTCCGCCAGGGACAGACGCTCCTGCTGAGTCTCCTGCTTTGTCTTTTTTGCCATCCGGCACACCCTCCTTTTTTACAAGGGTGGAAATCTCCTGATAAAAATTTTCTGTCTTATATGGTCTTACTGCCGGACAGATAAACTTCTGTCGAATGATATTTGCCACCACTTTTTCAAAGGGAAGTCCGTCTTTTTCATACATTGCCATGAAGAAAAACGGAAGCATGATCGTTACCATCAAAATGGCAGCAATACTGGAACCGATTGGTTTTCTCATGAACAGATAAAACGGAATTCCCACAACTGCGGCAAGTGAAAAGAAAATCAGCTGCCGCTTTGTCAGATTTAATGCTACTTTTGTTTTGACCTTGGTAAGGTCTTTTGGTACTGGTACATACGCCATGGTATGCGCTCCTTTCCTGCCCGCTAGTGGGCATTGAATATAGATTTGCTAAGGCTTCCGGTCTTGAATAATGAAAATGCAAGAATCACGGTATAAGCCGCTACTGAAAACATAGCTGCATGAAGATCACTGGATATGGTCATTGCATTTACTAAAACTGCATAAATTCCCACACAGACCATCATGAAGAATCCCTGAAATGCCAGTGCGAACAAGCCTTTTAAATAGTTGTTTCCGATATTGCCCCATTCCTTATTGGTCATGGTGGCAAACGGAATTGGTGCTATGGAAGTATAAAGGTAAATTTCTATCATTCTTCCGAACAAGATTACCGTAATGATAATTGACAGAATGTGCATGGTAACACTGATCAACATCGTTTCCATGGATAGCAGGAACAAATCCCCTAACTCCATATCCTCCAGGGCATCCACAATCCGTGAAATTGCTTCTGTTGCATCCACCGCAGTGTTTCCTGATATCACCCCGGCGGCATTGTTGACCACATGCTGGCCAACATCAAAGACCGCCATCGTGATATTGAACGTATTTGTCACCAGATAAATAGCTACATACGCTTTGAAGATCCAGAGGAAAATATTGTAAGTCTCAAATTCATGGAAATTGTTTTTCTGTGTTACCATCGTGATCAATTCATAGCACAGGACAAAGGTGATGATCAGTCCCGCAATGGGGACAATCACTGTTTGGGATAAATTCTGAATCAGATTAAAAATCCCTGTATTCCATCCCTGCGGTGTCTGTCCCACCTGCCCGGCTATGGTTCCCACCTGCTCATTGACAGACGTGAACATGTTATCCAAACATGACTTGATAAGCCCGATCAGGATATCCTTTATCGCTTCCGTAATTCTCTCAATGATGGTGTTCATCTACCACTCCTCTTAAGAGAACAATGTTGCCAGCTGTGGAATCAGGGTAGTTCCCAGCAGCATGATTCCGGCACCAGCCATCAGCTGTTTGATGCCCTGGCTCTTAGCGCCGGGATTGTCATTTCCATATCCTTCCAGAAGGTTTACGACACCCCACACACCAAGACCTGCGCCGATTGCGACTACAAGAGTTTTTAAAGTTGTAATTGCACTGCTAAAAAATGCCATATATTCATAAACCAAAACTGACTTCTTTCAAGTGTTTACGGGAATGAAAAAACACCGACTAAAAAGCCGGCGCACCTAATGTCAGTTATTCCTTTCCTCATTATTTTTCGTTCATTCCCAAGGTTACTCCGACAGTTCTACATGAATCACTTCCACCTCTTCTTCGGGTTTCGGTGTGTACTGCGGATTTAACTCTTTCTCTACTTTGTACCGGTTCTTCTCGTTTTCATCTGCAAGAAGCCGATAGTTTTTGTGTTTCGTGATATCATATTTATCCGAGAAAAATGGTCTGGCACCACGGATCTGCAGGATACATTTTCCTCCATCCATGACTGCAATCTCATCTTCTGTCATCAGCTGTTTGCCTGTTTTCTGGTAATTCAATCCAAAAGACTTCTGATTACTCCTCGTCTCCGAAGTGTTATACAGGTCAATGGTTTCCTTACCCAGAAGCTCACTCATTTCCTTTAATGTGGTCTTCTCTTTCCCACCAAGGAATAAAGTCGTATCACAGTTGCCCAGAATGGTATCTGCACTATCCTTATACATTGCCTTTAACTGACTCTGTGACTGCAAAATAATAGAAGCAGAGATTTCCCTGCTTCGGATAGTTGCGATCAGCTTGTCAAACTGAGGAATTTGTCCGATGTTGGCAAACTCATCAGCGATGACACGCACATGCACCGGAAGTCTTCCACCATATTCATCATCTGCCTTATCGCAAAGCAGATTGAAAAGCTGTGACTGTAACATGGCAATCACAAAGTTAAAGGTTGTATCTGTGTCGGACATAATCAAGAACAAGGCTGTTTTCCTGTCTCCGATCTTATCCAGTTCCATTTCATCATAAGACATGATCTCACGAAGTTCTGCGATATCAAATGGGGCAAGTCTGGCTCCACAGGATATCAAAATACTTTTCGCTGTCTTTCCAGCCGCCATTTTATATTTTTTATACTGTCTGACCGCAAAGTGCTGCGGATCTCTTTCTTCCAGTTCCTGGAACATCATATCCACCGGATTCTGATAAGTTTCATCCTCTTCACGGGTTTCGCTTTCGTTCAAAAGATCCAGAAGGGTATTCAGATTCTTTTCCTCTTCATCCCCTTCATACCAGATAAAAGCAATCAGTGCTGTGTACAGCAATTTCTCTGCTTTCACCCAAAAATCTTCGGAAGCTTTTTCCCCTTCGCCTTTGGTATTCACAATGATTGTTGTCACCAGCTTCAGGATATCTTTTTCAGACCGTATATAAGCAAATGGATTGTAATGAAGCGATTTGGAAAAATTGATGGTATTCAGAACCTTAATCACATATGGCTCATGAACCACTTTTCCAGATTTATCTTTCATAATATTTCCATTCTTATCTTTCTTAGGCGGTCCCTTTGCTAACATCTTCCCGCACTCTTCGATCAGAGTACCTTTCGGATCTGTAATGACCATGGAACAATTCATCTGCATGACCGACGGCTTTACAAAAAATCGTGTCTTTCCGGAACCACTGCCACCGATGACCACGATATTTTTATTTCTCGCATACTTCGGCTGCTTTGGTCTGCTCTCCATAGTCAGTGCTTCTGTTGCTGTCAACGGAATATTCATCCAGGGATCATCTGACATATAAGGCTTGATATCCTCTGCAGTTCCCCATCTGGCTGAACCATACTCGATTCCTTTCCGAAGTTTCTTTGCATCTGACTGTTTCTGCCAAACTAATAGTTTCAAAACAACTGCGACAGTAACTCCAACCAATAGATCTCTCAGGTCAAAACTCAACAGAATCCCTGTAAAAATCCGATCTGCATGTTCCATCGCATATAACAGTTTGTTCCCTATATCTTCTCCGGGACTGCTCCTGTATAGGCAGGATGCTCGATCCGCATAAAAAGCGGTCAGAACATAGGGAAGATTCGTAAGAACCAGTTTCTTTTTATCCAGGGCGGACAGCCTGACCCCAGCTTTATTCTTCCACTTCTGCATCAGATTATTGCCGTTTTGTTTCTTCATCGGCTCTGTTCCTGATGTCGGCTCTTTACTTTGTCCTTCGTCTTCTTTGGCATCATTGCCCGGTAAGCTGCAAGACGCTTATGAATGGAAGGTTTATTCGCTTTTTGAATCTGTTTCTGGGAAAACTCACGGAAAGCAGCATTGAGGGCATCCTGATCACGTCCCTTGAAAAATACCAGATAAACCGGCGGCTCTTTGCTCTTGTCTTTTTTCAGAGCATAATTGATCCCATATTTTCTGGCATACCGTTCAAAGGACTTGATATTTTTGTCCGTGATCTCGATATTGACCATCCCGGCATTCTGTTTTGCCAGCTCTTTTACCGTGACCTTTCCCTGTTTCGGCTGATTTTTCTGTGCTTTCTTCTCTACTGATTTCTGCTTCTGATGACGCAGATACGCAACAAGAACCTTTTTCAACAGGTCTGCCGTAATCTTAGTAGCCCGAATACAGAACGTGACCGTTTTCTGAGTTACCTCTTCCTGCATGACTTTTCCCTCCTTTCAGCGATTCAACTGCTGTCCAAATCTGTAATCATGGCAATCACCCCCTTTAATGAAAAAAGACAGATTAACCGGTAATCAGGTTCTGCACCTGTACGAGTTTTTCTGTCCCTTCTTCTTTTCTCTTATCTTCTCCACCACAATAGATGGGAACACACATTTCAAGTATTCTACTGTAAATACGCTGATGGGCAGTATCCAAATCTGTGGACTTCATTTCATTCAGTCCCAGATTCGTTGTTATGATCAGCGGAAGCATTTTACAATAGCGGCTGTCTATCACATTATAGACCTGCTCCAAAGCAAACTCGGAATTTCGTTCTATTCCCAAGTCATCAATAATCAGCAGCGGATAATCCACAAGATTTTGTATAATCTGGTTCTTATCTGCCTGATAGCTGGTCATTTCATTTAAAATCCTGGAAAAGTTTGTCATCATGACACGTTCTCCCTGTTCCAAAAGTGCATTTGCAATACAGCCTGCAAAAAAGCTCTTCCCGGTTCCAACCGGTCCCATCAAAAGCAATCCTACATTTTTTCTCTTCATATCTGTCCAGTTTTCTACATACTGCCTGGCGATTAGTATCTTCTGGTTGCTTCCATTGTCATTTTCAAATTTCCATTCCCAGAATCTTCTTTCCCGAAGTCCGACGGATTTTCTCTGATAAAGCTGCCGCTGTTCTTCTTCCCGCTGCATCTTCTCATCCAGTTCCTGCCTGGCTTTTACCTCGCATTCGCACAAACAGGACACTACATGCTCAAAACCCATCAGACTGACTTTCATCTGTTTTCTTTTTCCACAGGTGCCACAATGAAGACATCCCTCTTCGTCCAGATAATCTGCTGTTACTTTGTTTTCCATCACAGGCTTTCTCCTTCCTGAAATTCATATTTATCCATTCCTATCCTGGTTCCATCCCTTTCTGCCCAAAGACAGATTGTTGCAAAATGGTTTTGATACTCTTTTCCACTGGATTTCATATAAACAGAAAGATGATCAATCCGTTTCTGGTAATCCCATGGAAATAGCGTCATCAACTCCTGCAGTTCAGCTTCCGACAGAACAACATTTTTAAATCTACCATATTGACTGAATTTTTCTTCCAAAGCGGGTGTATTGCCCTTACTCTTATCAGTATGATTCTTTTCAGTCTTATTTATCTTAGTATTACTTCCATCCAGATTCTTGCAGTCCGGACTTCTATTTTTTTGCGTTCCGGACTTCCAGTTTCTTGCAATCCGGATTTCCAATTCTTTGCAGTCTGGATTTCCAGTTTCTGGCATTCCAGAAACAAAGTATCTTACTGGCTTTCCTCTACTCCGTTTTACAAAATTTTTCACATATATGACAGAGGGACGATTATTCCCCTGCCGATACCGCTCGATCAATCCAATCCCATGCACACTATCCAGCTCATATAGAAGCTTTGTCACTGTCGTATGCGACATTCGCAACAGCTCCTGCAATTCTGCGATCGTGTAAATGATATAGACATAACCCTCACTGTCAATCCAGCCATTTTTCTTGGACAGGCTGATTCGATCAAGCAGAATTCCATAAAGGAGCTTTGCGTCTGTGGACAGGCTTGCAAACTCTTTTTCTGTGAACAGAGCTTTTGGTATCCGAAAAAAAGAAAACTGGTCAGATTCTTCTGCTCTGAAATATTCAAAATCTGCCATAATATTTTCCTACTCTTCTACATCAAAATCACAATTTGCTGCACTGCCTGTACCATGCACATCTCATCAAATACAAAATTGAATGATTGAATCATTTCGTCCAAATAATAATTTCTGGCCTTCTTGTTACAAGCATACATATCACCAATAAAGCCTTCATCATTCCCCATCGCATGAACAAGGGTTTCCAGGACCTTCATAAACTTCTTTTTTGAACAGCTTTCATACTGTCTGTTCACATATTTCTGGATATCTAACACACGAGCAGGATTATTTTCATTTTCCTCCAGAATTCCAAATGCAAGATCCATACCAAACTCATATCCATCAGCCTTAATTTGATCAATATCCATCTCTCCAAGCTCATCCTGGTATCCTCGCTTTTCCATTGCAGTTAAAGACGTTTCATATTGATCAATATATCCCATATCCGCAATAGTTTCAAAAATATCTCTGGATGCTTTCACCATCTTATCCATAATAATTTCTCTTTCAGCCAGCGGCATATTTGCCATGATAGTATCTAATGTCATCATTGATTCTTCCTCCATCTCATTTTCATAAATACCATTGATATAAAAGTGGTTCGCCTTTCCATTGTTTGGAATGATACGCACCAGTTTACCAACCTGAACCAGTTCCTGTACTGCCTGATCTACTCCATACCGAGTCGTATTCAGGTCTTTCTTTATTTCACTTTTGGGATAGATAACAAACAGATTCCCGTTATGATCTACCCAGCCATTTTGCACCGCAAATTTCAAACGATCCAGAAATAAGCTGTATAGAATCTTTGCTGTATTTGACAGATTTTTGTATTTTTCCATCTGAAACAGCACCTTTGGCACCTGCAGACAATCTACCGGCATATACTCCATCTTACTCATTGATTGTTTCCTCCTTCTGTTTGTACAGCACTTCGGCTGAATTAATATTGATTTCCAGCATCCCTACAAACACCTGATAGTACAGCAGGCATATCTGTTCATCCTCTCTTGCCAGATACAATCCTTCCAGTTCATTGGACGGATGTTTCATTCCGTATACTGCCTGACAGATATCATGGATTTTCTCACATTCCACACTTCTAAGATGCATCTCCAAGGTGTGATTAAATCTCTGCCAGTCCTCCAGTTTCTGATTTACTGCCATCATGCACTGGAACAGTTCCGCTGCTTCACATGCTGCTGACAGCACTACATTTTTGTTGTTGATACTTCCATCGGCATTTTTCATATGCCCTACCATATACGCCTGATCTACTGAAACCATCTTTTATCCTCCTCTATCTAAACGGCATTTCTTCTTCCATACCCTCTGGGATCTCTAAGAACCCTTCCGCATCTTCTGGAAACGGTGGTCTGTCAACCATTTTTGCACCTGCGAATTCAATCCGGTTTGCATACACTTCGGTGGTATAGATCTTTTTCCCAGTATCCTTATCTTCATAATTACCTGTGACAATCTCGCCTTCCACCATGACCTTCGTTCCCTGCATCAGATAATCTCTGGCAAATTCTGCTTTCTTTGCAAAAGCCTTTACCGGAATGAAACTGACTTCATCGGAATAATTTCTTCTGACTGCCAGAACAAACTTGGCAATCTTATGAAGTCCTTTTTCATTCTCCACTTCGTTGTATCCGGGATTTCTTACTAATCGCCCGGAAATAACTGTTGTATTCATTGGCTTACCCCTCCTATGCTTTCATTGATTTGTAACAGATACCGATACATGGTCCACATTTTCCATAGGCACATCCGTAACATTCATCTTTTTCCAACTCTTCCTGCTTCATTTCATCGGCAAACATTCCTAACAGTGTTGTGTAAATCTTTTTCATTGCCAGGAATTTTTCTTCTGCTTTTTCCATCTTCTCTTTGTAAAATGGGATCAGTTCACGAAGAACTGGATGGAAACGTTCATTTTCATCATCCCAGGCACAGGTTTTCATCATACAGCGTGGCTGTTTCTCATAATTGCCCAGATAATATGGGCAGAACGTACAGCCTCTTTTTTTAACAATTGCCACCGGAATCACTGGCATCTGACTTTTGATTTCCTTTGTTACATGCTTACTTTCAATTCGCTCTCTCATCTTAAAAATCCTCCAAGAATATATATATTTGCAAAAGGGAATTCCCCTGAATTGCCTGTTTTTAAGCACAAAAAAAGAGGCAGACTTACGATTTTTATTTTCGCAAGCCTGCCTCTTATCAATCTAATATTCTATTTTCCAATGACATACCGTATAAACACGTATATCGCTCTGATCACATACACTGGAATCATGATGCTTCCAATCAATGCTCCAATAATGACACTTAATGCAGCCATCCCAAGTGTTGCTGTGGTATCCATTCCTCTCGGAATTAGAATCAACCGCATTTTATGTATTCCAAATGGAAGTCCGGCAATAAATACCCACCAGAACCAATCCGTCTGCCCACTGACCTTCATAATTGTTTTTGTCATCCAAAACCAGAATACCATAAATGCCAGTGGCAGAATTGATTTTTTAATTACATCTTCAATCGTCATCTTTTTTTCTCCCTCTGTCTGATTCCTTCCGCCACCTCCCGATTAAGGTTTGCCAGTATTTCTCTAACCACAGGAGAATCCAATCGAAAGGTTTCCAGATCTTTCTCCGTAAGCTCCCTTCCGTTCGCATCATATCTTCGTACAATTTTTAAAGCCATACTTTCACTTCCTTCCTGCTGATAATCCTAATGTTTTCAACAAATGTTTAAATTTCTCTCTTTTTATCCGTTTAACACGTATCTTTTCTATCTTTTTCAGATAGACTTGTATTCTACTTGCCATATCTTCATTGTTCATTCTTTACCCTCTCTTTCTGCCCACGATGCCAGAAGCATAAATATAATTTCTTCCATCTGAGTCTTTGTATATGTCTCTGGAAAATATTGTTTCAATTTCTTCGCCGGAATCTGCACCTGAACTTTTTCAATACTTTCATTCATGCAAATCTGGTCAATCTCTGAATACGTCAACATCCGTTCTTTTGAAATCTGTTTCAATTCCTTTGCCTGCTTCATGGACGGTACTATATTGTGATTATGCATATACTGAAGTAATATCTGCTGCTCTTCAGTTCTCAAATAGGAAACTTCAACAGCTGTATTAAAGGGAAGCTTCTTCTCGTCTGCCAATTCTAAAAACTCTGCGATCAACTCTGTCAGATGAATATATCGAAGAATCTGTCTGGAACTATCTCCTGTATTCTGACTGACTTCTTCCGCCGCTAACTTCTTGCCAACTTGGCAAGAAGTTAAATCAGACCGTTTCCCCTGACGCTTTAACGCCTCATATTTCATTTTATAAGCGAATGCCTTTTCGCTGATTAGTAGCTCTTCTCGCTGAATGTTGGAATCTACCATGATCACCGTCGCTTCGTCATCTGTAATATCTTTGATGATAACCGGCATTTTCTCTAATCCTGCAAGTTCACATGCTCGTTTTCGCCGATGACCAGCTACAAGCTCATAACCACCGGACTCTCTCAACCGCACAATACCGGGAACCAACACGCCATATTGTGTAATGCTTTCAGACAATTCCTCCATTTTCTTATCATCTTTTACTTGAAATGGGTGATTTGGAAACGGATGAAGGCTTCCTATTGCTATCTCACTGATTCCATTGGTTGTCTCTTCGCTTGTTCCAAACAACGCATCAAGCGGCTGTAAGGAAATGGGTGTTGCTCTTTTTTTAGATGGCATCTTTCAGCACCTCCTCCGTCACTCTCCGATAAGCTTCTGTAGCTTTGCCTTTCGGATCATAAGAGAAAATACTCTGTCCTTCTCTGACTGCCTCCTTCATTCTTACGGAAAATGGAATATAATTATCAAAGATATTAATTTGACTTCCATATACATTTCTGAGAAGTTCCATATTATTCCTGGCATCATTCGTATGAGCATCCACCATCGTAAACAGAATTCCACCGACTTGCAGCTTCGGATTGATTTGCTTACGGACCTTACCGATCGTTTTTAATAACTGCTGCAATCCTTTGATTGGCAGGTAAGACGCTTCAACCGGAATTAGTACTTCATCTGATGCAGCCAGTGCATTGATTGTGATCATTCCCAATGATGGCATACAATCAATGATAATTGCATCATATTGATCCTTGATACCATATAAAATCTGTTTCAATACATATTCCCTGCTCATTGCATTTACCAACTGTACTTCCGTACCTGCCAGTCCAATGTTAGAACAGATAATGTCTATTCCTTCTGCCTGATGCCTGATATAACAGTCTGAAGGAATATCTTCATCTTTCATTACTGTATCCATAAGAGCTGTAAGTGTTTCATTACTTTCATCACAATCACGATATCCAAATCCTGCGGATACATCAGACTGTGGATCTGCATCTACAATCAACACTTTCATATTCTTTTGTGCCAATCCTACTGCTAAATTAGCTGTACATGCGGATTTTCCCGTTCCCCCTTTTTGGTTTACAATAGAAATAATTCTAGCCATTTTTTCATCACCTTTCAATCAATAAAAATGACCGAATCAGCTAAACAGATTTTCATCCATTACGAGCTAATTCGGTCCTGTTTTTCGCTATTAAATTGTAATATCACCACTTTCGTGATACAGTAAAAGCATCTCAGATAAAAGCGGAAATTTTCTTTCATCTGAATAAGTTTTTTATAAAAGGTAGGCCTTTCCTTCATAAATTTGTTGATTCGTTGCAAGTTTTTTTCAGGACCAAATCGACTCAACCCCTTGTATTTACTGGGTTTCCGTTGATTTAGTCTTATTTTATCATCATCATCCCCCATTCTCAATCCACACCAATAGAAAATTTCAAATACATAAAAGGATATGGGCTTATCTGCAACCGCTTCAATGAACTGTGTATACTCTTCTTTTGTCCAGAAAAGCATTTCCTTTGATTTTTCTCTCCCCATAGATCCCGCCTTACGTGCAACATTACTTTTCAAATCATAAAAGTTAACCGCATGATTCAAAATCGCACTCATTTGATTGTGGATTGTCTTAAGATACACCTGCGAATATCCTTTTCCGTTAGCGTCTCTATGATCCATGATCATGTTCTGCCACTGACGGATATCTGCCGTCTTGATCTCCTGCAGTTTTCTGTCCGTAAAATACGGGAGAATCTTCTTATCGACAATGTGCTTTTTAGTCAGCCAGGTATTATATTTAATCCTGGGTTTAATATCGTTCAGATAAATATTCACAAAATCTCCGAATGTCATATCCAGACTTCTATTTTCCTTTAATTTGAACGCCCTCTCCCAGTCTTGCGCATCACATTTGCGCCTAAATCCTCTCTTTGTTTTTTGCTTTCTAGCACCTGTCCAATCCTTATAATATGTGCGAACTTCATAAGTGTTGGTCTTTTTGTTTTTAATAACTGCCATTCATTTTCACCTTCTTTCTTGAACTCTCACATTATTTTGTTTCGCTCATACCATAAACACGTTCTTCAAAATATTTACGGCTAATTTTGCCCTTAACAACCACAAATCCCTGTTTTTCCAGTTCATCGTTCAACTTGCGTACCAGACGATATGCAAAGGAATCAGATACTTCTAATTCCCGGGCAACTTCTTTCGCTGAGATAAATAATTTGCTCGCCATATTTTTTTCCTCCTTTCCCTTTTTATAAATTGTATCAGTTCATTTTTGAACGGTACGCTTGTATCATAACATTTCATTTTCGAAATGTCAACAGAATAATTTCAATATTGAACGGTTTGTTTTTATATTTCATTTTTGAACTGTTTATGCTATAATAAGAGACAATAACTGTGAAGGAGCGATCAATTATGACTGTTGGAGATAAAATCAGAAAATATCGGTTAGAACAAGGATATACCCAAAAAGAATTGGCCATAAAGGCTGGACTAAGTGAGTCAGCTATAAGAAATTATGAACTGGGGAACCGCACCGCTTCCCAGGATCAATTAGAAAAAATTGCCAATGCATTAAAAATCAGCCCATTCGCACTGGCTGATCCAAACTTTGATACCTATATAAGTGTTATGCATTCCCTATTCGCACTGGAAGACCAGTATGGACTCCATGCCTACAGAGATGAATCCGGGGTACCTCAACTGATGTTTAAGGATAAAGGGCATGATTCATTAAATATGCTAGATCAAATCGGTGAATGGGCAGATATATACCAGAAATACAGAAACGAGGAAATTACGGAAGAGGAATACTTAGCCTGGAGAAGTAAGTACCCAAATAAGTAAATTTGAGGATAATGAAATGCAAATAAATCTCATATTCGAAAGAAAAGTCAAAAATGACCAAAACTATCCCAATGCCCAATCCATATTTAAAGAAATGTTCAACCTTATATTTGAACAAATAACCAACAACACGTTTGTTTATAAAACTAATAATATTCCCTATACTATTAATTATAAATGTAGCGGAGTAAACAACGAAATATATTATCTATCAGTATCACACAATTCCAAGCCTTCGATTGATGCCAAAGTATTAAATTTAGTAACTAAATGCATACAAAAAGGAAGCCATAGGAAAGACTTTTATATATTCTACGCCTACGATGAAGCATCCGAATATTATTGTGCGAAGTTGGCACCTCGTTTTGGGAAATTTGAAAGATTAATGAGAGAATTTATATATGTAAATCTAACCATAAGCCTCAAATCCCAATGGTTTGAACAATCTTTTACGGAAGATTTAAAAAACGAAATAAAGGCAAAACTAAATAATCAAAATTCATTAATTGAACAGGCACTCTATGAAATGACATTTGCACAATTATATGATTTTTTATTTGTCGAATATGCTTACACTTCTCCTGACTGTGTTATCTATGAAAGGCTATTACCTTTAGATTTAGAGAATACTGATAAGCAAACCATAATTGATGCAATTAATACTTGCAAAAAAATCAGCCTATGGGATCGTTACTTCCTATCTTCCCAAATGGATTTAAAGGATTATCTTAACGATATGCGAGAATACCGTAATAAAGTGGCTCATAATAAATTTATTACTTCTGAAGAATATGAAAAATGCACAAAAAATTTAAAAATAATAAATAAGCAACTATCTTTAGCCATAAATAATCTCTATTCTCAGGTATATTCCGAAGAAACTTGGTCTTATATTGGTACACTACTGTCAACAGCATTCTCTGAATTTTTCAAAAATAATTCAGCAATATTTGATGCTGTACAACAAAGTCTCAGTACACTAGGAAAAATTTACTCCGAAATATCAGACTCTTTGACCAAAAATTTTAGGCAAAGTATTTCTAATATAAATAAAATTGCATCCATCCCTGTAGCACCTGTCAAAATTGAAGGAAGTAGCTGTTTGCGAACCGCATCAACTACCTGCCAATCTCCAATTCAGGTTAAAGTTGACACTTCCACTCCTTTAGAAATAAAAACAAAAAATGATAGTTCTATACTTTCAAACATTAAAACCTCTAATCATATAGATGATGTATTAAATAAAACTAGTAGTTCAGACATTAGCCATGAAAATGCTTCTGAAATATAAAATTATTGTCATTTGATTGTCACGACACATAGAAAAAGCCCGCAACCCCGCATAAATGCTGGGATTGTGGGCTTTACTCTCCTATTCGAACTCTATTGTCCCTGGTGGTTTTGAAGTAATATCATACATTACTCTGTTTACTCCACGAACTTCATTTATAATTCTAGACATAACTTTATTTAATACTTCATATGGGATTTGAGCTGCTTCAGCAGTCATGAAATCAATTGTATTAACTGCACGTAATGCAACAGCATAATCATACGTTCTTTCATCACCCATAACACCTACAGAACGCATATTTGTTAAGGCTGCAAAATATTGACCAATCGATCTATCTAAACCAGCTTTAGCAATCTCTTCTCTATAGATTGCATCAGCATCTTGAACGATTTTAACTTTTTCACCAGTAACTTCACCAATAATTCTGATTCCAAGTCCCGGTCCTGGAAATGGTTGTCTAAAGACTAAATATTCAGGAATACCTAATTCTAATCCAACTTTACGAACTTCGTCTTTGAAAAGATCACGTAATGGTTCAATAATTTCTTTAAAATCTACAGCATCAGGTAAACCGCCCACATTATGATGAGATTTAATTACTGCTGATTCTCCACCTAAGCCGCTTTCAACAACATCTGGATAAATAGTTCCTTGAACTAAGAAATCTACAGCTCCGATCTTTTTAGCTTCTTCTTCAAAAACACGAATAAATTCTTCACCAATAATTTTACGTTTAGCTTCTGGTTCTGTAACACCTTTTAATTTTGCATAATATCTTTCTTGAGCATTAACACGAATAAAGTTTAAATCATATTGCCCTTCTGGTCCAAATACAACTTCTACCTCATCACCTTCATTTTTACGAAGTAATCCATGATCAACAAAAACACAAGTTAATTGATTTCCAATTGCTTTAGATAATAATACTGCTGCAACAGAAGAATCAACACCCCCAGATAAAGCACATAATACTTTACCATTACCAACTCTTTCTCTAATCGCTTTGATTTGTTCTTCAACAAATGAATCCATGCGCCAGTCACCACTACAATTACATACATCTAAAACAAAGTTAGATAAAATATTTTTCCCATATTCAGTATGTAATACTTCTGGATGGAACTGAATTGCATATAACTTTTGATCAGCATTTTCACAAGAAGCTACCGGACAATCTTTTGTATAAGAAGTGATTTTAAAACCTGGTCCAATCTTAGAAATATAATCGAAATGACTCATCCAGCAAATCGATTCTTCAGGAACCCCTTTAAATAACTTAGAATCTTTATCACTTATGATTAAATTAGATTTACCATATTCTCTAACATCAGCTCTTTCAACTTTACCACCCAAAATATGCTGCATCAACTGCGCCCCATAACATAAACCTAATACTGGAATTCCTAATTCAAATAACTCCTTTTTATATGTTGGAGAATCTTCCAAATAACAGCTATTAGGACCACCAGTTAAGATAATTCCTTTAGGATTCATTTCTTTGATCTTTTCAATATCCGTTTTATAAGAATAGATTTCACAATAAACATTACATTCACGAACCCTACGAGCTACTAATTGATTATATTGACCACCAAAATCAATAACAATGACTAACTCTCTTTTCACGCATCTTCCTCCTTAAAATTCAATATCTTTTAAAACAACAGTCTGTTCACGATCAGGTCCTACTGAAAACATGACAACTGGACAATGAACCAACTCTTCAATTCTTCTAATATATTTTTGACAATTTACAGGTAATTCTTCAAATGATTTAACATTTGTAATATCTTCCTGCCATCCTGGCATTTCTTCATATACTGGTTCTACTGATTCAATTCCTTTTACAGTCGCTGGCAAACCATGAATGATCTTACCATTATATTTATAAGCAGTACATATCTTAAGGGTTTCAAAACCACTTAAAACATCTAATAACATCAAACTAATTCCTGTTAAAGAAGACATTCTTCTTGATTGATTTACTACAACCGCATCAAACCATCCTGTTCTTCTAGCTCTTTGGGTTACTGTTCCATATTCATGACCACGTTCACGAATTAAATCACCAGTTTCATCAAACAATTCTGTTGGAAAAGGTCCGGCACCAACTCTTGTTGTATATGATTTAATAATTCCAATTGCTTCTTTAATATATAAAGGTCCAATTCCTGCCCCTTCACATACACCATTAGCACCTGGATGAGAACTTGTAACATATGGATATGTTCCATAATCAATATCAAGCATTGCGCCTTGAGCCCCTTCAAATAAAACTTTTTTATCGGCTTGTAAATATTCATCGATCAACATTCCGGTATCACAAACCATCGGTGCAATAACTTTAGCGTATTCTTTATATTCTTCAAAAATACCTTCAATTGTAAATTTACCTTCTAATTCAGGATATTCCATCACTTTCATTGGGAAAGTTTCTTTCAATCTTTCTAAAAACAATTCTTCATCAATAAACTCACCCATCCGAATACCAATACGACTATATTTATCAATATAAGTAGGCCCAATTCCTCTTTTTGTTGTACCAATGCTATTAGCCCCTTTACGCGTTTCTTGAATAGCATCGATTTCCAAATGATATGGTAAAATCACATGACAACGATCGCTTATTTTAATTTTACTAGTATCAATTCCCGCATCCTCTAAATACTTAACTTCTTCTAAAAAGGCTTTAGGATTAACAACCATTCCATTACCCATAATAACTTCATGACCACTAAAAATACCAGAAGGAATCAATTTCAAAGCAAATTTCTTGCCATCATAAACAATCGTATGCCCAGCATTATTTCCACCAGCATAACGAACTACAACATCAGCTTTTTGAGCAAGATAATCAGTAACTTTTCCTTTACCTTCATCTCCCCACATACTTCCTACTACGACTACTCCAGCCATCAAATTCACACCTTTCTTATTTACTATTACATTATATACAATTAAACAACAAATTGCATCAATAATATAACAGTTTGACTAACTTCCTTAATCATTATATTATAGAGTTAGTCATTAGTAAAATTAATATATCATAATTATGATATAAGGAGTGCTTATATGTATATCAAACTAGAACAATACAAAATATTTAATGAAGCTGCTACAACTTTATCCTTTTCCACAGCAGCTAGAAACTTATTTATCTCTCAATCTGCAGTATCCCAAACTATTAGCAGCATTGAAAAAGAATTACAAATTCAACTATTTGTCCGCAATTCTAAAGGAGTTACTTTAACCAAAGAAGGAAAATTACTGCATCAGCAAATCGATCAGGCTCTTGCCTTAATTACTGGAGTTGAAAACCAGCTTTCTAACTATCATGAATTAAAAGAAGGTGAATTGATCATTGGGGCTGGTGACACTTTTAGTGAATATTTTTTAACTGCTCATATCGTCAAATTTAAGCAGTTGTATCCTGGTGTCAAAATTAAAGTTATTAATCGTACTAGTTTAGAAACACGCGAATTATTAAAATCCGATCAAATTGATATTGGCTTTTTAAATCTGCCAATCAAAGATGATTCCCTTGTAATCAAAGAATGTTTTCAAGTTCATGATATTTTCGTCTCTAAAAACTTAGATGATCATATTTATTCATTTGCTGAATTAGCTAATCAGCCACTGATCTTATTAGAAAAATCATCAAATACAAGAAACCGTATTGATAACTATTTTGCTGAAAAAGGTCTGCTTTTAAAACCAACTATTGAATTAGGTGCTCATAACCTATTATTAGACTTCGCTCGAGCCGGCTTAGGCATTTCTTGTGTCATTAAAGAATTCTCACAAGATCTACTAAATCAAGGAATCGTTCATGAAATCAAAACTATTCAGCCCTTGCCTAAACGCAGTATTGGCTATGCTTATCCTAAAAGACGCAGCCAGTCTATTGCTACTAATAAGTTTATTGAATTAATTGCTAAAAATAACGATTAACTATAAGTTCAAAAAAGCCGCATTATTTAATATAATGCGACTCAATAAAAACTATTTTTTAACCCTTTAATCCTCTTGACTGACGATCCATATCCTCAATAACAATATCATAAATTTCTCCAAGAGTAGCACAGTACTCTAAGATCAACCATGGTTCATTAGTATGAAAATGAATTTTAATCAACTCATCATCACCAACCGCTAATAAACAATCACCTTTAAAATTTTTTGTAATATAATCATTAATTACATCTTCATCAAGATTTTCACCTTCAATTAATAATTGAGTATCATATCTAAATTCAAGCATTCATTTCTCCTTAATTATAACTCTGCTGTGTTAAAAACTGATATACCCGACTAATGATCCTTGATTCTAACTTACTGTATGATAAAGTCGGATCTTTTAATAACGGTACTTCAAAATAATCTTTACGACCTAAATATTCAAGTTTGATTTTAACGATCACACCTAAACGATGATCTAAACAATCAATTGTCATTGTCAGTACTTCTTCGCTATGATTTTCACCTAAACTAAAACCATTACGTAATTTAAATTTATCACAATTATAAATAATAAAATATGTTGGCATGATCTTAGCCAAAGCCTCTTTTAAATTAGGCTCCCTAATAATATATTTGCCAATTACAGCTTCAATCCTTTTTTTAATCGGTAGCATTTTTTCATCAGCAGCTTCCTTTGAACCAGCCTTACAACCAAGACGGATACGCACCGTTTCTTCTGAAGCATACAAAGCAATACTTACTTCGCTTTGCTGATTGATTAAATCTTCTAACACTTCATCAACCTTACTTTCACCAATTCCCATAGTTAAAAAATCATAAGTATAGATAATATCTTTTTTATACTGACTTAAATAAGCTTTTAACACATGATCAACAACATATTTCATCTCTTTAGGGGGACCAGGTAAATTAACGATCATTTTATCATCTTGAGACATTACACAGCCATTAGCAGTTCCAACTTCATTTTCTAAGACATAGCATCCTTTAGGAAAATAGGCCTGTTTAAAATTGTTTTCAGGAATTTCACCCCATGTAGTTACAAATCGACATTTCTCTGCAACCTTTTTTGCTTCATCTTCTAAATATACTAACTCCAATCCTAAATATTGAGCTGATAGTTCTTTAGTTAAATCATCCTGCGTTGGTCCTAAACCACCTGTTGTAATAACACAATCAGCCCCTCGTTTAAAAGCAATATCTAAACACTGTTTAAAGCGCTCAGGATTATCACCAACAGTAGTTTGAAAATAAACATTAAAACCTAAATCTTTACACATTTTTTGAATATATGCGGCATTGGTATTAACAATTTCACCAAGTAATAATTCTGTACCAACATTAATAATTTCTACATTCATGCATTATTCCTCCTAAAACGATATCTATATTATAAATAATTTTAACCATTTTTCCAATCAAATAATCATTTTATATAAGATGATATTATTTTCAAATACCAATATTACATATCTTTAACCTAAATTTAAAATATTTATAACAAAAAAAGAAATGGCGAACCATTTCTTATTTTCTAACTTCTTTAATTCTAGCAGCTTTACCTGATAATCCACGTAAGTAATGTAATTTAGCACGACGTACTTTACCAACTTTAACTACTTCAATATGATCAATGATTGGTGTATGAACTGGGAAAGTTCTTTCAACACCTACTTGGTATGAGATTTTTCTTACTGTAAATGTTTCAGAAATACCGCTACCTTTTCTTGCAATACAAACCCCTTCAAATAATTGGACACGGAATTTGTCACCTTCTTTAATTTTTACAAATACTTTTAATGTATCCCCTGCTTTGAATTGAGGAATATCATTTCTTAATTGTTTTTTAGTAATTTGTTCTACTAATTGTAAATTCATTTCTCTTCTCCTTCTCCAAAAATTGTCTTGAATGTTCATTCGATTAACCAGCGGAACATCTGCAGTCTCACGACTTTTTCATTATAAAGAAAACACTAGTAAAAATCAATCATTTTTTTCAATTTTTTTCATCATTTCTAAACTTTCTTCATCAAATTGATATGATCGTAATAAATCTGGTCTTTTTAAATAAGTTTTTTTAAGAGCCTGATATTTTCGCCATTTACGAATATTTTCATGATGCCCACTTAATAAAACAGCTGGTACTTCATTACCATCATAACATTGTGGTCTAGTATACTGAGGATACTCTAAAAGCCCCTGACTAAAAGAATCATCCTGATGACTATCTTCCTTGATTGCACCATCTAGTAATCTAATAACAGCATCACTTACGACCATGCTGCCAAGCTCGCCTCCGGTTAAAACATAATCACCTATAGATATTTCCATATCAACATAATTTCTAATTCTTTCATCAAAACCTTCATAATGTCCACAAATAATAACTAGATGTTCCTGATGCGACAAATCAACCGCTAAGCCATGATTTAAAGTTGATCCCTGGGGCGACATTAAAATAACCATACTTTTATCACTGCAAATTGTCTTTAAACACTCAACTATTGGTTCACACATCAACACCATCCCTTGACCACCACCATAAGGGTAGTCATCAACATGTTTGTGTTTATCATTAGAAAATTCTCTAAAATCATGTAACGTTACTTTAACAAGCTCTTTATCAATAGCTCTTTTTATAATTGATGTATTTAGAAAACCTGTAAACATTTCAGGAAACAACGTCAAAATATCAATCTTCATCAATTAACCCTTTAATTAACTGAACTCTAATTATTTGATTATCTAAATCAACATCTTTAATAAAAGCATCGACATAAGGAATAGCCACATTTTTACCATGATGATCAACATTCAATATATCATGACGTCCATTATCATAAATAGAAGTAACATTACCAATTAATTTTCCTTCCAAACTTACTACTTGCAAACCAATCAAATCACTATAAAAATATTCATCCTCATCTAACAATTCATCATCTTTTAATCCATAAACAAATGAACCAACATATTTTTCAACTAAATTTATATCTTGATTATCTTTAAACGCCACCAAATAATTACCTTTATGAATTCTAGATGAAACGATCACAAACTCTAGATCCACACCTTGATAACGAATATAAAGAGAATTACCTTTTTTAAATCTCACCGCACCAAAATCACTATTTGACCTTATTTTCAATTCACCTTTTAAGCCATGTTTTCCAATAATTTTTCCAACCTTAACTTTCTCCATCTTACCTCCAAAAAAATAGATGTGCTCAGCACATCTATCATTATTCATACGATTCAAACTTAATATCTAGTTTCTTATTAGTCTTACGACCAGCAACTGACATTAATTGTCTAATTGAATTAGCCATTGCTCCTTTACGTCCGATTAATCTAGCAATATCACTTTGCGCAGAATAAACATGTAAAACAACAACATTTTCTTCTAACGAAGGCAATTCACGAACTTCTAAATGTTCCTTATCCTCAACTAATTCAATTGCGATATCTTTAAGAATCTTAGCATAATCCATAATTACTTACCTAATTTTGAATCAGCAAATTTTTTCATAATTCCTTGTTTAGATAATAAGTTTCTAACTGTATCAGATGGTTGCGCACCGTTATTTAACCATTTTAATACTTCTTCTTCTTTGATTGTAACTTGTGCAGGATTAGTACAAGGATTATAAGTTCCTAATAATTCAATAAAACGTCCATCTCTTGGAGCTCTTGAATCTGCTGCTACAATTCTATAGAAAGGAGCTTTCTTAGCACCCATTCTGATTAATCTTAATTTTACTGCCATTTATATTTCCTCCTAATTAATTTACTTGTACACTTTAACATAACATTTTAAAGGTGTCAAGCTTTTTTACTTGACACCTTTAGTTTATTTTAATTATATAATTTTTAATCTTTTAAATCTTATATCATTTATTTAGCTCAATTCACATAATTAATAAATAATGATAAACACACACATGCATAACAACAAAAAAACATCATTTCATCCTTTTTATTTAAAACATCTAATTTATAATTATACGCTAAACATTTTTTTATAAATCTAATATATTAATAAAATTAGAATTCTTCTTTTAATAAAAAATCACCTATAAATTGATAGTACAATAAATAACTATTTGTCTTCTAAATTTTCTTTTATGATTTTCTAAAAATATGACCATACTCAACTGTATATACTCCAATTAAGCTATTATCACTAGTTTCAACATTTACTGTAACATCTTAAAATGTAAGATAATAATAAGATTACTTGTTAAAAAGTTAAACGATGCTTTTATTTATCCTGGAAATCATCACACCAATTAATTCATATACAAATACTGCTCCAGCAAAACCAAAGATAATATCATTGACATCAAAATATCCACGCAATGTCAACACTTGTACCAGTTTGATAAAAATAATCAGGATAATAATAAATAGATAAAAGGCTTTTTGCTTATTTAACATATTAAAACTATCTCTTGATAATAAAGCTATTGGTGTATAAATAATTAATGAAATCAAGAGTGATTTTGGGGAACCAAAATTACAAAATGGCACAAAATTTGAACATTTAATTATCTTTTCTGTGTAAGAAAGACCCTCAAGTCCACCTAAATTGCTATGTGCATAAATAAAACTTAATAGTATTAAAATATATGTAAATAACAAACCTCTAAATATTAATTTTTTCATTTAGTTTTCTCCTGTGTTTAATATAATGTATGTAACAAATATGTCATTTTGATAATTGGTAAAATATGAGCCATTATATTTATCCACAATATCTTTAATTATCTCTATTCCGTAACCATGATTTTTTTTATCAGATTTGCTTGTTTTCATTTTCTTTAATAACGGATTAAAATAACACGTATTTTCTACTTTGATAATAAACTGTCCATCTTTTAATACAAAAAATGCACCAACTTTTTTTTCTTCACCAATATTTTCAATAGCATTATTCATTAGATTCATTATTACTAATAATAAATCTGTCGTCATATTATCGAAACCTGATAAATTATTACTTTCAATATTAAAATTAATATCGTTGTGATCTGCAATAACATAATTTATATATGCATCAATAATTAAATTTTTAGTAAAGACCATATTCTTTTTCTCAACTATTCTATTTGTCAAATCATTGATATAATTATGTACTTCAGTATATTTATTTTGTGCGATTAACTGCTGTATCACAATTAATTGATTTTTATAATCATGCCTTATTTTTGATAAATTGTCTTTCTCTTTTTTAAATTGATCAAGATAAATATTTGAAAAAATATTGCTTAAATTTAATTGTTTTTCTTTTTCAAATTTTTTAGCCATTGTTTGTAATGTATTTGAAATTATAATTCCAAATAAACATAATAATCCAAGTAAAATAAATATTGAAAAATTATATATGCTCCAATCTGAAAAATTTGGCATTATACTTAAACAGCACAACTCAATCAATAACATTGATATTGAGAAAAAAATAAAGAGAAGCGCATTACTGCTATTAGGTATGAAAAAACTTTTATTACAAGTATAGTACGTAACAACAAATAATATCAATGTTCCCAGCCAAGAGAATATAATCAGTGAATAATCAGTTATGTCTATACTATCTAGCGGATAACGAGATAACCTGCTAACAATAATGAACATAATATGATATGTAATTATAATTATGGATGAGTTAAAAATAATTAAATATAACTTTTCGAAATTAATAGCATACAATATGCCAACTAAAATAATTAATAAAATTATCCCTAAGATAAAAATATTTATAAAAAAATACTTAAAACATATAAAATAAACAATCGATCCAATTAAAGATGAAAATAATATTTTTGGTTTATTAAGCGAGAGATTAAAATTATCCTGAAAACAAAAACAAACAGAAAACAAAATCACTGTCTGCATCAATATATATACGATTATATCAATATTTTTTAACATGTGCTAATTTCCTTTCGATAATTTTTATTTGCAGGTCTTTTGCTCTTCTTCGGCTCACCGGCAGCTTTTTTCCCATTAAATATATATTTCCATTTCTATAATCATCTGCGTATGCTAGATTAATAATGGTACTGCGATTAATTAACATAAAATCACTATTTAGCAGTATTTCAAAATCTTTTAAATTTCTATTTTTAACTACTATATCTCTTTGGTTCAAAAGATGAAAATTAATATCGTGTAAATAATATGAAATATACATAATTTCTTCAAAATAAATTTTTATCTCAGTCTGCTTATTTGGAAGCATTAAATAAGGTTTGTTTGCTTCTATACTTAAATTGTTTAATAATTTAGTTAATCCATTGTTTAGGTTGTCTTTTAAAACAAAACCAACAACATTCTTGCCAAATGCTTGGATCATTTTTTCTTCGTGTGCTGTAACAAATATGATATTAATATTATGTTCGCCGAGTAATTTTGATAACGTAATTCCATCAATATTAGGCATGTCTATATCTAAAAAGACTAATTCATATTCCATTGCTTTCTTTAAGAAAGTAAAACCATCTTCAAAGCAGGTAATATTTAACTGGTTATTTATGCCAATTAGAACATTTTTTATTATTAAAAGGAAGTCTTTGTTATCGTCAACTATTGCTGTTTTCATGAATTTTTCCTTTCAACTTAACTAATAATCTATTAATAAATTTATATAAAAGTCTAGAACAATAGATTTATATGTTCTTTTACTAAACTTCATTATTACAATCACATTATAGCATACTAACTTATTACCATCTATACCACTCATGTTGTTTACATTCCACTTACATTATACTTAATTAATATTTTCTGTTCATATGTATTGCATTGATAAAAGATGCAGACAAAAATATTTATCTCTTGAATCTGCAACAATTCTATCGAAAGAAACCTTTTAACATCCATTTTGATCAATCTCAATTTTACTGCTATTTATATTTCCTTTTAATATAATAATAATTTTAAAGGTGCCAAGCTTTTTTACTTGACACCTTATATATTTAATTATTTTTTAGAAGAAAATATCTAAACGCCCTATTAATCTTCTTTTCTTCTATAGCTTACTAGAGCAGCTGCCATGCTTAACAATCCAACTCCAGCAAAGACACCAATTAAACTATCATCACCAGTAGCTACACTTGTACTTGCTGTTTTATCACCAGTTTTGACTGGATTACTTGCTTCTAATCCGGCCATCGCTTTTGTTAAAACATCTTTAGCACTATCTACTTGTTCTTGAGTTGCTTCTGGATCATTTAATACTGCTTTGGCTTCATCTAATGCTTCTGCACCACTGACCATGTCTTAGCACTATAATTAGCTGCATTTAGTGTCTCAGCTTTATTGATCAATCCTTGTAATAGATCCTTGTTTGGAATCAATCTTAAGTCTAAATAAGCTTCAATTAAAGCTTTATAAGCACTATCTACTTCTGCTTGTGTTGCATCTGGATCATCTAATACCGCTTTAGCATTTGCCATCGGCTCTGTTAAGTTGGCAACACTTCCTTCTGTATATACACTCTTATCTAAGGCATTTACTTTGTCATATGCTTCTTGTAATCTTGTTTTATCTACTTTGATTACTAAGTTTGTCATGGCATCTTTTAAGTTATTTAACGCTTCATTAACATCAGCTTCTAAAGCATTTTCATCAGCTGCTACTTCTTTTGCAGCTTCTAAAGCTTCTTTGAATACAGACCATGAATCTGTAGTATAGTCATCTTCTTGATACTTTTCAGCTTCTTCGATCAAAGCATTTAATGCTGTTTTGTCACCTTTAATGAAATCTAACATATGAATTGCATTAGCTAAACGATAGAAGGCAGCATCAACTGCAGTTTGAGTTGCATTATCATCAGCTAAAACATCAGTACCTTCAGCCAATGCAGCATTAAATTCTGTTACTACTAGAGGAATTACATTTTCTAAAGCTCCTTGAGCTTTTAATGTATTTGCTGTATCAACAGCTATTTGTAATGCTGTTTTATCTACTTTAACTGCTTTAACTAAACCGTCGATTGCAGATTGTAAATTATTATATGCTTCATCTACAACTTCTTGTAAAGCATTTTCATTTGCCATTACTTCGTTAGCTGTTTCTAATGCTGCTTTAAATGCAGACCATGAATCAGCTGTATAATTTTCTTCTGCATATTTTTCTACAGAATTGATCAATGCTTCTAGCTCACTCTTATCACCTTTTTCAAATCCTAACATTTGCATTACACCTGATAACCGTGCAAAAGAAGCATCAACCGTAGCTTGAGTTGCGTTTTTATCAGCTAAAATATTTGTAGCTTCAGCTAATGCTGCCTTAAATTCTGTTACTACTACTGGAACTACTTTATCTAACTGCTCTTCAGTAATATCATTAGCCATTTCAACAGCAATCGATAATGCTGTTTTATCTGCTTCAGTTTTATCTAAAAGTGAATCATAAGTTAATCCATATCCTCTAGGATAAACAATATTATCAGTATATGTGTTATTAGAATTATCAAATTCTGGAATATTAACAGGTAATTTTCCTGTTGCTCCAAATGTTCCTAAAGCAACTTCGATTCCTGCAATAATGTTAGGACCATAAGCTGCCTTATCTGAAGTGATTCCACCAACTAATGCTTCAGTTACATCAACAGAAGAACCTTTACATCCATAAACAGCTAATATTGCATCAGCATTTGGATATAACTGCACATCATATGGTTTATCAACAGACATGATAATAGATGTTTTATTATTTTCATGACAATAATTTACATAATTATTAGGAGCTGCAGATAACCAATGATCATAAGCCATTCTCGCCGCTGACGATACTTCAGAATTAATGATAACTGTATCAGCCCAATCTAATAATCCTTGAAGTTCAGCGTTAATTGTTGCATTTGCAAATCGATAAACTTTACATTCAGCACCATCAGGTACTAAACCAGCCTCTTTTGCCCGATTCCATGCCATTACCATCTGTGCTTTTTCATTATCATAAGGACATAACATTAAAACTTTTGAATTTTCAGTAATATTTAAAGGTAATGTATTATTTTCGTTTTTGATAACTGTAACAGCTGCTGCTGAAATTTCTCGTTCTAATTCTCTGTTTGCATCAGAACCAACTGTAGCCAAGGCTTTTTCTAATGAATAATCATTAGCATCATAATCTAAAATTCCTCTGTTTTCTTTAACAGTTAAAATTCTTGTAACAGCATCATCAAGACGTGATTCAGGAATCTCACCGCTTTCAACAGCTGCAACAACACCATCGATTATCGCATCTAAATCTTTTAAATCATCTAAATTGTATAATGTACATGGCATACAAATCATATCAACACCAGCTGCAATTGCAACTTTAACAGCTTGCACTTGATCATAGATAGCTGAAACACCAGCCATATTCATTGCATCAGTACATACAATTCCGTCAAATCCCATTTCACCTTTTAATAAATCAGTCAAAATCTTTTTAGACATTGTTGCAGGTAGAGATTCTTCTTGACCCGTTTTGTTTGAAAAGACCTTAGTATCATCTAATTGTGGATATAAAATATGGGCTGTCATGATCATTTCAATTCCTTGATCAATAGCAACTTCATATGGTTTTAATTCATTTTCCAATAATTCCTCTTTAGATTTATCAACTACAGGTAATCCGTAATGAGAATCGGTTGCTGTATCACCATGCCCAGGGAAATGTTTGGCACAACCAATAACATTATAATCAGCCAATCCTTTGATCGTTGCTGAAGCCAATGTTCCTACTAGCTCAGCATCATCACTATATGAGCGAAGTCCAATGACAGGATTGTTTGCATTGTTATTAACATCAACAACAGGAGCTAAATTTGTATTGATTCCTAAAACACTCAATTCACTACCAATAATTTCTCCTGCTGCCTGTGCATATTCAACACTTCCAGTTGCTCCTAAAGCCATATTTCCAGGTAAAGCAGTTCCAGAACCTAGACGATAAACAGAACCACCTTCTTGATCCGCACTAATGATTAGTGGGATTCCACCGTCTTTAGTAGCAGCTTCTTGTAAAGCTTGTGATAGCTCAAAAGATTGTTCTGTTTCAACAATATTTTGAGCAAAATAAATAACTGCTCCAAAATCATAATCTTCAACAACTTTTTGGACCTGTGAATTCATTTTAGTAAATTCATTACCTGTTGTTTGCTCACCATCAGACAGGTCCGTATCCCAATACCTAAAATCAACCATCAACATTTGCGTCACTTTTTGACGCAATGTCATATTAGCTAGTAACTCTTCTACTCTTGAAGAAGCAGCATTAATTGGTACCACAATGGATAAAATCATTGACAGTGATAGTATACCAGCTAAAAACTTTCCCCTTTTCATCCTTATCTCCTCCATTCTACAAGCAAATTTAAAAGGGCTTGTACATATATTTTAGCAATTCTTCAATCAATAGTCAAAAAAATGCGTTAAATACAAATAAATTTTATCCAACAAAAAATAGCCTTAAAAGGCTATTAACGACAAATATTTTATTTTTTCTTTTTCTTTTTATGACGTACTTTTTTACGATTAGGATTAAACGTATTAGGATTTTTAGGTTTACCATGCGTTGGCATCCCTGTATTAGGATCAAAGTTACCTAGCATCTTCATCATTTTCTTAGATTCTTCAAACTGTTTCAATAAACGATTTATCGCTGCAACATCTTTACCGCATCCTTTTGCAATTCTTTCTTTACGCGATAAAGTGATAATACTAGGATCGCGACGTTCCTGTTTGGTCATCGAAAAAATAATTGACTCAGTTTCTTTTAATTTACGATCAGAATCTTCATCATTTAATTTAGGAATCTTAGGCATTCCAGGAATCATTTTTAAGACCCCAGAAAGTGGTCCTAGTTTTCTTAACTGCTGCATTTGTGAAAGCATATCATCAAGACCGAATTGACCTGACTGCATTCTTTTATATGCTTTCATTGTATCTTTTTCATCGTATACATCTTGAACTTTTTCTACTAATGAAACGACATCTCCCATTCCTAAAATACGATCTGCCATACGATCAGGATAGAATAAATCGATTGCATCTAACTTTTCACCAGTACCAATAAACTTGATTGGTACATGAGTAATATGTCTAATCGATAAAGCACCCCCACCACGAGAGTCCCCATCTAATTTTGTCAATACTGCCCCAGTAATATTTAACTGTTCATTAAATGAACTAGCAACATTAACGATATCTTGCCCAGTAAGAGCATCAACTACTAATAAAATTTCATGAGGATGAGCAATTTCTTTAATATTTGATAACTCTTTCATTAATGGCTCATCAATATGTAAACGACCAGCCGTATCAATAATAATTACATCATTATTATTTTCTCGCGCAAAACGCATTGCTTCTTGTACGATCGACTCAGCTGACTGTGAAGTTCCTTTTTCATACACAGGAACATTTAGCTGTTCTCCTAATGTTTTCAACTGATCGACTGCTGCAGGACGATAAATATCAGCAGCTACCAATAATGGTTTTTTACCATGCTTTTTACTAATTAAATTAGCGATCTTACCAGCTGTAGTGGTTTTACCAGAACCCTGTAAACCAACCATCATGATAACTGTTGGTTTTTTATTAAAATCAATTGTCGCTACTGTTGTCCCTAACAATTCTACTAATTCATCATGGACGATCTTTACAACAACTTGACCTGGTTTTAATGACCCTAAAACGTCCTGTCCTAAAGCCTTCTCTTTAGTTGAAGCGATAAACTCTTTGACAACTTGAAAGTTAACATCTGCTTCCAATAATGCTAAACGAATCTCGGTTAGCATCTCTTCCATATTTTTTTCTGTTAAACGCCCTTGTCCAGAAACTTTCTTTAAAGTACTCTGCAGACGTTCTGATAATGAATCAAAAGCCATAAATACCCCTTTCTATATCTTCCTTAACAAATCTAAGTATTCTTCTATTTTTTTATGTTCACAAGACATATCATCTTCAATTCTTTGAATTAAGTCAAGTCTTTCTTGATGTTTTTTCAATAATTGTAACTTTTCTTCATAATTTTCTAATAAATGCACTGCTTTTTTCAAATTATCAAAAACCGCATTACGACTAACATTCAAAGCCTCCGCAATCTCCGAAAGTGAATAATCATCATGATAATAGTAATCTAAATACATCTGCTGCTTCTCTGTTAATAAATCACTATAACAATCCATCAACAAATTTACTCGCTGCTTTTTCTCTAAACTAGACTCCATCATTATTCCTCAACTAGATTCTTACATAATCCATAAATATACTGATCTAGATCAAATTCTTGCAAATCATCAACCTTTTCACCTAAACCAATAAATTTAACTGGTATATTTAATTGATCTTTGATCGATAAAACAATTCCACCTTTAGCCGTTCCATCCATCTTTGTTAAAACTAGACCCGTCACATCGGTGATCTTTGAAAACTCAACTGCCTGGCTAACCCCATTTTGTCCTGTCGTAGCATCAATAACTAATAAAGTTTCATGCGGTGCTTCAGGCACTTCACGCTTAATAATACGATTCATTTTCTCTAATTCTTTCATTAAATTGACCTTATTTTGTAAGCGTCCTGCCGTATCGCAGATCAAAACATCGATATTTTTTTCTTTAGCTTGTTTTAAAGCATCAAAAACAACGGCTGAAGGGTCACCACCTTCACGCCCTTTAACGATTTCGACACCAACTCGACTAGCCCATACTGCTAACTGGTCAATAGCTCCTGCTCTAAATGTATCGCCAGCAGCAACCATAACTTTTTTACCTTCATCTTTAACTATCCGATTTGCCAATTTGCCAATCGTTGTCGTCTTTCCAGCACCATTGACACCAACCATTAAAATAACTGTTAAACCATCATTAGCATAGTTTATCTTTGTTGTCATGACACTATCATTAGCATAAATAACAAACATTTTATCGACAATGATCTCATTGATTTCTTTAGGATCCGTAATATTTTGAATGCGGACTTCGTTCTTGATTTCTTCAACAATTTTCATTACCATCGAAACCCCAACGTCTGACATGATCAAAATATTTTCTAATTCTTCAAAATACTCATCGTTGATTTCCCTAAATCTTGCAGCCAACTCATTGATTCGATCGGAAAAAGTTGTATTAGACCGATCTAACCCAGCGACATATTTTTCATTTTGTTTAGCTGATTTTCCGACAAACTTTTCTTTAACTTTACTAAAAAATCCCATTTCAAATCCCTCCTAACTTGGATCAGATAAATCAATCGCTTCTTCTAATTTAACACTAACTAACTTCGTAACTCCTTTTTGCTGCATCGTTGCACCATATAAAAGATCACATTCTTCCATTGTTCCTTCACGATGCGTTACAACAATAAATTGCGTTGTTCCAGAAAATTCTTTTAGATATTTCGCAAATCTTTCAACATTTGCAATATCTAATGCTGCTTCAACCTCATCTAAGATACACATTGGTATTGGTCTAACTCGCAAAATTGCAAATAGACACGAAATAGCGATCAAAGCTTTCTCACCACCTGAAAATAGTGAAATATTTTGGACTGCCTTACCAGGTGGCTGAACATCGATATCAATTCCTGTTTCTAAAATATTAGTCGGATCACTATACTTTATTTTAGCCTTTCCGCCTCCAAATAAACTTCTAAATACAGTATTAAATTCTTCATTTATTTTTTCAAAAGTTTCTGAAAACGTTCGATCATGATCTCATCCATCTCTTTTATAGCCTCTAAAATACTATCTTGAGCCTGTAATAAATCAATTCGCTGACGATTCATATTTTCATAACGTTCACTTACAGTTTTATACTCTTCGATGGCATCAATATTAACATTCCCTAATCTACTGATCTTAGTTCTTAATTCGTATACTTCTAATTTTGCCTGTTCAACATCAATTTCTTCTTGATACTGTTCAACGGCATATTCATAAGTCATTCGATATTCATCATTCAAACGTGTCAAATGACTATTAAGCATTGTTTCCAATTTTGTCGCTTTAATAGCATTAGCGTTAACTTCACTTTGCACCTCTTTTAGATCTTTACGATATTCGCGAAGTTCTACTTCTAAAGCTTCATTTTGATTTACATAAGACATTCTAAGTTCCCGCTTTGATTTGATTTCTTCAGTCAAATCATCACGATATTTAACAGCTTCATTTAACTGATTGATCAATTTACTTTCTGTCTTACCAGTAGCAAAATCTTCTAATTCAACGCTTTGATCAGCTAATGACTCATATTCAGATTTTGCTTTGATCAGCTCTTCGCGCTTACCTTGAACAACTACTTCCAATTTAGCATAAGCCATCTGCTTTTGTAACAAAGTATGTGAAATTTCTTTGATTTCATTATCTAAAACATTATACTCATTTCTTTTTTTAGCATAATCTTTTTCTTGATTTTCTAAAGTAACAGCAACTTCTTCAAGTTCCCTTTTTTGCACCAATGATGATTTTTGACGATTAAAACTTCCTCCTGTCAAAGATCCGCCAACATTGACGATATCACCGTCAAGTGACACGATTTTATATCGAGCAAAAGTTGCTTTACTGATTTCATTAGCACAATCAATATCTTTAGCAATAATGATATTACCTAACTGATTTAAAACAACACTTTCAATTTTATCATCATAACCAACAAAATCACTTGCTAGACCAAGATAACCATCCATCGTCTTACTAACAATTAAATGTTCTTCCCGAACACTGCGCGGTTTCATTGTATTTACTGGTAAAAATGTTGCTCGTCCAGCTTTGTTATCACGTAAAAACTTGATCGTATCACGAGCTGTTAGATCATCAGTTGTGACAATGAATTCAATTGCTCCAGCTAATGCTGAAGAAATCGCCAGTTCGTATCCTTCATTTGTAGTAATTAAATCACCTAAAACACCAATAATATTTTTATTGCTTTTGGCAAGTGATAGTACTGTTTTGATGCCGTGATGATAATTAGATTTGTTTTCAACCGCATCGATCAAAATCTCTTTTTTTGATTTGTTTTTGTTGATCTCACTAGTAAGATAATCAATATCTTCCTTTAATTTAGTCAATCGATCATTGCGATTTTCCTGATTTTCAATGATCTCATTTAATTCTTTTTCAGTATTTTCTAATCGTTCCACACGATCGTTATATTCATTGACAATATCACTTAAAATAGCTTTCATATTAGCAATGCTTTCTTGGAGATTTTCTTTACTTAATGTTTCTAAAGCATGCTTTCTTTTTTGATCAATTTCCACTTTAGCTGTTTCTAACTTAGAAACATTAGATACAGCCTCTAACAGTTTTGTTTGTAAAACATTTATTTCTTGATCTAAAACAAACATCTTTTTTTGATCTTATCATTACTATCTTCTTTTAACTGGATATCTGTTTCTAATGATACTTGTCGTTCATTTAGATCTTTAATACTTTTACTAAATTCATCCAGTGATTTTTTAGCATTACTTATCTCATGGATCAAAACATTTACCTCGATCGAAGTTAAGCGCTCTTTTAAAGTCAAATACTTTTCAGCTTTTTCTTTTTGCCGCTTTAAAGGACCAACCTGCTTTTCCAATTCGACAACAATATCACCAATTCTTTCAAGATTCTCTTTAGTTCTTTCTAATTTACGAATCGATTCTAACTTCCGTTTTTTATATTTAGAAACACCAGCTGCTTCTTCAAAAATACCTCTTCTTTCTTCCGGCTTACTATCAGCAAAACTCGAAATATTCCCTTGCGAGATAATCGATAAAGAATCTCTTCCTAAACCAGTATCCATGATCAAATCAACAATATCTTTTAAACGACACTGCTGTTTGTTGATCAAATATTCAGCTTCATTATTTTGACGATAAAGCCGTCTGGTAATTTCAACTTCATTATAATCATATTTCATAAAACGATCACTATTATCAAAGACTAAAGTTACTTCAGCTAAATTTTGGGCTCGACGATCTTCGCTTCCAGCAAAAATAACATCCGCCATATTTGATCCCCGCAATGATTTTACTGACTGTTCGCCCAGTACCCATCTAACGGCATCTGAAATATTTGATTTACCACAGCCATTAGGTCCCACGATTCCGGTGATTCCCGGCTGAAATTCGACGTTAACTTTATCGGCAAATGATTTAAAACCATGCAATTCAATTCTTTTTAAATACATTTATACCCTCTTTTCATTATCTTAAAATTACCGTTCCATCTTTAAAAGCATCAACGATTGCTAAAGATTCTACCCGATATCCTTTTTCTTCAATTAATCTGCGACCATCCTGAAACCCTTTTTCAATTACGATTCCAACTCCAGCAACGTTTGCTTTTGCCTGATCAATAATATTGATCAATCCTAAAACAGCTTGTCCATTTGCCAAGAAATCATCAATGATCAAAATATTATCATCTTCACTAAGATATTTTTTACTAACGATTGCATCATAATCGATTCCTTTGGTAAATGAATGGACTTTCGCTGTGTATAAGTGGGTACTAGTCGTTTTAGCTGTCCCTTTTTTAGCAAAGACTACTGGCACATCATCAAATTCAAAAGCCGTAGCTAAAGCAATTCCGATTCCTGAAGCTTCAATTGTTAAAATTTTATTTATCTTGACATCTTTAAAACGTTCTTTAAATTCTTTAGCAATTTTCCGATATAATGAGCAGTCTATTTGATGATTCAAAAAGCTATCAACTCTTAAAATATCCGGCATAATCACATTTCCATCTTTTAAAATTCTCTGTTTTAATAAATCCATCTTTAATCCTTCCTATTTAACGATAATTTTTCTTTTAGATCAAAAGATTTTCTTTCACTTGGCAATTTAACAATAAAAGTAGATCCAACATCAACCTGTGAGATAACATCTATCTTACCATGATGCAAATCAATTATTGATTTAACGATTGAAAGACCTAAACCATTACCTTCAACAGAACGAGCTTTTTCTTCACGATAAAACCGTTCAAAAATATGCGAAATAACTTCTTTTGACATTCCGTGACCAGTATCTTCAATAGAGACTTCAACATCACGAGATGACTTTTTGATTCCAATCGTAATCAACCCGCCTTTATCGGTATATTTGATAGCATTAGATATAATATTGATCCAAACCTGTTCTAAACGCTGCTCATCACCGTATACCATAATATTTTTCCGGGGTTTTTCAAATACAATTTCAATATCTTTTAAAATAGCCTGATTTTCTTGAGTTGAAATAACTCTTGTCAATTGATCAACTATTGAAAAAGTTGTAAATTCCAAATCAACTTCTTCTCGTTCCAACAACGTCAACTGCAACATATTTTTAGATAATGTCGAAAGTCGTTTAGAATGAAATAAAATAATATCGGCATATTTTTGTCGCTGCTCTTTAGGCAGATCCTCTTCTTTTAAGATATTGGCAAAGCCCTGGATAGCTGTTAAAGGCGTCTGAAATTCATGAGAAATATCTGAAATGAATTTCTGTCGTGTCTCTTCCTGTTTAGCAAGCTGCTGAGCCATTTGATTAAACCCTTGATTTAAACGCGAGATCTCATCATCACCAACATAATTTACCCTAACATTATAATTCCCTTTTGACAATTCTTTAGTCGCTTTAGTTAAACGGGTAATCGGTTTAACAATAATATCAGCAATAGCGATAAAAACAATATTTCCTGATAAAAATACACATCCTAAAATCAATACTGCCGAATTTGCAAAAATTCCCTTTTCATAACTTGTATCTTTTTGGACATATACATATACATCCATATCTTTTATATTAGTTTTACTACCATACGATTGAATATTTTTACGGACATCATAGCAACCATTTTTACTACTATCATAATAATATTTTGTCATCGTTTCTTTAGATGGTGAATATTTACCATCACCATATGCATAATAGCCATAACTAGGTGAAAACAATGTAATATTGACCTCAGAACTAATCGCATATTGATTCATGATATCATTAATATTATTATCATCTAAATTATTTAAAATTCCAACTACATATTCACTCGTCGCATTAAGTTCACTTTTAGCCATATCCTCAATTTGATCATAATTACTTCTCAAAGCAACATATCCAGCAACTGAAAAACTAAAAACGATCGTAATTAAAAAGCCGCAAATCAACTTCCCATAAATTGATTTCATCATTCAACTTCTACCTTATACCCTAGACCTCTTACCGTAACAACTTTAAATCCCGGTAAATGTCCTAAGTTTTCACGAATCCGCTTAATATGAACATCTACTGTTCGATCAAAGCCATCGTAGTCCATTCCCCATATTTTTTCAATCAACTGCTCTCTACTAAATATTTGATCAGGATGTTTAGCTAATTCAAAAACTAATTCAAATTGTTTCAATGGCAAATGAATCGTTTCATCAAGATAACGAATTTCATATTTTTCACCATCAAATTCGACATCATTCAATTTAATAATATTTGATGTATTGACACTATATCTTTTCAATACCGCTCTTACACGCGCCATCAATTCCGTTGGATCAAATGGTTTAACTACATAATCATCAGCCCAACTGAAAAGCCTCTCAATTTATCTTTACTTTCACCCTTAGCAGTCAACATAATTACCGGAACATCTTTAAACTCCTTTAAGTTTTCAACTAACTCAAAGCCATCCATTACCGGCATCATCACATCAATAATTCCTAAATCAATATATTCATTTTCAAAGATTTCTAAAGCTTCTTCACCATTACTAGCTTCCAGCATTTCAAAACCTTCTTTATTTAAATAAAAGCCAATTAATTCTCTAATATCTCTTTCATCATCAACTACCAGCACTCTTGGTTTCATCATCAACACCTCAATTCATTGTAAGATTATAACATAATTTATTTTGTAAATATAGTCAAACCCCCAGCAAAAAAGCAGAAAACTACAGTTTTCTGCCTAATTAAATTCAATTGAAGTAATTACTTCACTATCATCTTTACTATTTACAAACTCAATCGTTACGATATCACCTGTTTTAGCAAGAGGAAAACGATTACTTAAACTAATATCACCAATAAAAACCGTCTCACTACCTTCAATCTTAAAATAATACGTACTATTTCCATCAACTACAGCCTCACTGATTGCACTAATAGCACCCGTTAATTTATTTGTTTCAAAATCACCAGTATCGGCTTTTTTTCCATTAGATTCAAGCAAAGCATAATATGCCTGTTCAGCCTGAGCGACACTATCGCCAGTAGCAACGATCTGATAATTTTCAACACTAACAAAAGCATATTTTTTAACTAAATTAGCATCATCTTTTAATGATAAGAAATATGTTGGCTGTCCTCCAGCATTGATCAAGATCGGGAAAGTAGCTTTATACTTAAGATTTTGGACTTGCCCCTCAGCCGATGACATTGCCGAATATTCTTCAGCTCCAGAAATATTATAATATTTACTTTCTTTAGTTCTTAAATTGATCATTGCAAAGCCGACATTTGAAGCATCTTTAGATACTGAAGTCAAGCCTGTATATAAATAAACATCATCATTGATAGCTACATAGTTATACCCATCAGTAGGTTGTAAAACGCCTTTTTGAGAAAGCAAAGTATTAAAATAACCATTAGTATATTTTCCATAATTTTCTAACTGCGTCAATACAAGATCAGCAGGATAAACACGGTCGACCCATTCAGGAACCTTTTTAATATCATAATATTTATGATCGCCATCGATTGCATTAACAAGTACAGCCCCAGTAATATCCTTACCACCAAAAACCCCGATTTTATACTCATATACTGGAGCAATCCAGTATGGTATGCCATCATCATCAATTTCAAAAGCCAGCGTATCGAACATCAAAGTAGGATAATTAGCTCGTAAATGCCGCTCGATCTTTCTACCAAAATGCTCCGATTTAGAATATTTCATTCCTTCTTTTAACTTAACAACTTCAGATTCCTGGCTAACCATATTAACTCTAATATAAGCAGGCAAGCCATCACTGCGATTAGTAAACCACTTGATTAAATCACTATATTCAAGCGGTGTAACCCGATAAGGATTATCCTTGTAATTAATCTGTTCATATGATTCATCGACATCAAATTGGGAAACATAATCTACCATCTCACCCATCTTACGATCCCCTAATTTAATGGCACTATCACGATCAACAACGGGAATCGACTGATAAGAAATCGTCTTATTATCATCGTAAAAATCTGCTTTTTTATCAAGGGTCAACTGTTTTTGATAACTTTTAGCGTTAAAGACTGGTGAACTAACAAAGGTTCCCCCAGCTACATAAATTACTAAAATACCCACTAAAATTAAGCTATACTTAATAATTTTATTAAAACCGCGACTTAAAACAGAATAGATTCCATTAAAAATAAGTAATAAAAAACAAAAATAAATAATAAACTGCGGAGAACGAAAATTTAAGGGAATCAATAATAGATATTCACTGATCAATCCTACTATTAATGTTATGATCAAGGCTTTAATAAAAGCTCCTTTACTCGGTTCATTGACAATATTTTGTTGTCGATGAGTTGTAAATCCCTCAACAAAATTGGCAAATATTTCATTTAATTTATTCATTTATAAGCTCCTTTAAATCTTCAATTAATTTTGGCAGCATCTCGATAGAATTTAATTTTGCTCCACTGGCTAGAGCATGACCACCACCATGATACTTTTTAGCTACTTCATTAATAGCAAAATCTCGAGATCGAATACTAACTCGCCAATTATTATCAGCAACATTTTCCGTTATTGCTAGCCAAATTTTATATTCGATAACACCTGATAAAACATTAACAAAATCTGATCCTCGTTCTCTACTGATTCCTAGTTTTTTCAAATCATCATTTGTTAAAACATAATAAGCAACACCGCCATCAAATTTATAATTATTTAAAATAAACTTATTAACTTCTAATTCTTTAGCATTTTTTAAATAAATGCGATTATATAATTCTACAATATCGATTCCTGTCTTTAACAGCGCACTAGCAGCTTCAAAAGTTCTAACATCAGTATTTTGATATAAAAATCTTGCTGTATCGCCAACGATTCCCAAATACAAAGCGGCAGCGCCATCTTGAGATATTTTTAAAACATCATTATCTTTATATAAGCGACTCACTAATTGACTCGCTGAACTAGCTGTACTATCTTCATAGTTTATAACGCCATAGCTATCAACAACGATGTGATGATCGATTTTAATAAGTTCTTTACATCTTTGATAATTTTCATCATCGATTCTTTCCCTATTAGCGGTATCTAAAACTATTCCTAATACATCATTATTATAATCAACTTCATTATAATTAACAGCAACTGTGTACTTTCCTACTAATTCTGAGCTAAAATCACCACAAACATAAATTTTTTTATCTGGATATGTGGTTTTAATTATATCATACATACCAAACTGACTTCCAAAAGCATCAAAGTCAGGATTTACATGGCGGTAGATAGCAATATAATCATACTCTTCTATCTTCTCAATAATTTCTTTATCCATTTTCTCACTCCTTAATTACATATGACTATAACACATTTTTATATAAAGATAAACAAAAAGGATTTTTTGCCTTATTTTATTATGATGGATGCTTGACTACAATATAATATTATTATCATTCTTTGTTTAAAAATACAGTTAAATAAGAAAGTTATGGGAATTTGGACTTTAGAGTAACAGTAAGATATAAAACTGTTATTTTGCCTTGCAGATCAAAAATCAGATTAGAAAGATAAATGAAATCTTAAAGAAAAATTCAATCAAATAAATCAACTTGTTTCTAATTACTGAATATATTTTTTCAAACCAGCAAACATCCTGCCATTTGTACTAATATTAAAGAAACTGCAAAATTATTACAGATTTTATAAACGAACACTAGTTAGAATTACAAAAAGGAAGCATTGAACTGTTCAATGCCTCTTTTTTCATCTACTTTACTAAATATATTTACTTGCTTCTTTTATACTTAACTTATCCATTTTATCTTTATATTTACTAATAAAATTTCTGACCCAATCAGGATTTGTTTTAGAATAATCCCTTAAACTCCAGCCAATAGCCTTATTAATAAAAAACTCATTACTACCAAAATTATTAACTATTATTTGTTCTAATAATTCTATCTTTGTTTTTTCTTTTCGACACAATTGATGATCGATTGCCAGTCTTCTGATCCAAAAATCCTCATCTTTAGACCATTTTAACATTAAATCATCAACGCGATTATCTCGCAAACCTATTTTTCCAATAACTTTATCTAAAAAGTCTATCGTATCCCACCACTGTTTTGATTTAAGATATTTCTTTATTTTAAAAATATCTTCATAAGTTAAATATTTTATCATAGCATTTAAATAATCACATACAAGATATTGAAATTCGCGATGTTCATCTTCATAACATTTATCTAAAAAATCCCAATCTATTATTTTATTTTTCTTTTCATCTTTGAGAAAACTTTTATATATTTCTTTTCTTTTAGGCGTTGGAAGTCCATAAAACTTGAAATTGTTACGCATATATTTTGCCATTGCAAGAGCATTTTCTTTATCTTCCCTATTTTCAAACATTGCCCTTATTTCTAAATATTTATCCATGATCAGCCTCCCTATAAAATATCATCGCTATTATAAAAGGTTATTGAACAATTTCAATAACCTTTATTGACTATAGTCCTAAAATATTTACTGTATCTCGAGCAATCATCACTTCTTCATTAGTTGGAATTACATATACTTCCACCTGAGAAAATTGATTTGAAATCACACGATTTTCTTTGCTTCTTACTTCATTTGCTTTTTCATCCAAGAAAGCTCCTAAAGCACGTGAAATATTATCAATGATCAAACGACGCAAATAAGCTGCATTTTCGCCAACTCCAGCTGTAAATGCAATCGCATCAACACCACCCATTTCTACAAAATAACTTCCAATATATTTTGAAACGATTCTTGCATATAATAAACTAGTTAATAAAGCACGTTCATCACCATCTTTAAATAAAGCATTTTCAATATCCCGTGAATCTGAAGAGATTCCAGAAATACCTAACATTCCTGATTTCTTATTATAAATATCTAATACTTCATCAGGTGTCTTATTTAATTTTTTACATAAATAAGGCATGATTGAAGGATCCACATCACCACAGCGAGTTCCCATCATAACTCCAGCTAAAGGTGTAAAGCCCATTGAAGTATCAATACATACGCCATCTTGAACAGCTGAAATACTAGCGCCATTTCCTAAGTGACAAACAATAATTCTTGAATGTTTAGGATTACCTAACATCTCATTAGCGACTTGAGAAACATATTTATGGCTCGTACCATGAGCTCCATATTTACGCACTTTTAAATCTTCATAATACTCTAAAGGTAAAGGATATAAATATCTTTCTCGATCTAATGTTTGATGGAATGCTGTATCAAAAACAAACACATGTTCTACGCCTGGTAAAGCTTCTTTAAAAGCATTATAACCAATGATATGAGCTGGATTGTGAAGCGGTGCTAATTCAGCTAATTCTTCAACCTTACGAACAACATCATCATCTACTTTTACCGAGTCACTAAAATATTCACCACCATGAACGATTCGATGTCCACAAGCATCGATTTCATCTAAACTATTTACTACTTTTTGATCTACTAATGCTTCTAATAATAACTGTACTGCCACACTATGATCTTTGATTGGGCATTCTTTAGTGTATTTTTCACCATTATATTTCATTTCAAAGTTACCTTGTTCTAGACCAATTCTTTCAACTATTCCAGAAGTAATAACTTCTTCACTTGGCATATTAATTAACTGGAATTTCAAAGAAGAACTTCCTGCATTTATAGCCATTACTTTTACCATCTATAATTCCTCCTTAGTTCTGTCATCTTTTATATTGTACCTAAATTATTGAGCAAACTCAACATTTTTTTAGAAGCGCTTTCAAATTTTAAACCGATTTTATTTTTCTTGACAATTTAAAACCTAGTTAAGCTAGGGTTTTAAAATAATTATTTTGATTGATTGTAATTAGATGAACTCATTTGAGATTGTCCCATGGCAACTAATCTTTTTGTGATTTCGCCACCAACAGAACCATTCGCACGAGCAGTTGTATCAGGACCTAAATTAACGCCAAATTCGTTTGCAATTTCATACTTCATTTGATCAATTGCATTTTGAGCTCCAGGAACAACTAATTTGTTTCTGCTAGAGTTACTTTGTGACATATATTTTCACCTCCTGACACAATTATTTTGTGTCATTAATTTTAAATTATGCATTTTAATTTAAAATTTTTAATAAACTAACTAAAAGCTTAGCTAAATTAACTATAACGATTTGATGAACTCAAATAAGTTCATCAAAAATATTAATTATTAAATACGGATAAAATGTGCAAATTATACATTTTATACCTTTTTGGGAAATTTTTAAAAGTAAATAAATTCTTATATCTTTTATTATATATTATTCTAAAAAAATAAAATTTACTTCTTTTTTATATGTAATATGAATAGAGCACCTAATTTTTAAGCTGCTTATATTTATTAATTTTCCTGATAAATAAAGCTCTCATAGATGACTTATAAGTTATAATATTTCTACTTCCTACCACATAAATTATTTCTATTTTTGTAAATTTGTTAAAAATAAATTTATGAATCTAATGGGTAAAAAAATACCAAAATATGTATTGCTTGACTTTTGTACTTCGTATCAGTATTCTAATAATAGAGAGTACTTTCTTTATAATTTGTTTTGCAAAATAATAAAAGGTAGCAAGTGGAAGTCACGGGATGGAGAAAAATGAAAACTTTAAAACAATTGAATAAGAATTTTTGTAGTACATTATTAATTTTAGTAGTTTTACTGCTATCTATAAGTAGTGTTAATACAACAAAGCCAGCACCACATGTTTTTCAATCAGTTTCCAAAGAAAGCGGCTGGATTTATAAAATTTTAGAATATAATGGTAGAAAAACAGCAAATGAGTTTGGTGGAAAAGTAAAAGCTGTCTGTACATTTAATGATGCAATCGGACAATATACTAACATTGGTAATCCATATATATCCCTTACCTCTGGAAACGTAAGTGATATTAAATTAACATATAGTAAAACTGTTGCAACTAATAAAAGAAAAGTCACTTATAGTAATTTTTCATTTCTAGTTTATGATGAACAATTTGGCAATAACAGTGGAATGGGTCTATATTATGATAAATTCACAATTCCAAATAGTTTAATTTTTAATTGAAAGAGAGTAGTTTATGAAAATATCAAAAGGAACTATTATTGTAGCAATTTTTGTGATTTCAATGGTTTCAGTTATAGTATGTGCGATTATCGATGGGAATTCAAATTCTTATCCTAATACAACCAAATATCTTAAAGATGCTTTTAATAAAAATGAATATGGTGTAAAAATCATCGATTCAGATAAAGGAGAAGATGTTACAGATTCTTTTATTTCAGAAAATAAAGAACTTTATGAAAATGGAGATTGGGATGCAATTATGGAAAATTTCAATCAAAACCATTATCATTTATCAGTTGAAATCAATCCAGATGAAGAATGATTTTAATATAAAATGAAGGTTAAGATTAATGTCTTGACCTTTTTATTAAACGCAAAAATACGTTAAAACCCTAGCTTAACTAGGGTTTTATCAACTATTTAGATTGATTATAACGATTTGATGAACTCATTTGTTTTTGTCCCATCTCGACTAATCTTTTCGTAATTTCGCCACCGACAGAACCGTTTTCACGAGCAGTTGTATCAGGACCTAAATTAACGCCAAATTCGTTTGCAATTTCGTATTTCATTTGATCGATTGCATTTTGAGCTCCAGGGACAACTAATTTGTTTCTACTAGAGTTTTGTGACATATATCTTCACCTCCTGACACATATATCTTGTGTCAAAGCTAAAAATATATACATCATTTTTTAAAAAATTTCATTATTTTGTTTATAGCTATTATCTACGACAATTTCCTCAACATTATCAACACACTCATCAATTAATTTTTTAAAATCAAAATTTTCTTCAAAAGCTTCTGCTTTATAACTTTTTGGTTTAGTTGCAGGAGCTTTAGGTGTAAAGATCGTACAACAATCTTCATGAGGTCGAATCGATATTTCATAAGTATCGATTTTATTTGCAATATCAATAATTTCCAATTTATCTAAACATAAAACTGGTCTTAATACAGGAATTTTAACAACCTCATTAATAACCTGCATGCTGTTTAAAGTTTGTGAAGCTACTTGCCCAATACTTTCACCATTAACCAAAGCCAGACAATTATTTTTATTAGCGATCATTTCACTAATACGATACATCATTCTACGCATTACTGTCATAGCATAACTTTCATCACAGTTATCATAAACTGCTAATTGCAATTTAGTAAAATTAACAACATGAACTTTAATTTTCCCATGGGTATAATGACGTAATTTATCTATTAAATCAAAAACTTTTTCTCGTGCCAATTCATTTGTATATGGTGGTGCTGCAAAATGAATACATTCAAGATCGACGCCACGTTTTAAAGTCAAATAACCCGCTACTGGCGAATCAATTCCCCCAGACATCATTAACAAGCTTTACCACCAACGCCAACTGGATATCCACCAGCACCTTTAATAATATTATCCATTACATAAATTGCATCATAACGAATCTCAACCGTAACTAAGATTTCCGGATGATGAACATCAACTTTTAACTTTTTGGTCGTATGATGAAAAACATATCCTGCAATTTCTCGGTTTATTTCTTGAGAAGAACCAGGAAAATTCTTATCAGAACGCTTGGTATTGATCTTAAAAGTATTCCCATCATTTTTTTCAATTATTTGCATTACAGCTTTTTTTGCCATTTCTAGATCTTTATCAATTTTATATGCAACAGAAAAAGAATAGATTCCAAAAACTGTTTTTAACTTATCACAAACAGCTTGATGATCAGCACCATTTAGAATCACATACATGCGATCATGCTGTAAATCATAGCTTAACTGTTTAAAATCATTCAATATTTCTTTTGTATTTTTTAAAAGACGATTTGTAAATAATTTTCGATTTTTACCTTTTGTAGTAAGTTCACCAAAGCGAACTAATATATAATTTGCTTCCATTTTCTACCTCTGTTTCTTTAATTTTCCTAAACTGTCTTGTAAATAATAACAAAACTGGTCAATATCTTCTTTTGTTGTATGTTCACTAAAACTAATTCTAAGTGCACTTGAAGCAATCACATCATCAAGATGCAATTGCGCCATGATTCTAGAAACATTGCTCGTTTTTGAAGAACAGGCACTGCGGGTCGATAAATATATTTCTTTAGTCTCTAGATCATGTAAAATAACTTCTGGTTTATATCCCGGACAAGAAAAATTTAATATTGATGAAATACAACACGATTCATCACTATTAATGACAATTCCTGGTATTTGTTGTAGACATTCTCTAGCATATTTGTTAATGATATCAATATGTTTAGTTTTAGCATCAAAATTTTCTAATGCTAAGCGTAATGTTTTTGCTAAAACAATATTACTGCAGGCATTTGAAGTTCCACCACGAAGTCCAAATTCCTGCTGACCACCGCTTATCAATGGTACGATAGTTGTGGAACGACGTTTAAATAATAATCCGCTTCCTTTTAACCCATAAATTTTATGAGCCGAAAATGAGGCCAAATCTACATCTTCTAAATTGATTGGCAATTTTCCTAAAGCCTGAACCATATCAAAATGAAGTTTAACTTTATCATGTTTTTTTACAATTTTTTTAATTTCTTCAATCGGATTAATTACCCCAATCTCATTATTTACATACATGATCGAAACAAGAATCGTATCATCTCTAATGCTGTCTTGTAACTGTTGTAAAGAAATACAGCCTTTTTGATCAACATCTAAATATGTGACTTCAAAACCAAAAACCTTTTCTAATTCTTTACAAGTTTCATATACCGATGAATGTTCAATTGCCGTTGTAATAATATGCTTACCACGATTTTGATATTGGAACGCTGTTCCTTTAATTGCCATATTATTAGCTTCACTGCCACAGCTGGTAAAAATAACTTCATCTTCTTTAACCTTAAGCATTTCACTTACTAACTTGCGAGAATGTTCCATCAAGCGATTAACTTCGATTCCTTTATCATAAATTGAATCAGCATTATAAAAATATTTTTCTAATAAATTATGGTAAGTCGTTAAAACCTCAGGATTTAACGGTGTCGTTGCTACATAATCTAAATATATCATAAATAACCCCCTATTTTATTATATGCAATTAAAACACAAAGTCCTACACCGACTTTGTGTTTTTATTAATCAACATCTCATATGACCCCGGATTTATCTTTTCAATTATATCAACAGCTGTAGATAAAGCTTTTGTATACTCACCATTTCTAAATAATAACTCCGCTTTAGTCAACTCGGTATTAACTTCTAAAAAAGAACTACGATACCGATTACCATAAATAATTGCCTCTTCAACCATTTCTGCAGTAACGATCAAATTATGAACATTATCATATAATTTATAAATCACATCACGAGCCGCATCAACTTGGAGTGACAATCTTTCTAAGTCAATTGGCCGATGACGAATAAACTTTAAGATTTCATCAGCTTTTTGATAAGAATCATCAATATAATCTTTATACGATTCATTGATCATTGGTAAGTGTTTATTTTTAATTTCTGATTTTATTTCTAAGAGAACGATATTAATATTATCCAATTCATCTAAAGCTCTTTTTTCCTGTAATCTTAATGAATTTTCTAATTCATTGTATTTTACTAACGCATCATCAAATGGCTGACAACGCTTTACTAATTGATCGAATTCTTCAATCAACGTACTATACGAAAAATCTTTTGACTCAATTACTGTCGTTATTTCTTCTAAATCATCTATAATTGGTTTAAAATTCTTATAATCTTCATCAATTGTAATATTATAATCACTCAATAAATAATTACGTTGTAATTCAGCTAAAGAATTTACTGTTCGTTTAAGCCCATCGTCTAAACGACCAATATGTCGATAACAATTATTACGCGCTTCTTCATACTGATTACAAGCAGCCTGTTCTTTTTCCAAATCAGCTCCCAGTCCATTTAATTCATCAGTCATTACTTCAATCGAAGAACCAACGTTCTCTAATCTTAGATCTTTAATAGCTTGAATAGTATTTTCTAAATCAGCATGAATCTTATTATAGCGCACTGAAGCATTTAATTTTTCAATTGAAAAGTCCTTTTCCTTCATATCTTCGATAATTGCATATAACTCTTCTAAACGCTTAGGAATATATTTCCGGACAATTGAAATATAAGTTGGTAAATCTCTAAGATTAGCTGCTAATAAATCAATATCTTTTTCGATTTTAGCAGCAAATGATTCTGCTTCATCAAAACGCTGATTATTCATCATATCTTCCAAAGAAACAAAACGACTATCAATATCATCGAAAATAGCGGGAATCGCTGGAACAAAATCCTCGATCTTAAATCTAACAGCCGCAAAATTATCACTTGCAGCTCGATATTTTTCTTTGATTTTAATAATTGCAACTCGTTGAACATTTTCAATTTCCGTAATAACTTCGATTTTTTTCAACAAATCTTGAGCTTTGTTTTCATAATTATCAATTTCATTTTTCAATTTAACTATTTTCTTACGAGCACCTGTTAATTTACGATAAAAAAGCTGTTCATCTATTTCGTTTATTAAAGGCATAATATCATTATTTTGAAAAACATTTAATTTATTAAATTCAGATTCATATAATTCATATTTTTCAAGTACTTCAGGCATGTTTTTTCCAATTCCTTTTACTCTACCTAAACGATACTGAATCGGTAATGTTTTGATTGCATTCATGCGATTTTCAAGTTCAATTATTTCTTTACGATACATCTTTAACTTAATCGCACGATAAACTATCGTACCAATAATTATCACTAACACACAGACACAAGCTATGATTACATTTTGACTACCAAATTTTTTTAATATATTATCTAAAAATTCCATCTGTACATCCCTCTTTACATAAAGCTTACTTATAGAGTATACCACAACATACCAGTCATGTCTAAACAGAATCGACAATTTTTCATAATCATTTACATTATTTTCTTTCTCAATAATATATATTAATAGGAGGTTACATGAATGAATAAAAAAATCTTAGCGCCACTGCGTTCATATAATCCAAACAGAGTTTTTTATATCTATCATGAATATATTAAAATGTTCAAAAAAGCCAATCTTGATATCATTACAATTGCTCCTGCAAGTTTTGCGACCTTACAGTTTTAGTTGATAATTGTGATGGTCTATTACTTACAGGCGGTCTCGATGTCGACCCTGCTTACTATCACGAAAGTTTACATCCCAAAACTAAAAAAGAGCTTTTCGAACTTGAAGAACTAGAATTTACGTTAATTAAAATGTTTTTCCAGCAAAACAAACCGATTTTAGGAATTTGCCGCGGCATCCAAACTATTAACGTTGCTTTTGGCGGAACCTTGATTCAAGACCTTGACTCAAATTTGCACATGCAAAAAGAAATGCAGGGCTATCGTCATTTAGTTACCACCTGTAAAAATTCTTTACTATCAAAGTATTTAGGTGATAAATTTATGACAAATTCTTTCCATCATCAAGCCCTCGATAAAGTTGCCGATGGTTTTATCATTAGCGCTAAAAGTGTTGATAATATAATTGAAGGGATCGAAAAAGATAAAATTATCGCAGTACAGTGGCATCCAGAAAAGAATAATGATAAAATACAACAAAGACTTTTAAAATTATTTAATGATTTACTGGAGGAAAAATAGATGAAAAAAATTGGATTTATCGGTGTTGGAGTAATGGGTAAAGCGATGGTATTGAATCTATGTAAAGCAGATTATGATATCTCCATATTTACTCGAAGCAAACATAAAGTTGAAGATATTATAAGTGATAAGATCAAATGGTGTGATAGTATTGAAGAATGCTGCAAAGATAAAGATATTATTATGACGATGGTTGGTTTTCCTAATGATGTTGAAGAAGTATATTTTAGTGAAAAAGGAATCATTAATAGTGTAAAAGAAAATACTATTTTAATTGATTTTACGACGTCAAGTCCCCTATTAGCTAAAAAAATATATACTGAAGCAATAAAAAAAGGCGTTGTTAGCTTAGATTGCCCAGTTTCTGGTGGCGATATTGGAGCCATCAAAGGAACCTTATCTATTATGGTCGGTGGTGACAAAGAAGTTTTTGAAAAAGTAAAACCTGTCTTAAAAGTTTTAGGAACTAATCTCAATTATGTCGGAGCTCCTGGAAACGGTCAGCATACTAAAATGGCTAATCAAATTGCCCTAGCTGGTGCATTAGCCAGTACCTGTGAAGCCATCACATACGCTAAAAGCGTTGACTTGGATCCTGAATTAATGTTACAGTGTATCTCTAGTGGAGCTGCTGGTTCTTGGCAGTTAAGTAACAATGGTCCTAAAATGCTGACAAATGATTTCGACCCTGGTTTTTACATCAAACATTATATCAAAGATATGAAAATAGCCAAGGATGTAAATGATAGCAACAGCCTTGACCTTGAAGTACTTAATGTTGTTTTAAAAATGTTTGAGACTTTACAAGTTAATGGTGATGAAGATCTAGGAACGCAAGCTCTAATTAAATATTATCAAAGATAGCTCAGCTATCTTTTTTTACAAATAGATTATGTTTATTGGCAATCAACATTGCTATAACCATCAAGATCATCGCCAACATCTTATTAAAAGCAAACTCTTCTTGCAGCAACAAAGAGCCAAGATACGTAAAGATTGGATTTAATCCCAGTAAAAACTAGTTTTTATACTACCGATTTCATGAACGGCATTAAAATAAATCAACTGGATGATGGCAAATCCAATCCCAGAAAAAAGAATAAAAACGAGCCATAACATTAACGAAATATTTTCGATATCGTTATGTTGCGGAAAAAATAACGATATCAGTAATAACTGGATAAAACCATAACTCAAATACTCTAATGTAAACGACAGATTCTCTTCTTTTTTACAATTATGCTGCATCAATAAATTACCATAACTATAAAAAACAATTCCCCCAAGTAGCATCAAATGCCCCCAAGAAAGCTGATTCAATTTAAAATCAATCGAAACAAAAAAAGCTACAAAAGCTATCATCATAGCAAGCAATTGATTTTTAACGATCTTATTTTTATATATCAATAAAGCTAAAAGAATCGTTACTAACGGAGCCAGTGAATTCATGATTGCATTAGCACTGCCGCTAATTAAATTCAAGCCCTCAAAAGTTAAAATAAAATTTATTGTTATTGAAAATAAGGCAACTTTAAAGCCTAAAAAATCATGACGACGCTTAAATTTCACTTTCTTATATTTCATCACTAAAAAAATCGCTACGATTGAAAGAAAAACCTTAAGTGTCGCCAGATCATATGTCGACATATATTCCAGCATATATCTCATTACTAAAACATTGGTTCCCCATAAAAAACTTGCAAAAATTAACCAGACATACATTATATCACCACTATTAGTATATCCATCTAAAAAACTTTAAAACTAAAAATGTAGATACATTAACTATATCTACAAAATTATTTCATTTTTGATCTGTTGACGATCATGCTTTAACTGTTCAATCAACCCTTCAACACTAGCAAACTTCTTTTCCATTCTAATTTTCTTAATAAAAGCAACTGTTAAAACTTGTCCATAAATATTTTCATCAAAATCAAAAATATTTACTTCTAAAGATAATCCTGGTAATGCTGTAAAAGTAGGATTATAACCGATATTGACCATTCCTAAATAAACTTTATCTTTAAAATAGACTTTTGCGCCATACACCCCATTTTCCGGTAACAAATAATCTTTAGCATCGATATTAGCAGTTGGAAAACCAATCTTACGTCCATTTTGCCGTCCATATATCACTTTACCACTTATACAATAAGGACGACTTAATAATTTAGCTGCCAGCTCGACATCACCCTTAGTTAAAAGCTCTCTTAAGTAACTTGAAGATATTTTATGATGATCGTATTCCAGTTTTTCAATTACAGTTACTTGATAATCATTATGTCCATAAGCTTGTAAAATTTCGCTATTACCACGACCTCGATCGCCAAAATGGAAATCATACCCACAAACAACATGTTTGATTTTAGATTTGATAATAAATTCTTGAATAAATTTTTCTGGCATCAATTTAGCGATATCGTGATTAAAACGTAAAATAAATAAATAATCAAAATCATATGATTTTAATAAATTAATTTTGTCTTCTAAACTCATTAAATATTTAAACGGCTGATTAGTTAAATAAGCTCGAGGCTGAACATCGAATGTCAACAGCGCCTTTTTTAAATTATCTCTTTTTGCAACCTTAATAACTTCATTAACTAACTTTAAATGCCCTAAGTGAAAACCATCAAAAAAGCCAAGCGCAACACAACTAGGTTCCATCTTCAAATCATTTTGTTCATTTAAATATATTATTTCCATTACCATAATCCTCTTATATTCTTTAAATAACCATTACCATCAGGGCCATACACTGCTAAAACCTTCTTATTTCTATTTACGATCACGACCTGCTCATTGAGATCAGATTTGATCTTCTTACCATGATAAACGATATTTTCATCTTCTACTTCTAATTGTTTAAAGTCACTTAAGGCAGTTTCAATACTTAAACAATTGAACTTACCAGCTTCAATTTCTTCTAAAGTAAAACAGTCATTTAAAGCAAACTTACCTGATTTCGTTCTGATCAGATCTTGCATATGTCCAGGATAGCCTAATTTAGCAGCTATATCAAAACATAATGAACGAATATAAGTTCCTTTAGAACAGCCAACTTTAAATTTAATCAAATTTTCTTTGATTTCTAAAACATCGATATAATCAATTGTAACAACTCTAGTAGGAACTTCTACATTTTCACCACTTCTTGCATATTCATATAATTTTTTGCCCTTAATTTTGATTGCTGAATATAAAGGTGGTTTTTGTTCCTGTTTTCCTATAAAACTCTTTAAACAAGCAATAATTTTATCATCATCTATTTTTTGATATTCTTTAGTTTCTAAGACTTTACCACTAGCATCATACGTATCCGTACTTACACCTAAATTTAAGGTTGCGACATATTCTTTACTTTCACTAGTTAAAAACTGTAATACTTTAGTTGCTTTATTAATACATACAACTAAAACACCAGTTGCATCAGGGTCTAAAGTTCCACAATGCCCTACTTTTTTAGTATGTAATATTTTACGAAGTTTATTAACGACATCATGACTCGTCATCCCTGCAGGTTTGTTTATTAATACGATTCCATCCATTTTTATCACCGCTTATCATTTTACAAAGGTTTGTAATAAAATGCAAATATCTTTGCATATATTCATAATTTTGTTAAAATAGAAGACGGTGATTATAAATGACAATGAAAAAAGTATTAGGCTGTATAAGAAAAGCTGATGAAGAATTTGATTTAATTCAAGATGGTGATAAAGTTTGTGTCGGTGTATCAGGCGGAAAAGATTCAACGTTACTTTTATACTGCTTATCGCTGTATCAAAAATTTGCCCGTGTTAAATTCGAGGTAGTTGGTGTTCATATTGAAATGGGCTTTCCAGATATGGATTTTAGTGAAGTAGATGCTTTTTGTAAAAAGAATCAGATCGAATTATATCATGAACCTAGCGATGTTTATGAAATCTTAAAGTTAAATAAAACTGAAGATGGTCGTTTACAATGTTCGCTTTGTTCAAAGTTTAAAAAAGCTTTAGTTATTGATGGCGCAAAAAAGTATGGTTGTAACAAAGTTGCTTTTGCTCATCATGGTGATGATGCTGTAGAAACTTTATTTATGAATATGGTCTACGGTGGTAAAATCGCTACTTTTACCCCTAAAATGTATCTAACGCGAACCGAAATGAATTTCATTCGGCCTTTAGTTTATGCTTATGAATCAGATATCATTTCAGCTGTAGAAGAAGCTCATATTCCTGTTGTGACATCAACCTGCCCAGCTGATAAACATACTAAGCGCGAAGAATTTAAACAGTTATTAAATGAGTTGTACCAAAAATATCCTCAAGCCAAAAGTAATTTATTGACTAGTTTATCGAACGAGAAAAATACATTACTTTGGAAAAAAACACCTAAAGAAAAATAAATTCACAATTGTGAATAAAGTGTGAAAAAGTGGACGTTATGTCCACTTTTAAACATGTTTAATTACAAAATAGTTCTTTTTACCACGACGAATTACCGTTGCTTCATTACCAAAAGCATTAGCTTTGCAAACAGTAAATTCAACATCTTTGATTCTTTCACCATTAATTAAAATTGATCCACCATTAACAAATTCACGTGCTTCGCGTTTACTTTTAGCTGCCCCACAAGTAATCAAAGCATCTAAAATATTTAAATCTTCATTTATTTCAACACTTGGCACTCCTTCAAAACATACTTTAACTTGTTCTAAAGTCAAAGATTGAATTTGACCTGAAAATAACATTTTAGAAATATTTACAGCTTCTTCATAAGCCTCTTTACCATGTAAGAATGTGATTACTTCACGAGCTAGCGCCTGGTGGGCTTCTCGTAAATGAGGCTGGGTTTTATTCTTTTCTTCTAATTCCATAATTTCTTCAGGTGTTAAGAAAGTTAAGAATTTTAAATAATCGATTACTTTATCATCCTCTGAGTTAATAAAGAACTGATACATTTCATAAGGTGATGTTTTTTCTTTATCTAACCAAATAGCTTTGCCATTTGTCTTACCAAACTTTGTTCCATCACTTTTAGTTAAAAGCGGCATTGTAAAACCATAAGCTTCTTTACCGTCTTTTTTTCTAATCAATTCAATTCCTGCTGTAATATTGCCCCATTGATCTTGACCTGCAACCTGCATAACACAGTTTTTATTATTATATAACCATTCAAAATCCATTGCTTGCATGATCATATAAGAAAATTCGGTATATGTGATTCCGGCATCTAGACGCCGTTTAACAATATCTTTATTCAACATATAATTGACATTAAAGTATTTACCATAATCTCTAAGAAAATCAATGAAATTTAAATCTTTAGACCAGTCATAGTTATTAACTACTTCAAATCCAAATAAGTCCTGAGCCTGTTTTTTTAAACAAGCAAAGTTATGTTCAACTGTTTCTTTCGTAATCATTGGTCTTTCAGTATCTGGTTTTGGATCCCCGATCAATCCTGTGGCTCCACCAACTAATAAAATTGGATTATGTCCTGCTTCCTTTAAACGTTTTGAAATTAAAAATGATGAAAAATGTCCAATATGTAAACTGTCTCCAGTTGGATCAGTTCCAATATAAAAAGTCATCCCACCATTATTTAATTTTTCTTCTAGATCCGGCGAACTAACATCTTTGATCAATCCTCGCCATACTAATTCATCATAAATCTTCATCTTCTATCCTCCATCTATAAAATAAAAAAGATCTCATCCTAAAGGACGAAATCTCGCGGTACCACCTTTATTCATGTATTACTACATGCTCTTAAATCGATAACGGGATGACCCGTCTAGACTTTGCATCTAGAAACTCCAGAGTGTATTCATCAGTAGTACATCCTTGTTTTCACCAGCCACAAGGTCTCTTAAATGCCTATTTTGATTACTATTTTCCTTCAACGTCGTAATTGAATTATATTCTAAAACAAAGGATAAGTCAACCTTCATTATTTGATATTATTCTACGACAACAGCTGTACCACTTGCTGTAACCATCATCATATCATTACCAGCACCTAACATTTCATAGTCAATATCAACTCCAATTACAGCATTAGCACCCGCTGCCTTAGCTCTTTCTTCCATTTCTTTTAAAGCTTCCTGGCGACAAGCCATTAATTCTTCTTCGTATCCAGCACTGCGACCACCAAAAATATTTCTAATTCCAGCTCCAATATCTTTAAACATATTTACTCCAGAAATTACTTCACCAAAAACTATTCCCCTATAGTCAACTACTTTTTTACCTTCAATTTGATTTGTTGTTGTAATGATCATATTATTTTCCTCCATCTATTTGATAATTTAATTTTAACCTATCTATCAAATATATGCTACTTATAATATAATAATTCTTAAAAAACATTGCCCATTTTAAAAATATTTTCCTTTTAATATAATCAACAAAAAAACAGCATAAATAATTATGCTGTAAATACTTTTATTCATTTGTTGAATCACGCTTTATAAACATGTGCTGGACAACGATTTCCTTAGATTCAATCTTTTCTTCATGCAAAAACTTTGTCAATAAACGCACTGCAAGCGCTCCCATATCATAGACAGGAACATTCATCGAAGATAGTGTTGGCTTACACATAATTGAATAACTTGTGTTCAACATTCCTACAACTTCCATCTCTTCAGGAATTTTAATCCCATTTTCCTGAGCTGCATTAATTACAGCTACACCATCTTTATCATACCCGCAAAATACTAAATCATGCTTATGATCTTTAAAATACTCTACAAAATTAGGATATGTATTCTCATAATGGCTTGAGCTGGTTAAAATCTGATTAGTTGTAAAAACTTTTTCATATTTTTTATATGTATCTTTAATACCTTCAATTATTTCATCACTTTTAATCAAATTTTGTTTAGGTAAAATATAAATTATATCATCTTTACCCTCAGCTAGATATTTATCAACAATCTCTTCTGCCGCCTTTTTAACATCAATATAAATAGAACCGATGTTGTCACCTGATAACTTCTTACCTATGACAACTATTGGTAATTTATACTTAACGATCGCTTCAATTGTTTCATCAATATTATCATTGTTGAATAAAATAACACCATCCACTCTTGATTTAACCAAGCGTTCTGTTACATCAGCGACTGTATTTCCATCACCAATATCATCAGTAGTATACATATTGATATTATAATCTAAATGTCTTCCTGTATCACCGATACCACCAATCATGTCTTTAACATGGGCAAATAATGACTGGGGAAAAACAATTGCAATAGTTGTTGTTTTACTAGTTGCTAATCCTCTAGCTATATCATTCGGTTTGAAATCTAAACGTTCAATAACATCCAAGACTTTTTGTTTAGTTTTTTCTCGAACAACATTTGAACCATTAATTACTCGAGAAACTGTCGCAAGAGAAACGCCAGCTTCCCTTGCAACATCATATATCGTAACTTTTTTCATTAATCTTTTAGATCTTCAATGATGACATCTAATTCATCTTCAATATCATCCATTGCATCATCTAATTCCTTTAACGCATCAAAATCTTTGTCTTGAATCTTGTCCTTGATTTCATTTAATTTACTTGTCATTTCATCACTAATCTTTGTAACTGATGCTTTAAAATTTGCATATTCATCACTTGATTTAACAGAATTTGCCAGCTCTTCTAATTTTCCTTTAACTTCAGATAATTTAGTACTTGTAGTGTCCTTAAATTCTTCCATATCAAATTCATCAATAGCAAGTTTTATTTCTTCAATTGTATTATTAACTAAAGTCTCAACATCTTCTTTTGTGATATTCTGTGCTTTATCATATAATTCCTGTGATTTTTCTTTAAGATCTTCTCTTAACTCACTACCTTTTTTTGGGGCAAATAACATTCCAACTATTGTCCCAATACCAATACCAGCTATAAATTTTCCAAATTTCATAATAATCTCACCTTTCTAAAATTTCTTTTTAAACAAACTAATAATAGCACTAATCGGATTAAACTTAGGTCGATTTGGATCAAAGAAACGGGCAATTGTTTCTACTGGAGCATTTAAAAGATCCAGTTTATAAGTTATATCATCCATAATTTTTTCTGCTTTATTAATCGTAGTTTGAGCCATTTCAACTGTGCTGCCTACCTGCTTTATTGTCGTTGAACTGCGAAGCAGTAAAATTCCTAAACAAACTAAAGCAAATGCTCCTGATAAAATTAAAACACAGTAACAAATATCTATAGCAGTCATAACTTTACCTCGACTTTCTAAAAAATATTATATCACAATTTTAAATACTTATATAGATTTTTTTATCGTGATAACTTTTTCTTCAAGTTTATAAATATCTTTACTTGACATAAACAAGAATACGACACCATCATATTTAGCTAATTCCTTAGCCGCCTCTTCATCTTCTCCAATAACTTTTGCTCTTGGTAGATTTTTAGCAATATCGTAAATATCAATATCGATTCCTTCTTCTTTTACAGCATTTTCAGGGAATGGACAAAAATAAGGATAATCAGCTAAATCCATAGCTCGAGCAAATTCAACTGCAAATCTAGCCCCCCGAGAATAGCGATCCGGTTTAAATACCGCAACGATCTTTTTCCCCGGATATTTAACTCGAGTAGCTTCAATAACATATTTGATTGCTGTAGGATGATGGGCATAATCATCAACATAAACATTATTTCCCACCTCAGTAACACTATAACGGCGTTTTGTACCCTCAAAAGTTGCAAGCTTATCTTGAATATATTCACTACTCATATTTTCTAAATAGCCAAGGGTAATAATTGCAAGTGAATTATATAACATATGCATACCAAAGAATGGTAAATTAAAATGTCCAAATAATTCATCATGAATATATACATCAAATGAAAAACCTAAATTGTTTTCAATTACATTTACCGCCCTAACGTCATTATAGTCATTTAAACCAAATCTCATAACTCTTTTTTCAAATTTAATTTTTTTTATGTTCGGATCATCACCCCAAACAATAACCGTATCTTTGACTTGATTAGCAAATTTTTCAAATGATTCTATATAACGGTCTAACGTCTTAAAATAATCAACATGATCTAATTCAATATTATTGATTATTGCATAATCAGGATAATAATGTAAAAAATGATCCTGGAACTCACATGATTCAGCAATAAAATATTTACTATCTTTAGTCGCATGACCAGTTCCATCACCTATCAATACAGAAGTTTTATCAAAATCTTCAAACAAATGATATGCCATTCCTGTCGTCGTTGTTTTACCATGAGTACCGGCAACACTAATAGAAATAAAATTTTTCATAAATTTTCCTAAAAATTCAAAATAACGATAACATTTGACATTAGGATTAGCTAATGCTGCTTTAACTTCGACATGATCATCATCAAAAGCATTACCAATAATAACCGTATAACCATCTTTAATATTATCAGCATTAAATGAGTAAATTGGAATATTTCTCTTTCTTAACTCATCTTCTATAAAAATATATTTATCAATATCACTTCCACATACTTCATTTCCAAGTTCATATAGGATTTCAGCAAGTGGCGCCATCCCTGAACCTTTAATTCCTATAAAATAATACATTTCTGTCACCTCACTCCACCATTTTAGCACAAATTAAGATAAATGTGTTTAACGTATCCCAAAAAGTATAATTTTTTATCGACAAATAAAATGATTAAGAGTAATTCTCTTAATCATTAAATTACTATTAGATCTTTAGAATAACTATTTAACACTTTACAGCCGTCTTTTGTCACCATTACTAAATCTTCAATTCGAACTCCAAATTTGCCTGGTAAATAAACACCTGGCTCGATTGAAAAAATCATTCCTGCTTGAACTTCTAAATCAAAATTTACTGAAACATCTCCATATTCATGAACATCTTTACCTATAAAATGTCCTAAACGATGATTGAATTCCTTTCCATAACCAGCTTCACTAATAATATCTCGAGCCGTTTTATCAATATCACATAATCTAACACCAGGTTTGATCATCGCTTCAGCTGCCTGATTAGCACTTCTTACCAATTCATATACTTTTTTAGCTTCTTCACTAACTTCTTGATAAAAAACAGTTCTCGTCATATCTGAACAATAACCATGGTATTTACACCCCATATCAATAATGACACTATCACCAGGTGCTAAAGTGCTATCATCATTTTCATGATGGGGATTTGCGCCATTAGCACCATAGGCAATGATTGCATCAAAACTATTTCCGTCAGCACCAAGATCACTATAAATATCATTTAACTTAGCAGCCACTTCAACTTCACTTAACCCAAGAGCAACTTGTTTAATCACTTCATCCATTGCCTTATCATTAATAATGCTTGCTTCAATCATTAGTTTTTGTTCATCTTCATCTTTTACCATTCTTTGATAATCAACACATTTTGACCCATTTACTATTTTAACATCCGGTATTCTATTCATTAGATCAAGTAAAAAATTAGCTGTCCAATGTTTATCTACACCAATTTTTTTAGCGTTATCAAGATTATCAACGATCGTTTGGATCGCATCATCGACATCACTATGCCAAACTATTTCAATCCCTAAATCTTTTTCAACAAAGAATAAATCATTGAAAAATAATTTATGATCTCCTTTTGCTGATAACATCAATACGTACATTCTTTCCCCAGGATGATTAACGTAATCAATCAAATAATCAATTGATGAAGGTTCACTGATCAGTAAATAATCAAGATCAGCTTCCTTCATTCTCGCAATTACACCATCGATTCGCTTTTTATTCATCTTCGATCACCGCAATTCCTAGTTCATCTAACTGCACTTTATCAACATTTCCCGGTGCTTTTGACATCGGGCAAACAGCACTTGCATTTTTAGGAAACGCAATTACTTCACGAATATTATCACTATTAGTAAGCAGCATCGCTAAACGGTCTAATCCTAATGCAAATCCGCCATGAGGTGGCGTTCCATATTGGAAGGCTTCAACAAACCAGCCAAACTGACTATCGATTCTTTCTTGAGTGAATCCTAACGCTTTAAAAGCTCTTTCTTGTAGATCCTGTTCATAAATACGCTGTGATCCACCACCCAATTCAAATCCATTTAAGACGATATCATAAGCATCCGCTAAACAATTTGCAGGATCATTTTCAATTTTATCGATATCGCTATCTTTTGGACGCGTAAATGGATGATGAACAGCATAATAACGTTCTGTTTCATCGTCATATTCAAACATTGGGAAATCTACGACCCATAAAAATGCATACTCATCATTATTATATAATTTTAATTCTTTACCTAAATGATTTCTAAGTGCTGCTAAAGCATCACAAACAACATTATATTTAACATCACTTACAAATAACAATAGATCATCATTATTAGCATTCATTGCTGTTAATAAACGACTCATTTGTTCGTCGCTAAAGAACTTTGCAATTGGTCCTTCACCTTTACCATCTTTAACTTTTAACCAGGCTAATCCTTTAGCTTTATATGTTTTAACGATATCCGTTAATTTATCGATAGCTTTACGTGAAAAATCATTTGCTTTACCTTTAACATTGATTCCTTTAACATGACCATTAGCTTCTAAAGCACTTTTAAAAACCATAAAATCAACATCTTTAACGACTTCATTTAAATTAACCAATTCTAAACCAAAACGAATATCTGGTTTATCAATTCCATATTTTTCCATAGCTTCATGCCAAGTCATTCTTGGCAGTGGCAATTGCAGATCAATTCCCTTAACATCTTTCATGACTTTAGCGATCAATCCCTCACCGATAGAAATGATTTCATCAGTAGTCATAAAACTCATTTCCACATCAACTTGTGTAAATTCAGGTTGCCGATCCAAACGTAGATCTTCATCTCTAAAACAACGAGCAATTTGATAATAACGTTCAAATCCAGAAACCATTAATAATTGTTTAAACAATTGTGGTGATTGTGGCAAAGCATAAAAAGATCCATTATGAACTCTTGAAGGTACTAAAAAGTCTCTTGCCCCTTCAGGTGTTGAACGGTTTAAATATGGCGTTTCAATATCAATAAAATCATGATTATCTAAAAATTCACGAATACTGCGCGTAATTTTATGACGCATAATAAGCTTGTTTTGCATCACTGGTCTTCTAAGATCTAAATAGCGATATTGCATTCTAGCATCTTCACTAGCATCAGTATCATCAGTAGTATAGATCGGTGTTACATTAGCTGTATTAATAATATCGATTTGACTAGCTTCGATTTCAATCTCACCAGTTGGCATATTAGGATTTTTTGAACTTCGTTCAATTACTTTTCCAACAACATGAATCACATATTCATTTTTAATGTCTTTAGCTAAAGCTTCCATACTTTCACTTAAGACGATCTGCGTAATTCCATAGCGATCTCTTAAATCAATAAAAACTAAAGAGCCAAGATTTCTTTTTTTAGCTACCCAGCCTTTTAATTCAACAACTTTATTAACATCACTGATTCTTAATTCTCCATTATTATGAGTTCTATTCATGGCTATGACCCTCCATATGATTTTCAATATATGCAACAATATTTTCAATTGGTACAACATCCTGGGTTTTAGAATGCGTACATTTAATATTTACGACTTCATCTTCTACCTCTTGATCACCAATAATCATCGCAAAATGACTATTCATGCGATCAACAGTTTTAAATTGGGCTTTTAAAGAACGATCTTGATAATCCATATCAACACTAAAACCATTAGCTCTTAACATCGTCGTAATTTGTAACGCTAAATCTTTAGCCTTAGCACCTAAAGGCATAACGTATACATCTAAGCCTTCTGTTTCCTGTAATTCATCATCCATCGCAATCAATAACCGTTCCATTCCAAAAGCAAAACCAACACCTGGAGCTTCGGGACCACCCAATTCACTAATTAAACCGTTATAACGGCCACCACCGCCAACAGTTGCTCCGGCTCCTAAACGTGGATCATCAGAAATAACTTCAAAAACAGTATGACAATAATAATCTAAACCTCTAACTAAGTTAGTATCTAACTCATATTCAATTTCTAAATCATCTAATAACTCACATACTTTAGTAAAGTGGGCTTTAGCTTCATCACTTAAATAATCAATTGTTTTTGGCGCATTCGCCATCGCTGGATGATCATGATCAACTTTACAATCTAAAATACGTAATGGATTAGTTTCAAAACGGCTTTTACAATCACTGCACAATTCATCTAAATGGGCACTAAAGTGTTCTTTTAAAGCCTTACGATAAGCATCACGACTTGCTTCATCACCTAAAGTATTGATATGTAATTTAACCCCTTTTAAACCTAATGCTTCAACTAATGTAACTGCCATCGTCATACATTCAACGTCTAAAAATGGTGATTCATAACCAATCATTTCTACTCCAAATTGATGAAATTGACGCTGACGTCCATTTTGGGGACGTTCATATCTAAACATCGGTCCAATATAATATAACTTAGAAATCTTATCAGGACTAGCAAACATCTTATTTTCAACATATGCCCGAGCTACTCCCGCTGTTCCTTCTGGTCTAAGGGTAATTGAGCGTCCTTTTTTATCATTAAAAGTATACATTTCTTTACTAACGACATCAGTTGTATCACCAACTGCGCGGTTAAATAACTCAGTATGCTCAAAAATTGGAGTTCTCACTTCTTTAACATTATAGTTAGCACAAATCGTTCTAATTAATTGTTCCAGCATTTGCCATTTCGCAGTATTTTCTGGCAAAATATCTACTGTTCCACGTGGGGCTTTATACATCATTTTCTCTTCCTCCTTTAAAATATAAAAACGTCCTTAAAATAAGGACGTTAAAAACGCGGTACCACCTTAATTCATGTAATTATACATGCCCTCTTGTCTTAACGCGACGTACGTTTACTCCTACTAATTTCAAAGTAACTCCTCAAGTGTCCCACAGCATTTCTTTTTAAATACTTTCACCAACCGTATTCTCTCTATGAAAAGACTTAGCTGTTTAATCTTGTTCATTGGATTAAAATGATTATATTCGATTATTTAAAAAAATCAATGATTTGATTGGATAAATATTGATTATTTATGAAAAAAGATTTTTTGAAAATCTTATTATTATCTTTACTTTTTCAAAAACGCATAGAATATAGATATAAACTAAATATTCCATGGTATAAATTTTGATCTTGGCCCATGAAAATTTACAAATCACATAGGCCTTTCTTCCATTAAAACAACGCTTTTATTAATTAGTTTAAAAAACTTATTACTAAACAACAAAAAAGATCATCGTCTATTATCACTTAATAGAAAACGATCTTTTTATGTCTTTAAATAAATCATTTTTATATTTTATCAATAAATAATAACACTAGTGAATAACTCTTTTAACTTCAAAAATACCCTGAATTCTGTCAATATTATCAATTGCCTGTTGTAAACGAGAGGCATCTTCAACCGAAATCTTAAGCTTAATAATAGCTTTCATATCAACCACATCAGCACGAATATTTAAAATATTGATCTTTGTTTGTCCTAAAACAGTAATAACATCATTCAATAAATTTGTTCGATCTAAACCGGTAATCTCTAGATCAGCCTGGAATTTCATCGTTGAAATTGAAGCAAAATCCCAATAAACATCGATCAATCGGGCTTTGACTTCAGGAACCTGGATATTTGGACAATCTTTACGATGCACTTTAATTCCCTGCCCTTGAGAAACAAAACCTAAAATTTCATCGCCGGGAATAGGATTGCAGCATTTTGATAACTGAATTTTTAAACCATCGATTCCTTTAACAACTACACCAGAGCTGCTCTTTGCTGCCTGTTGACGGTCATTGACCTGATTATTTCTTTGCAGCATTTTTGAAATACTATCGAAAAAACCGCTTTTTTTAGGAACGACACGATCGATCAATGTCATTGCCGGCAAACTTTTTTTCCCAATAAAATACAATATATCATCAAATGAACGTGCGCCAAATGACCCTAAAAAAGTCTTATAAGTATCTGGATCAAGATACTTCTTTTCATTTAACTGTCTTTTTCTAAGCTCATCTCTTAAAATCTTACGACCATCTTCGATTGCATCTTTTTTCGTCTCAGCCTCTCTAGAAGCAATGAACTGTCTAATCTTATTACGAGCACCGGCAGTACGAACAAATTTTAACCAGTCATCACTAGGCCCCTGTGACTGTTTATTTGTCTTGATTTCTACGACATCACCTGTATTTAATTTTGTATCGATCGGAACCATCACATTATTAACTATCGCACCAACGGCCTTATGGCCAACTTCGGTATGAATCCGATAAGCAAAATCAATAGGGGTCGAACCATTGGGTAACTCAACGATCTTCCCTTGTGGTGTCAAAACATAGACATTAGCTTCAAAAATATCTCTTTTTAAAGAATCATAGTATTCTTTAGCATCACCATCTTTTATATCTTCACTTAAAGAAATAAATTCTCTTAACCACTGTAACTTTTCACCAATTTCCTGTTGTTCTTTTTTCGATGAATAACCTTTATTTTCTTTATAACGCCAGTGTGCAGCTACTCCTAATTCTGCAAGTTCATCCATTTCTTCAGTTCTGATTTGAATTTCAAAAGTATTACCATCTTCACCAATTACCGAAGTGTGCAAAGATTGATACATGTTAGGTTTAGGCATTGCAATATAATCTTTAAACCGTCCGGGAATTGGGCGATAATGATCATGAATCAATCCTAAAATACTATAACAATCCATCTTATCCTTAGTAATGATCCGTAAAGCATATAGATCATACAATTCATCAAATCGTTTCTTTTTAACAAACATTTTTTTATAAATACTATAAATTGATTTAGCCCGACCTAAGATTCGATACTCATATTTATTTTCATTAAGCATTGTTTCAACCGATGCCATCATTTTTGCAACAGATTCTTTTCTTTCTTCCTGTTTTACTGCCAAAAGATTAGAGATATCGTTAAAAGCAACGGGATCTAGATACGAAAGACTTAAATCTTCTAATTCTGTCTTGATATCATTGATCCCTAAACGATGGGCAATTGGAGTATAGACTTCCAATGTCTCTCTAGCAATTCTTTTTTGTTTATGAGCAGGCATATATTGTAATGTTCGCATATTGTGCAAACGATCAGCAAATTTAATTAATATAACACGAATATCTTTTGCCATCGCAATATAAATTTTACGGTGATTTTCTGCATAAACATCTGCCTCATCTTTAAACGGCATCTTACCGATCTTGGTTACTCCTTCAACTAGTGTTGTGATTTCTTCACCAAAACGTTCCACCATTTCTTCTCGACTTACATCACAGTCCTCCATAACATCATGAAGCAAACCAGCAGTAATTGTCGCAGGTCCTGTCTGTAAAGTTGCTAAAATATAAGCAACCCAGATCAAATGATTAGTATATGGTTCCCCACTCTTTCTTTTTTGCCCTTTATGCTTTTCCATAATATAATCATAAGCCTGATTAATCAAAGTAAGACTTTCTTGATTAGTAATATATTTGCCACAAACCTCAAGAACATTTTTTATTGAAACAACATCTCCTGCCCCTTTATATTCAGCCATAAATAACACCTCCCATAATTATTAAAAAAGAGCTTAGCTCTTTTTAATATTTCAATAATGAATAAACATTATAACCTTGTAATCTTTCACGTCCTTTTAATTCTTCCAGTTCAATTAAAAATGCAATTCCAATTACTTTACCACCTAATTTTTCGACCAATTTAACAGTCGCTTCAACAGTTCCACCGGTTGCAAGCAAATCATCAACAATAATAACATTTTGATTTGGCTTGATACTATCAGCATGAATATGAACTTCGTTTGTTCCATACTCTAATGCATATGTTTCACTTATTGTTTCTCGTGGTAATTTACCAGGTTTTCTAACTGGTACAAAGCCTGCATCGATCTTATAAGCTACCGGACAGCCAAATAAAAATCCCCGTGCTTCTGGTCCCGCAACAACATCAACTTTTGTCTCTAAAGTATTAGTCCAGTCAACAAATTTATTGATCGTTTCTTTAAATGCATCTTTATCCTGCATTAAAGGCGTTACATCTCTAAAAATAATTCCTTCTTCTGGAAAATCCTTTATATCAGCTACATATTTAGTTAAATCCATTTTTTATATCTTCTCCTTTACAACCATGCCTTATGATATTCAATTATAACATTTTTATACATTAATTAAAACTATTTAATTCCCTCAATAATTATATTTACAGATTCAAAATTATTAAAAACATTGATACTAAACTTCCCAACCACATTAATCTTTTCAATATCTTTATACTGTTCATACAATTCACCATGATTAAAATATAACGCTTGGCCCCGTACTTTTGGTAATTCAAGATCAAAACGAAGATGTTTCCCATTCGATAAAGGAGTTACTTTTTTAACTGATAAGTTCTTTGCATAGAAACAGACTTCTTCATTGCCATTACCTAAGGGTTCTAAAAGTTCTAACTGTTTTACAGCATTTTTACTAATTTCATCTTCTGAAACTTCTAATACCTCAACTAACGGCGGCTGATAGTTTTCTAACTGTTCTTCTAAATATCTTGTTAGCTTAGATTTAAGAATTTCTACATTATCAACAGATACACTAAAACCACCCGCTAGAGCATGACCACCATAATTATCCAAAACATCTTCAACCTGCTTAAAAATACTACTTAAAGATAAGCCTTCGATTCCTCTAGCACTGCCTTTATACATATTTTTTTCCTTATCAAGACTCATGACAAAACTTGGCCGATTATATTGACGAGTATACTTGCCAGCCACCAAACCAATCAAGCCTTCATGAACTTCATTTTGATAGCTATATAAAAATTTATCATTTACGTCAACTGCGGCAAGAACCTCCTGATACTGCTTATTTGTCAATTCTTGTCTTTTAGCGTTGACTTCAACAGCTTTCGAACTTACTGCTGTTAATAGCCCGATCGATGCGTCTTGGCGAAAATATTTAACTAGATGATTAGGATTAATAATTTCACTAAGGCGTCCAAATGAATTGATTTTAGGGGCTAATATAAAGCCAATACTAGTAACATTATATTTTTGATTACCACCAAGTAATAATTCTAATTGGGGATATTGGTTTTCTTTCATAAATTCTAGTGCTCTTTTAACTAATGCCCGGTTTTCATCTAATAAAGGCATCATGTCGGAAATAGTTGTTATTGCCGCTAAACAAAATAAATATTTATCATGTTTTTTTAATAACGCACTAGCTAATTTGTACGCCACGAATCCTCCTGATATTTCTTTATAAGGATAATCAGGGGAAATCTTAGCATGAATGATTGAAAAGGCATCTGGTAATTGATCATCGTAATTATGATGATCAGTGACGATTACATCGACCCCCAGTTCATTTGCTCTTTCAATTGCCTCATAGGCTTTTATTCCATTATCAACAGTAATGATAAGTGTATAGCCTTTTGCTGCCATCTGTTCAACACGCTGTTTATTTAAACCATATCCATCTTGTAAACGATTAGGGATATGAAAACCAACTTCGATGCCTAACTGTCTAAAAGCATCTACTAAAATTGATGTCGCTAGAATACCATCACAGTCATAGTCACCGTAAATACAAATTTTTTCTTTGTTGGCGATTGCTTCATTAATTTTTTCTAATGTCAGCTCTGCTTCTGAAAACAATGAAAAATCATGATATATCAAACGATTTGAAAGCATTGCTTCAATTTGTTGCGAAGAATAATTTTTATAAGCAAAAATCTTCGCTAAAAGTGAATTTATATTATATTCTTGCATATAGTGTTTGTAGTCTAAATTATTTATGATCTGCCACTCCATAAAGTCCTCCTCTCAAACAAAAATAGTTGCATCAGCAACTATTTTGAAATTAAATCTGAAAAATCATTTATACTCAAACGAGATGCTTCTTTTACTACTTGTAAACTTAAATAATCAAATATTTCCGAAAAATCAAGACTCATGATATCATCAATAATTTCACACATCGGAATAGCATCTCTTTGTTTCCATTTTCGTTCAAACAAATAATCTTTTATTTGCTGTTCAGAAATATTGTGAATATTTTGTTGTTTAAAGTCACGGGCTTTTAATTTAATTAAAAAATTAAGATCACGTTTATTAAATTTAAAATCGTTACTCGATTCCACTTACAGCCCTCCATTTCAAAGTCACTTACATATTATATGACAAAATTCATCAGAAAGGAAGTGCTTTATGAAAAGAAAACTAATAAATTCATTTATCATTCTTTCCGCTAGTTCTGCCATCGCAAAATTATTCAGTATTCTTAATAGAATGGTTTTAGCACGTCAATTAAGCAGTGATGCTATGGCGCTATATATCTTAGTTATGCCTACAGTATCTTTATGTATTACTTTAGGACAGTTAGGAATTCCTTCAGCAGTATTCAGATTAGTAGCTAATCCTAAATATAGTAATAAAAAAATTGTTATTTCTGCTTTTACGATCTGTCTTTTTACATGTGTCATTGTAATGAGCACCCTGCTATTTGCTTCAAAATTTATTAGTCATAATTTATTAAAAAATGAGGGTGCCTTTTATCCTTTACTATCATTAGCCCTGTTTATTCCTTTAGTGGGAATAAGCGGTATCATCAAAAATTATTTTTTAGCCCAGCAAAATGTTTACCTTGTTGCAAAAGCTGGTTTTATTGAAGAAATAGCCCGTTTAAGTTTCAGTTATTTAATGATCAAACAATTCTCTTTTTTGGCAGATACTTATTTAGTAAGTTTTGCCACATTAGCTATGTCAGTGGGAGAATTAAGCTCGATCATTTATCTTTCAACTCGTTTAAAAAATCATAAAATCACTACTTTTAGTAAACAAAGCATTATTAATAACTTACAAATAAAAGATATGTTGAATATTGCGATGCCGTTAACTGGTTCCAGACTATATCACTGTATTGTTTCTTTTTTAGAGCCAATTACCCTGGTTTATGTATTAACAAAATTTAATCTAAGTGAAAGTACTATTCATCAACAATATGCGATTATTAGTGGTTATGTTATTTCTTTATTGGTTACCCCGACTTTTTTTAATAATGTTGTCTATCGGCTATTTTTACCAATCATTACTGATGACGTTGTCTATAAAAAAATATTTTTGGCTAGAAAACATATATTTTTAGCTTTACTAGGAAGTTTTTTGATCAGCATCCCTTTTACCTTGATTTTTTATTTTATTCCTGAATTCTGTTTAAAGCTCTTATATAATACGACTAGTGGTGCTAATTATCTTAAATATATGGCTATTCCTTTTACGATCTTTTACCTTCAAACCCCGCTTAGCGCTTTATTACAAGCACTAAATCGTAATAAACTAATGTTTATCAGCAGTATTATTGAATGCACCAGCGAAATAATATTAGTGTATGTATTGAGTCATTATTTAGGTGTCTTCAGTATCGCAATCAGTTTACTAGTCGGGTTATTGATTACTTTGATCATTAGTGCTGCTGCCTGTTATAAATATTTATTTATCTCTAATTAAAAACTGCATAATTTAGCTTATATCGATCATTATTTAAAATTAGTTGAGAGCGCTGATAAATGAATAAAATATTGCTTATTTGATCACTATCCTTGCGTCTTGAATTTTATCCCCAATGTTACTTTACCGATTTTTAATCTGATCATCTTTATACTTATAATAAATGATCATATTAAAATATTATTAAGATTTTTCTACCTGCATAATTGTAAATAAACTACCTATATATATCTTTATTTAATACCATCATATATGTAGTATTTTTAAAAAGGACTAATTTAGCTTTTTTTAATATAAACACTTTTTATCAAAACAGATAGCTATCTATTTCTAGATTACTATCTGTTTTAAATGATATTAGCTGCATAGAGTAGTTTCTAATCCAATTTAAATCTTTTATCTTCAATAAATTTTTTACGTGATGGATTACCTTCTACGCGATAAATCTTTTTATTCTTTAAATCATATATTACTGACCAGACTGTATCTTTGTTCATACTACGATCATACTGACAAATAAAACCGTACTTTCCAGACAATAGATCAGCAACATCATTAAATGTTTTAATTTGTTCATTTAATAAAGCATTTCTTATCGTTAAATAACGACGCTCAGCGTCCCAATCATCATTAATATAATTATTATAAAGCTTCATTTTATCACTATGAAATAAATTTGTTGCCCAAACATACTTACTATCGGTAATAATCTCGATTTTTTCAGCATTACATTCAATTACAGCTATCTTTCCACTGGCATCAGCCAAAGTAAAAGTTTGACTTGAAGCAATGGGTAACGTTTTGATCAATGCAATTACTTCGTCTACCGTTTTACACTTTTCTAAAAATAACCGCAATAACATTCCCGCATTCAATCCAGGCTGTTTAACAGTTGGATAAACAGAAGTCAGACCGATTGCTAAAGCATGCTCATTGATGCCATCTTCCATTTCCACACATGCTGTGGTATTCCCAGTAAAAGCATATGAATCACCATTAAATCGATAAATACAATTACTAGATAATTTTTCGATTTCTGGTAAAAAATCACTATTTCGTCCAAATAATAATTCCTGTTCATTTTTTATTACAAAACAAGAACAATGAACTTCAGGTAAGATACAATACATACTGAACAATACTGCACATACTGCTTCAAATGAACATTGTTGACTAGCGACGATTCCTTTGATTTCTTCAATGATTTCGGGAAAATATTTTTGATATAATGGCAAGCATTGTAAAGCAAAGTCCTTTCTTTCTTTTGTTATTTCAAATGGAACGTTGTCTAGAAAGCAACGATTATTTTTTAGTAATCTACTACCCCTATTTATACCTATTTCATAATGGGTCCCTTTAAATCTTTCATGATACATAGTTATTCTTCACTCCTTTTTTAGAGTTGCCGGTAACTCATAAATCAAGAATAGATCAATAAAAAATTATTGTCAATCATTTAATTTAAGCACAATAAAACGTAAGAAAATTCTTACGTTTTATCCTCTGTATTTAGAAATTTTTTGATTCCATCAAATACCTCATCACTGATAATGTGTTCGATCTTACAAGCATCACCTTCAGCAATTTCTTTAGTAACACTTGCTGTATTCATCAAAAACTCAGTTAAAATTTGATGCTTTTCATAAATAAAATTAGCTCTTTCTCTTCCTTTGTCTGTTAAATCGATATACCCTTTATCATTAACTGTAATATATCCATCAGTTTTTAAAATTCCAATTCCACGGCTAACACTAGGTTTACTAAAACCTAATTGTCTTGCAATATCGATTGAGCGAACATACTCATTTTTATTTTTTAAAATTAGTATTGTTTCTAAATACATTTCTCCTGATTCATGCATGAATAACAACCTCCATTATTAGTATACCAATAAATCGAAAAAAATAAAACCAGATTAATCTGGTTTTATCGATGAACAATTAGGAAATTGATAATTATAATGGCTAAATTATTGATATCAATATATTGGATGTGGACCCTAATTTTGTTCATATTTGACTAAAAATAAATCATAAGACTTGAAGGTTATTTATAAATGATTTATTTTTTACTATTATGTTTTTGAAGGTTAAAACATAATAAGTTAATCAAGAAGCCTACCGATATCACAAATATTTCATACTATTTTCAACGGGAATATATATATCTTTGTGTCAAGAAAAAGGTAAGTTTAGATATTTTAGATATATATTAAAGCTGATTAATATTACTAAGATTTGAAAATTATTGTGTAGGCATTGGGATATTAATCAAACATAGATTTATTATATTATTTAACTAATTCTTTGATTTTTGTAATATCTTCGTCTGTTCCAGCATTCTCGACTTTGTATAGACAAGGAACGTTGTATTGTTCAGCGATGACATCACCTGCTTTACAGTATGCTTCACCATATCCTTGATCACCACTAACAACGACACCTTTAATATTTTGGCCATTGTTTTCTAAGAATGATTCTACTTCTGGAGGTACATCTCCAAAACCATCAGTATAAGTAAATAAAATATATGGTTCTTCTACTACTTCATCACCAGAACTGATTTCTAAAGAATCATTATCTAGTTGATCAATGATACTTTGCACATTTCCTGTTCTTGAGGCATATACTACTTTCATACTCTTCTCCTTTTCTATAGTTAGCATTAACTAACTATCTATATGTTAGCATACGCTAACTAATTATGCAAGTATTTTTTTAAATTATTTATCTAATTGATAAAATCCAGTTAATCCAGAATATTTACTTTCTTTACCTAAACGATCTTCAATTCTGATTAATTGATTATATTTAGCAATACGATCTGTTCTTGATGCAGAACCAGTTTTAATTTGACCAGCATTAGTTGCTACAGCAATATCAGCAATAGTTGTATCTTCTGTTTCTCCAGAACGATGTGAAACAACAGCTGTGTAATTAGCTTTTTGAGCCATTTCAATTGCTTCTAATGTTTCTGTTAAAGTACCGATTTGATTAACTTTGATCAAGATCGAATTAGCAACACCGCGTGCAATTCCTTGTTCTAAACGTTTAGTGTTAGTTACAAAGAAATCATCTCCAACTAATTGTACTTTATCACCTAATTTTTCAGTTAAGTAATCCCAACCTTCCCAATCATCTTGGTCTAAACCATCTTCGATTGAGATAATTGGATATTTAGCACATAATTCAGCATAAAAATCAACTAATTCTTTTGAAGTGAATGACTTGTTATTTTCACCTGGTAATACATATTTACCATCTTTATAGAATTCGCTGCTGGCAACATCCATAGCTAATTTAACATCTTCACCAGGTTTATAACCAGCTTTTTCAATTGCTTCGATGATTGTCTTGATAGCATCTTCATTTGAAGCTAAGTTTGGTGCAAATCCACCTTCATCACCAACAGCTGTATTTAATCCTTTTCCATGTAAAACAGCTTTTAAAGAATGGAAAACTTCTGCACCCATTCTGATTGCTTCTTTAAAAGTTGGTGCACTCACTGGCATGATCATGAATTCTTGGAAATCCACATTGTTATCAGCATGAGCTCCACCATTAATAATATTCATCATTGGGGTTGGAAGAACATGCGCATTAGAACCACCGATATAACGATATAAAGGTACATCTAATTCATTAGCAGCAGCTTTAGCAACAGCTAAAGAAACACCTAAAATAGCATTAGCTCCTAATTTCCCTTTATTATCAGTACCATCTAAATCAATCATCATTTGATCGATCTTTCTTTGTTCAAAAACATCTTCACCTACTAATGCAGGAGCAATAATTTCATTTGCATTTTTTACAGCGTTAGCAACACCTTTACCTAAATAACGAGATTTATCACCGTCTCTTAATTCAACGGCTTCATAAATTCCAGTAGATGCACCACTAGGTACGATTGCACTACCAAATGCACCTTTTTCTGTAGTAACTTCAACCTCTACAGTAGGATTACCACGTGAATCTAATACTTCACGAGCATAAATAGTTTTAATTTTACTCATCTATAATTTCCTCCTCTTTGATTCTTTCTTATAGGGTGACTAAGCCTATAGAAAAAATCATTTATTCACATGAAGTTAGAAAAACCTAACTACTAATAAGTTAGCACAATCTAACCTTCTTTGCAAGCAAAATATTATAAAATTTAATTTCTCCCAAGAATCATATAATAAACTATCTTGTATGTCTTTTATCGAAAAAAAATGTCGAATTTATTTTTTTATCATTGATGTTTCATTGACTTTAACTCTGCTTTATTCTATACTTTACTCAGGTGATTTTAGTTCGCCTTAAATAGTGTGACTAGCTATTTATAATCGAAAACACGAAGGGAGTTAGAAAAAATGATTTATTCACATGAAGTAGAAGAAATGTGTTGTGTCAAACAAGGTGCATCACATGGTTGTGCTCCAATTCCTGAAGAAGGAAAATGGGTATATTCTAGAGAAATTAAAGATATCTCTGGATTAACACACGGTATTGGTTGGTGTGCTCCTCAACAAGGTGCCTGCAAATTAACATTAAACGTTAAAGAAGGGATTATTGAAGAAGCACTAATTGAAACAATTGGGTGTTCAGGAATGACTCATTCTGCAGCAATGGCTTCAGAAGCATTAGTTGGTAAAACTTTATTAGAAGGTTTAAATACTGATTTAGTTTGTGATGCTATTAATACTGCAATGAGAGAATTATTCTTACAAATCGTATATGGACGTACTCAATCTGCATTCTCTGAAAACGGATTACCTGTAGGAGCTGGATTGGAAGATTTAGGAAAAGGTCTAAGAAGTATGACTGGTACTTCTTACTCTACAAAAGCTAAAGGCCCTCGTTACCTAGAATTAACTGAAGGATACATCAATAAGATCGCTTTAGATGAAAATGATGAAATCATCGGTTATGAATTTACAAATTTAGGTAGAATGATGGATATGGTTAAAGCTGGAAAAGATGCTAATGAAGCAATCAAGGAAGCTACTGGTACTTACGGTAGATTTAATGATGCTGCTAAGTACATCGATCCAAGAAAGGAATAATAGGAGGGTACTAAAATGGCATTATTTGAAAGTTATGAAAGAAGAATTGATCAAATTAACGCTGCATTAGCAAAATTTGATATCAAATCAATCGAAGAAGCTAAAGCTATCTGCGATGAAAAAGGTATTGATGTTTACGAAATCGTAAAATCAACACAACCAATTTGTTTTGAAAATGCTTGTTGGGCTTACACTGTAGGTGCAGCAATGGCTATCAAAAATGGAGATACTAAAGCAGTAGAAGCTGCTAAAACAATCGGTATTGGTTTACAATCATTCTGTATTCCAGGATCAGTTGCTGATGATCGTAAAGTTGGATTAGGACATGGTAACTTAGGTTCTATGTTATTAGATGAAAAAACTGAATGTTTTGCTTTCTTAGCAGGTCATGAATCTTTCGCTGCTGCTGAAGGTGCAATCAAAATTGCTGAAAAAGCTAATAAAGTTAGAACAAAACCATTAAGAGTTATCTTAAACGGTTTAGGAAAAGATGCTGCTAAAATTATCTCAAGAATTAACGGATTCACTTACGTGGAAACTCAATTCGATTATTTTACAGGTGAAGTAAAAGAATTATCAAGAACAGCTTACTCAGACGGACCTCGTGCTAAAGTTAACTGCTATGGTGCTGATGATGTTAGAGAAGGTGTTGCAATTATGCATAAAGAAGGTGTAGACGTATCAATTACTGGTAACTCTACTAACCCTACTCGTTTCCAACATCCTGTTGCTGGAACATATAAAAAAGAATGTATTGAACAAGGTAAAAAATATTTCTCAGTTGCTTCTGGTGGAGGAACTGGACGTACTTTACACCCTGATAATATGGCTGCTGGTCCTGCTTCTTATGGTATGACAGATACTATGGGACGTATGCACAGTGATGCACAATTTGCTGGTTCTTCATCAGTTCCTGCACACGTAGAAATGATGGGATTAATCGGTATGGGTAACAACCCAATGGTTGGTGCAACTGTTGCTGTTGCCGTAGCAATCGAAGAAGCTTGTAAATAAGCACAAACAAATACAAGATTTTAAAAAGTTCTGATTTTATTTGATCAGAACTTTTCTTTTTATTCTTCAATTTTAAATAGCTTGCTTACTTGTGATAATCTTAAAACAATATTTGTATCATTATTTAAACTCTCTGGAATTTTATCTGCGAGCATAGAAAATACTAATTGAATATTATTTTCTTTTGCATATGTAGCAACCTTTAGTAATTGATGATTGTCCATTAGCTCTTTCTTATCATTTAATATAAACGATAAATGAGCCAGCCCTAAATCACGTGAAAATTTTATAAGAGCAATATCAAAGCATAAAATTTCTCCTTGTTTCTTTCCTGAACTTAAATTTTCATTAAAAGTACTAAACACATAATATGATTGATTATTTTTAGTAGTTTTTAGATCATAAGATAACAAATACTTTTCATCATATAGATATTGAGATATTTCTTCAAAATATTTATTAAATTCAGTAACTTGAACTTTTACATCTTCTTGATATTCCTTAGACATTATTTCATCATTAATTTTTTCAATACTATCTTCAATAATTTTAGTTTGCTTTTCAGATTCTTCAATTTTAGAAATTATTCCTTCATATTCTCCCTTTTTTTGAAACTTTGAATTTAATTCTTTTATAATTAATTCTAAATCATCAAAAGTATCACTTTTTTTCAAAAGAATAGAATATTTTTTTTCATCTTCTAATAATTTTGTTAACTGCTCATTGTAAGAATTTATTTTATCTTCTATCAACGGCAATTCCTTAGTAATATATTTCACCTTATTATTTATCATAGCATTATGGTAATTTACCAGATCAGAAAAAGTTTTATTTAAAGTTCCCAAATTTTCTGATACTTCTTCATAAATCGTTTTTAACTCCACTAAATCGATATCAACACTATTCTTTTCCAACTCCTGTTTAGATTCATTAATTAAATCTTTTCTAATTTTCAAGAGCGAAATTGCTTCTGTTATATGATTTATATCACGTTTAATATTATTTAGCATTTCTAAATCTTCCTCAAACTCTCGTTAATATTTAAGTTGGCTTTCTTCATATTTAGCTTTTCAATTTCATTATTTATTGCAGCTAACATTACAATATAATTATTTTTTGTAGCATTTGATTCCAAGCGGCTTTTATATTTCTTTTCTTGAGAAAGTTGTGTTAATAATTCTTCTTTTTGTTGTCCTTTTACATGTGAACATCCTAATAAATATAAATATAAAGTTTCATACTCTACATCTTTTGTATATGAATCTAAATATTTTATAGTATTTGAAATACCTCTATTCTTATATCTAATGTTATGTCCTACAAGTTGCTTTAATGTTGGCTTTTCTGCCACCAATCCATTAAATAACATTTTTTTTAACTCTTTGCTAAATTCTTTTTCAGTATATTTTTTACCATTTATTTTTCTATATGATTTTTGTCTTTTTAAAAAATTTCTTTCTACTACTATTTCTTTTGAATCTTCAACATCTAAATTTTCTTTTAACACCAGTCTAATTACAATATCATTATTAATCAAAAAATCTTTAACTAACAGATATTCATCTTTTGAATTCTCTGTTGAAGTATAAATTTCTTTAGCATCTCCTCCAAAACAAAAATATATCAATTTTAATACTGTTGTTTTCCCAACATTATTCCCAGTAGATGTCGATACTTCCCCTTCTTTTGTTTCGTCCACAATTAAGTTCAATCCATTATGAAATTTTATATCACGAATAATTGATCCACTTTTTAGAATTAAAAGTTGTTTTAAAAACACTTTATAACACCTTCCTTTTCATCAAATTTAATTGCTGAAATCAAATATAACCAATCTAGAGCATAATTATATAGTTGAAAAGAAATATTATGACTTTTTCTCAATTCTGTATATAATTCTAAATAATCATATTCCTCTTTTTTTTTCATTAGTATTAGTATAATTCCGCCAATAAAATATAAACTGTTCTTAGGATTTGAATTATTTGATAAAATCATGAATTTACACCTCCTGGCTTCTCAAATATTTTACACCTTATAAATGCATCTACAATGATAATTTCTATACATGTTTCAAGTTCTTCTTCTGAAATATCAGATGTAATTAATTCCTCATCACTTATCATTTCATCTTTTAAAGATCTAATAATTTCAAAAAACAAATCATCTTCATTGTTAATTTTTTTTCTTAATTCTCTATATTTTCTATTAAATTTCATTAATAATGCTTCAGATTTTAATTTTCCATTTTGATCAAATTCCTCATATATTTTAACCATAACACATTCGTATGGTGCCCACGTATTAATTACAAATTCGCTTTCTTCTAAATTATTGAATTTTATTTTTTCTGATATTTCATAAATTTTTGTATCATTTATCATTTCAAAATCATCTTCATTATCATATGTACATAGTGCTTTTATTACTTTTGGAAGTAAAGAATTTACTCTCACCTGTGATATATCTATCAATTTCAAATATTTCATAACTAAATCATAAACTCGTTTTAAATCGTCAATATTTAATGAATTAATTTTTTTTAAAATAAGATCAATATCATATATATTTTTTTAGAATCAAAAGAAATATCATAAGGATTATTATATCCTCTCCCTATTAACTTTTTCGCGCTCTTACCTATAAAAATAAAATATAAAGTATAATCTGAATATCTTTCTTTTAATATTTGTTTAGACAATGTTTTTTCAATCTTATTTTTTGTAGCAGTACACGTTACTTGAAATATTACTTTATTTTCATTATCAATTAAATCTATCGAGGAAGCATTTTGCTCTAAAACGTTGGCATTTGCCAGCTTAAAATCATAAATCAAATTAAATAATTCTCTATAAAAATCTTCTGATCGAATATGTAAATTAAGAATATTAAGCGTTGACCTTAATTCTACTCTATGCTTCAAAACATAAAAACGTTCTTCGATAAAATTCATATAAACTTCATTGTTCATGTTAAATTTCCCTCTCCATTCTTAATTAATATAAAAATATTATACCATAAAGATTTTTTAAGACATATATTTATTCTTAACAAATAATGTCTGTATTAAAATGCTATATTAAAATAAACAGTTTGATAAATTTTTAATTATAAGTAAAAATTATAACATAAGCACCCTTTAATATCATATACAAAACAATAATTTTCATCAAAAAATTTCATGAGTCGATATCAGAAGTTGTGAGTTGCTTACACGTTGCACACAAATCTTAAAAATTATTTTATATAAAAATTTACTGATAATTATTAGAACTTATTGAGACTTCAATAGACTTATAAATCCATTTAGAAAAAAACAACCCGTTTCTATCGAAGAAGCTTGTAAATAAGATCTTAAAAAGTTCTTATTTTGTTTAATTAGTACTTTTCTATTAAAAGTAAATATCAATATAATTAATCACCAAACCTAGATTTATTGAGATGATTAAAACATAAAAAGATAGATAATTTTCAA
>BAHP02000010.1 GCA_000508865.1 Clostridiales bacterium VE202-01
GCTAAATAACAACAATCCGTGATATACTTAATCTGCGAAGATGGTATATCAGTAAATCTGATTATCAGAGAACTTGCTCAGATATTTTGTCTGGGCTTTTTCTTTTTTCCAGCGCCCATTTCTCCACCTCTCAAACAAACCGTCTTGTCGGAATCACTATAATCTCAAATCTGCTTCCATCCATCAATTCAATCAACACCACATGATCTGACTCAAAATCCACAAGGATAGAGGCAATTTCTAATTTTTTAGAACGATTCAAGATTTCATAAACTTTGTTGACCATCTTTTTGGTTTTCATCTGTATTTCTCCCTTCCGCAAATCCATTCAAAATTTCCAACATGGTTCTGATCGGAATAAATAATTCTTCTCCTGCATCATTCAATGTGTTCAGACGTTTTAATTCTGTCTCAATATCTCGGAGCTGCTTTCGAAACTGCACCAGCATCAATGGATTACCAACAGCTTTGATCTTTTGATATAAAACGCTTTCAATAATGTACTCTTGTCTGGTTTGATATCCACAAAGTTTCACTCTCTTATCCAGTTCTTCATTTTCTTCAGGAGACATTCGAAAAGCAATTGTTACATTACGCCAACGATTCTTTTTATCCATATTTTTTTCACTCATTCCATGAATCCTCTCTTTCCTCATTTAACCTGTCTGCCATATCTTTCTGTATCGTAGGAAATAAATGTGCGTATCGATATGTAATCTCAACACTTTCATGCCCTACTCTCTCTGCAATTGCCACAGCAGAATATCCCATATTAATTAGCAGCGATACGTGAGAATGCCGGAGATCATGGATACGGATTCGTTTGACACCTGACAGCTTTACTCCCCGATCCATTTCATGGTGGAGATAACTTTTAGAAATCTGAAAGATTCGATCTGTTTCCTTCAGTCCATACAGCATACTTAAGTAACTTTCTAGCTCTTCACTCAAAAACTCCGGCATCACTATAATTCGATTACTTTTCGGTGTTTTAGGATCTGTTATGACATCTTTTCCCTCTAAGCGCTGATAAGATTTATTGATGCGTATAGTATGGGATCGAAAATCCAGATCTGCCGGTGTTAAGGCTAAAAGCTCTGCTTTTGTCAATATAAGTCTAAAAAAAATTTGCTTTTAATTCGCAAAAAGCACCACTGTTTTCATCCAGTGATGCTCCTGCGAACAATCTTATTCCGTTTATGCTTTTTCTTCTTTGTAGAAAATGTCATCCATCTTCCAGCTTATCTCCATACGACCTGGTTCATAAATAAAGACTTTCTCAATAATCTTTGACAGCTGTATTTTGTCAAAATCCTGCAATGCTGCAATCTCATTTACTTCCATTTCTTTTTCTGTTGCTTCATCACATTTTTTCTTCGCTACTGCAATCTCATTCTCCAATTCTGCTATCTGCAAAGTGATTTCTGAAATACGGGAAGTCGTTTTTTCCAGTTCTTCCATATACCCTTCCTTGTCCAACACTTCTGAACGATAATCAGAATACAGTTTCATTTTTCTTGACGAGAGTCGCTTTTTTTTCACTTTCCAGTGTTGCGATATTTTCTTCTTTCAAAATTGTTTTATGCCATTCTCTTTTCTTTTTCTCAAGATTTTCCGAAATGAATTGTGCCATATTTCTGGCTGCATCCAGTACTGTTTCTTCTGCTTCTTTCCTGTCCATTTTACTTTCCGCACACCCACTAAGACCGCTGATATGTGCCTGCATACAGCGATACCCAGTCTCTCTGCTGGTAAAACCAAGTCTTCTTCCACAGGTCGGGCAAAAGAAAATAGGGCAGGCTACTCCTCTTTTTGCAAGAACTTTTTTCTGGTTAGTAAACGCTTTCTCATTTGCTTTCCGGAATAATTCATCGGATATAATTGGTTCATGTGCATTTTCTACAACAATCCACTCCTCTTTATCATTGGAAACCAATTTATTGCTTCCTGTTCTTGCCACTCTCTTTTTATTCCAAATAATTTTTCCAAGATACACTTCATTTTTGAGCATATCTGAGATTGTCGTGACTGACCAGAGTTTCTTTTCTTTTTCGTTTTCTCTGTGCATTTTTATACCTTTTCTGCACATATACTCCCGGCATGTAAGCACATGGGTTTCGTTCAGATATTTTGCTATCTGTCCTTTTGTTTTCCCATCTGCCGCCATTGTGAATATCAGTTTCACTATTTCAGCCGCTTCTGGTCTATAACCAGATGATGCTTATCTTCTGGATCTTTAATATATCCATATTTGGGAAAAGCCGGCATATATTCACCGTTTTTAGCATGTGTTTTCATAGCAGAACGAACTTTTCTGGACAAATCTTTGCTGTACATTGCATTCAGCATATTTTTTAACGCTACACTCATTCCTCCAGTAAAACCAGAGGAATTGATACTGTCAAAGCCATCGTTAATTGAGATAATTCGAATACCAAGGACTGGCAGGATTTTTTCCAGATAATTCCCCACTTCCAGATAATCTCTTCCAAATCTTGAAAAGTCCTTTATAACAATACTTTTTATACGTCCTGCTTTTGCATCTTCCATCATCCTCTGAAAGCCAGGACGGTTAAAGTTTGTACCACTGTACCCATCGTCTACATATTCAACTACTGGACAGTTAGCAAATTCGTCCTGTTTTTTGATAAATTCGTTTATCAGCATTCTCTGTGCACTGACACTGTTACTTTCGGCTTTTATACTGCCATCTACATCATTATCCTCCGACGAAAGTCTGATATAAACAGCGATACATTCTGTTACTGGCATAACTCAGCCTCCCGTTCTTTTGCATATTTTCTTAATTCTTCCAACATATCATCATACACCAAACGTACCGTAATAGAACCGCTTTCATGTATTTCGATTTTTTCTACAAAAGCATTGACCATTTCCTTTGTCAGCGTTCTCGTATTGCGGTATTTATTGATCAATGTTTCCCATTCTTCCTCTGTGTGAAAATTTTTTTCATATCCAACCTGATGCTTTAATAAAATTTCCATGTTATTCTGGATCTCTTTTTCTGTTTCCGCATCCTGCTTTGAAAATGTTTCATACTGCTCTGCATCAATAATACGGCACACATAATCCTCAAACAATCTTTCCCGGTGTACTGCCACTTTTTCCAGTTCTTTCCGGCATTTCTTGATTTCCCTGTTAAACACATCATATTTTTTAATGCTTTCCTGTCTTTGATTCAACCGCCGAATCAAATCTACATTTTCAACATATACATTGATATGTGCACGTATCACACGCAGTACATAATCATTCACTTCCAAATCAGTGATAGAATGTGGCGTACACTTCCCGTAGAGCTTATTATTTCCACAGTAAAACCTACGATGATTGCCTTTTGTTTTCCCATATAAATACATGGTTTTTCCACAGTCTGCACATACAATTTTCTGCTTGAAAAAGTTGAAGTCTCTTACATTATTGCCATTTGATTTACGAGCTTCATTAACCCGTTTTACGATATGACCAATCTTTTCCTGTACCTCATCAAAATCCTTTCTGCTCACAAGTGCCTCATGGGTATTTTTGATGATGATCCATTCTTCTTTCTGATTCATTTTCTGTCTCTGTGCTGCCCAGGAATCATTGGTAAACTGATTATGCACACTATCACCGGCATAATATTGATTCTCAAGGATTTTGTGGACTGTTCCTCCACTCCATGTCCATGTCGCTGACTTTTCATTTGCTTTTCCTGCTTTATCCAGCTTGTAGGCTTTCGGGCAGAGATACCCATCCGCATTTAATTTCCGGGCAATCTCTGCATAAGTCATTCCATCAATAAAATACTGAAATATCTTTTTCACCACTGGTGCTGCTACCGGATCTGGAATCAGCTGATGAGGATTATCCTTGTCTTTTTCATAACCATAAGCCATCTGACCGGAAGGAAATTCGCCATTTGCCCAGCTCGTCCGGTATGAACTTCTTATTTTCTTTGCCAAATCTCTGGAATAAAACTCATTATACACGTTTGACATGCTGATCAGCAGGCTTATGTCATCTCTGAACGAATCATAATGATCATTCACCGAAATAAAACGCACATTAAAGAATGGGAACACTCTTTCAATATAGCTTCCTGCCTCTACATAATTTCTTCCAAGTCTAGAAAGATCTTTAACAATAACACAGTCAATATTTCCCTCTTTGATGTCCTGCATCATCTCATTAAAACCATCTCTCTCAAAATTAGTTCCGGTTTTAGATATATCATAATATTCCTTTGCAACCACGATATCTTTCTGTTCTTTTACGAAATTATGAAGCAGAACCATCTGCGTTTCTATCGTATTTCTTTCTCTGTTCTTTTCACTCTCATAGGAAAGCCTTGCATAAAGGGCTGCATGTGAAACTTTTTCACACTGGTTTTCAGCTTCTGTAACCAAATTTTCTTTATTTCCAACATTTACATAATCTACTTTTCTTGATTTTCGAGCCATTTATACGACCTCCCTCTTTTGAATTTCTATTCTTCCGTCCATACCTGTGCTGACATCGCATCCCACCGACTGTATCTGCCGTAACAGAGATTGATAACAATCATCAAAATTAAATCTGACTTCAATATGTTTTTTGTCATATACTAATATCTGGTCAATCAGTTCAACAGCAACAGTTCTTGTAAGTTCCTGTATATTCTGATGCTCGGCAAAATAATCAAGCCAATGATATTTATCACTTTTTGATTCCAGGACTTCACTGATCTGTTGATCAATGCTTCGGACTGCTTCCTCGGCTTTTTTCCGTTTTTCTGTGTACCCGTCATGAAGCTCTTTATAATCTTCTTTTGAAATGATTCCTTCACGGAAATCCTCATATAGATAATCTCTTAACTCCCGGCATCGCACGGCTTCTTTTTCTTTTGCTTCTTTTCTAATTTCCAGTTCTTTTATATCCAATTCTTGAAATGGTACTTCATGGATAAAATCCATGATTTTTTTCATATCAAGGATATTCTCAATATGGATTTTTACCAGTTCCAATACTGTTTCTTCTAGTTTACCCATTGGTATTCTGTGTGCTGCACACGCTTTCGTAGCCGCATGTCTGGAACAGATATAGTAAGCGTATACCTTTCCTCCTGCCGGAACATCCCGTTTGATCATCATTGCCCCACAGTCTCCACAAACCGCAAGTCCAGATAATGGATATACCTTTTCCTCGTTCGGAGAAGTCCTTGTATCTATCCCTAATAATCTCTGCACCAGTGCAAATTCTCGTTCTGATACGATAGCCTCATGATTTTTTTCAATTCTAACCCAATCTGTCTCCGGCTTTTTCATCAATTTTTTTACTTTATGGTTTGGTGTTGTTCTTTTTCCCTGCACCAGAGTTCCAGTGTATACTTCATTTTCAAGGATTCTTTTTACCGACATGGCGCTCCACTCTGCCTGTTCGTGTGTTTTAAAATTATCCTGAATCCTTATTCCAAGACTGTGCTTATATTCCATTGGTGAAAGAACACCCTGTTTGTTCAATGCATTGGCAATTGCTGTCTGGCTCATACCTGATAATTTCATGCGGTAAATTTCTTTGACGATACCTGCCGCATATGCATCTAGCACCAGTTTGTTTTTATTATCTGAATCTTTCTGGTAGCCATACGGTGTAAACGCTCCAATATATTCCCCATTTTTTCTCTTTACTTCCAGGTGGCTTCTTATTTTGATAGAAATGTCACGGCAATATGCATCGTTAATGAGATTCTTGAAAGGAATCACGATTTCGTCTGCCTGACTTTTCCCTTCCAGGCTGTCATAATGATCATTGACCGCAATAAACCGCACGCCAAGTGCCGGAAATAATCTTTCGATATATTTTCCGGCATCAATATACTCACGTCCAAAACGGGAAAGGTCTTTTACAACGACACAATCCACAATTCCTTTTTTGATATCTTCCAGCATCATCTGAAATGCAGGACGTTCAAAATTAGAACCGCTGTAACCGTCATCCACCCGTTCTGATACAACAACTATATCCTTTTTATCTTTTAGGAAATTTTTTATCAGATCTTTCTGATTTGAGATACTGTTGCTTTCACGCTTTCCAGCAGTAGCAACATCGCCATCTTCTTTCGATAAACGAACATAAATGGCTGCATGATAGATTTTCTTTGAATTGTTAATTTGATTCATCTTCATCCTCCTTAGTTTTACCTTTCCATCAACATTGGTAAAACCCAGAGGGTGAGTCGATTTTGTCCTGATATGAATGAGGAGTCCTGAATTCCTCGTCTCCATATTAACATAACTCTTCAGATTTTACCATCACTTTTTATACAGAAAGCAAAAGTTCCTCAAATGCATCTTCAAAAGATACTCCATTGTTTGCAAACCTTATTTTCACTTTTACATTTCCTATACAGACAAGATAGGGATTTCCCACCTGTCTGAGATATTGAGCTATTCTTTTTTCCTTCGTCTGATTCCGGTCAATCCTTATTTTTCGGATATCCTTCAATTCCTTCAGATCCACATCATCAAAATCCGTTTCCAGATAGTTTCTATATTCTTCTGCCGTCATGCACTTCTCCTTCCATTCCCATCTGAATCCGTACTGCTTTCAGTACCCGATCCAGGATCCACTTATTTACTCTTCCGCATTTCTCAATAATACATTTTGTGGAAATGCTCATAACCTGTTCAGCCAGTGCCAAACTTCCTTTTCGGATTCCCGTCATATCATATTTACTGATAAATACATGTGTTGGCAAATACCGTTTCTTATATATTCTTGATGTCAGCGGAACTACCGTTATGACTGAACTGTATGTATTGGCTTTATTATTGCTCACTACGATCACCGGTCTTACACCACCCTGAACAGATGTTGTAGGAAACATACCGAGATCTGCCCATAAGATATCTCCTCTTCGAATCGTCACTTGTCATCTCTCCAATCTTTTTTTATTTGTAAAGCATTCATAGCGCTATATTGGCTCCACAGGGATACGGCAGAGTTCCTTTCCAAGCTGGAAAGCTCTGCCGCATAACCTCTATAGCCAATTTGATTATTAAACAGTGCTCGCTCGATTCTATTTATCCTCGATACCCCGAATCGTTACTCCTGCATCTGCAGGAAGGGAATAATAACCTGTCCGGATGCTACACTCCGGACCACAACCCAAAAACTCTCATTTCCAGGCTCTGGCAGTTCATAGGTTTACCAGTTACAGACTTCTCAGGGTCTGCAAGTGTATCGCATCTCACACATGTCCTCGCATCACCAGCCTGCCAACTGGCTTTGGTCAGTGCTTTTTCGCAGCATTATTAGCTCTAAAAATGTTTTTACGTCTTATAATCCTATAGCGGCATCTTCCTCGTGCTCACTGTATGAAATGTCACGTCAGTTATTATTGGATATTCAGTTATCATGGTGCAATTTAGGGAGTCCTTAAAGCTCCTCTAATTACTAAAGTCAAATGACTTCGGCAGATGCAAAAAATTTTCAAAATTTTTTAAAAAAATTCTTTCATATACATTTCACGCATTTTATTAAGGATCGTTTTCAGCTTGTACGCTAATACTTGTCTGGAAATCCCCATAATCTCTGCCATCTGCGTCTGAGTCTTATTTTCAAAGAAAATGCCATAAATAATCATGCGTTCCTCCGCATTCAGCTTATCGATCACTTTGTGAATATCCTGCTGTTCCATTTTTGTCAGTACACTGTGCTCCACATCACAGTTCAAATCCGGGAAATCCTCAATCATGAATCCTTCTCCATCAATAGACTGTCCACTGTAAGGTACCTCCCGCAGCATCTTATCCACGACCTCTCCTAATTCGTTCTTAATCTCAACTTTTTTTGCCTTGCTACTTCTGTAAAAATTGTTCATCGCATACGCAACTTCTTTTGTAATCTCGATCATTTCTCCATCAATATTTGCGTAGTACTTTCCTTCATAAAAATATGGGTGTTCAATGTACATATCCGTTCCTCCTAAATTTGAAATCTTGTTGCTCGTTTCAAATCCAGAAGGCGGACCTCTGTTTAGAATCATGCCTGCTCCGCCTTTATCCTGCCGGGATACGCCCGCAGTTATTGGCTGAGAAATTCAGGCACGAAAAAAAGCCCCAGTAGTTTTTTCTTAACTACTGAGGCTTTCGTCTCTTTCTTGTATTCAGTTATCTATGCCTTCTTTCATCAGCATAATCATTGTATCAGGATAAAGTTCACAAAGTATCCGCAATATGTTCCCATAAGTTCATATCATTATTGGAATCGTACATATTTCAGTATAAAAAGTTCACCGTGTTATTCTTCTACTTCTTTTCCATCTATATATAGTTGAAATTTATCAGGATTATTGACTACATCATAGTCCTTTCCATATTCTACAGGTCTGTATTCGGCTGTCATTACCGATTCCCCATCTTCAATATCCTCTTTCCATAAATAGATGTTCATATCAAGACTCGTCGCATATCCCCTGTCTGTGGAGAATTTTGTCGAATAAAAAGAATCATCCTTGTACATCTGCAAAAGCTCTCTTACAAACGCTTCTCTATCCTCAATATTTTTCCGGTTAGCAACCACGGTTAAATTTTCATCCCGATTTACGGAAAATGTTCCAACTACATCCGGTTCGCCTTCCTTATGACCAGATTCAGATTTCCCATAAATACTTCCTGCAGCAATTATCAAGATCACTGCTCCTGAAATCAATGCAATTATCTTTTTCTTCATATTTTTATTTTCCTTTTAGTTTTTTTACTGCGTAATTGATTACTTCTTCCGGTGTAGGTCTTTCTCCTTTAAGTGTCATTTTCTTCCATTCTTCCTGCACAGCCGGATCAGGATTATCAAATCCTGCATCTATGGCTATCTGCATTTCTCTGCGTACTTCTTCTGGTGTTGTGTTGTACTTTTCTGCAATCTTCTCATAAATAGTTTTTTCTCTCATTCATTTTCCTCCGATATATAACTGGATTTACAACTTGTTCTATAGAACCAATTTAGCATATTTCTATTATCATGAAAAGACACTTTACAACTTAAATCTGAATAAATGGTCAAAAAAAGAAGAGCTACTTGCTCTTCCCAGTTTGTCATATCACTCTTCCAATAATGTGTGAATTACTTTGATGATTTTTTTCTGTTCTTTGATTGGAAGTTTTTCAATTTTTTCTGTCAGTTCATTTGTAACACCTGTAACTGAATGTGCCACAACATCAATTAAAAGAGTATCTGCAGAAACATCTAACGCATTTGCAATTGCAACAAAGGTATCCAATTTTGTAACTTTCAAGCCTCTCTCTATTACACTCACATGCGTCGGGCTTAAATTTACTAATGCAGCCAGTTCCTCTTGTGTGAGATTTTTTGCTTCTCGTGCCGATTTGATTCGCTGTCCTACTGCTTTCAAATCCATCGTAACACCTCCTCCGGAACGAATAATCGTTCTGGATTTAGTATACTTGTGGATGTCTTCAATATACAGAATCGCAAAACCAAGTTCTAATTCTATAGAACTATATTTCAAGATTTTCTTTGCATTTTCGTAAAAAAGCGTTATGATTGAATCAGTTAAATCAAAGGAGGTATCAAATCATGAAATCACATAAATACTGGTCCTTAGGCGCACTTTTCTGTATGTTGGGATGCATTTATTCTGGAATCAAAAAATCTATGACTGCACATAAATACTTTGCCTATTCTTCATTGCTTTGTATTGGCATGTCCATTTATTCCGGTCACAAACTGGTTTCTCCAAAGAAGAAAAAAATCACTGAATCAAATAATAGTGAGAATAGTTAAATGAAAATTTGACCTTTATTCATCAAAGACAAAGTTGCTGGAGAATATTTTTTCTCTCCAGCAACTTTCTTTATCTTTAAGCCATTGAAATACAATACTGTCCAATCAGCTTCGTCCAACTATTATATTTATTCTTTTCACACACCTTTCGGCAAATTTCATTTTCCATCAATACACAGAACATCTTATCATAATCAAATGCCCAAACAGCACCATTCACATGGTTTTCCACTGCTTTCTGATCTATGCTCTTTAAGCGTGTGACCATTTTTTCAATTTCTCCATTTCCCAAGTTACCGATATTTTTGCAGATAAACCGAAAGAAATTCAACGTTGCATATTCGTCATGCCAATGGAACTCTTCTGGATTGTTTTTAATTTTACTGGCTCGTTGCTGTTCTTTGATTATCTGATCAGCTACACCTTTCATCGAATCTTCGTATCTCATATTATTCACCTACTCTTCCTCTACGCCCAGTGACGGTTTAAATCTTTTATCCTTTGCCTGCGGTACCACGATCTCATAAAAATAAAATCCTAAATACCCAAGTGCCTGCTTCTTCATTTTATAAAATGAAGTCCTGCCTATTCCTAACTCCTGTTGTACTTCCACATCTGTCTTATTATAATGACTGCAAAAACAGGAATGAAGGATCTCACTGAGCATCACACCATTCGGTGCATAGAACTTAACCAGTGTCATTCCACGATAGATCATATCTGACAAGCCATAAATGATCATCAGGTTATTCATTTCCCGGTGCATCTTTGGCACATTCAGCTGATTGTTATAAATGCTCAGATAACTCAACGCATATGCCATATCTTCATTGATTTTCTCCTGGCACTCCATATCCAGTTCTTCTAACACAATCTGATTTTCCAAAATCAATTTCTGATAGCTTGTCATCAATTCTTTAATATCAGTATAATGTCTTTCAATCGTTACTTCCAAATAATCCTGTGCATGGCTTGCCATCTGGAAGGTAATCTCTTTCATTGATTTAATTGCATAATCTCTGTCTGTCATCAGTTTCAAAATCTCCTTATCATCATCACACTAACTGGCGGTCTTTCAGACCAGTTCGCTTTCCCCATGATTTTGATGGGAAGCAATTACTTACTACAACTTGCAGAAGCGGATATCCAAAAGGCATTGTGGGAGCTGCCTTTGCTGACCGGAATCCATCTTCTTATGTAAAACCTGCAGGAATAAAAAGGGAAAGTGACTATCCCTGCCGGTTAATAATCCAAATAATATCGTCTATACCAAGCTCTCCTTATGCTGTTTTTCTCTCCATAAACCATTTATCCACTTCGTAAAACAAGTGGCTTTCCTGCCCTTGTATCATACAGGTGTACATCATTCCTACACCGCCTGCCTTTCTGCTGGCGCATCGCTCGATTTTCAAAATTCTGTCAATGCTATACTTTCTTCCATCCTCCCATGTAAAAAATATGGGAACCAGCTGTCCGTTTTTCCGAAACTCTGCTACTACATCTACATATACTTTGTTCATGCCGACACCTCACTATAAAATCTCAATTGCTCTTGGCGATGCCGGGATTCTGCGGATATATCCATTTAACTCCAACTGCTTGATTCTGGAAAATGCTGATGATGTTGATTTCACCCCGATCAATTTTCCAAATTCCCGTATTGTCGGTGGATATCCATGTTCATTGGTATATCGTAAAATACACTGATAACTTTCTTCCTGTTTTCTGGTTAATGCTTTTTTCAAATCTATCCCTCCAATTACCCATGGAAATAACTATGTGGATGGATCGTGTGCGTACCAGCGTCTAAGTGGGATAAGACTTTATCCTGATACATTGCCGCTCGCTGTATACTGAAATAACCAAACCGTCGTCTGATCTCATCTACAGTACGATCCAGCTTCTCTAACTTTTCCTTTTTCTCCTGATTTCCAAATAAATCCAACTGCACGGGAATATCATCTAACACAAGATCCGCAGCTCGGATTCCCAGGCTTCTAATGGGATGTTCCCATTTGTAATTATCTTTAAATAGCTGAAATGCTGCAGTTACAATCTCGTTTGTAATATTCGTTGGCTGTCGTAAATGTATCTGTCTGGAAAAACTATACAATCGATTATCTCGAACTGTAATTTCTATCGTTTTGCATTTAAAACCATGTTTTCTTAATCTTGCTGCAACGCTTTCTGCCAGTGCCATCTGAATGATCCAGACATCCAGATCATCTTCTAAATCTCTTGGAGTTGTGGTACTATTACCAATTGACTTCACCGGAGCTGTATACCCATCTTTGCAAACTGGATCATCGTCCCAGCCATTTGCAAATGACCATAACACAATTCCCATCTTTCCAAAATGGCTTTCTAACATTGCTTCATCACTTTCTGCAAGTTCCCCAATGGTTCGAATCCCCAGCTTCTGAAGTTTCTTCCGAGTCTGTCTTCCAACATAAAGCAGATCCGATGCAGGAAGCTGCCAAATCATACTTTTATAATTCTCCCGGTTAAACTCTGTAATCGCATCTGGCTTTTTGTAATCTGAACCAAGTTTCGCATAAATCTTATTCCAGGAAATTCCAATACTTACCGTTACACCCAGTTCGTATTTAATCCGATGGCTGATTTCTCTTGCAATCGTCATTCCGCTTCCTTTCAGATTTCTGCTGTCCGATACATCCAGCCAGGCTTCATCAATTCCATATGGCTCAATCTTGTCCGTATACTCCGAATAGATTTCTCTTGCCATCTTTGAAAATCTCAAATACAAATCCATCCGTGGTGGTACAAATATGATTTCCGGACAAATCTGTTTTGCCTGCCATAATGCCATTCCGGTCTTTACACCTTTTTGCTTTGCAATATAATTTGCTGTCAGCACAATCCCATGTCTGGCTTCCGGATCGCCACCGACTGCCAGCGGCATTCCGGCAAATTCCGGATGATGCAGCATTTCTACACTGGCATAAAAACAGTTCATATCACTATGCAGGATCACACGCTCACTCAAACTTTTCACCTCCCAGCTGTTTCCTTCAACATGATGTCTTATCAATTTTTGTATGTTTAGTATATATCGACATTCCGGAGATAGTCAAGTAACATCTTGGTTGTATTTTCTCCATTTTGGAGATTATTGTTGATTTTATTTCTAACATACGGTATAATGCATATAGAAAATTCAAATAGAAATGAGGCGAACAAATGCGTGATTTCGGGGAAATATTAGCAGAAAATAGAAAAAAGAAAGGATACTCTCAATCAGATCTGGTAGACCTGCTTTCTCAGGAAGGTATTCAGGTCACTACAAAAGCAATCTCCAAATGGGAGACCAATGCACGAGAACCAGCTTTACATGTTTTCCTGACACTTTGCCAGTTACTTGATATCGAAGATATATATGAATCCTTCTTTGGAGAAAACCCATATAACATTATGAGTGGATTGAATGAAGAAGGCAGAAATAAATTGATTGAATTTGCTGATATTTTGAAAGCTTCTAAAAAGTTTTCTCCACTGTCTGCAAAAATTATCCCATTCCATCATCCTGTAGAAATTACCTGGGAACCAGTTTCTGCTGGTACTGGAAATTACCTGGAGGATTCTGTAAAAGAAACCTATGATGTAGGACACCTTGCTCCTGAGCAGACTGACTTTGGTGTACGGATTTCCGGTGACAGTATGGAGCCACTTTATCATACAGACGATGTTGCATGGATTCAGAAAAAAGATTCTCTTGCTAATGGTGAAATTGGAATCTTCTATCTCAACGGCAATACTTACATCAAGGAATTACACGATGAGCCAGATGGTGTTTATCTGATTTCTTTAAATCAAAAATATCGTCCTATCCAGGTTTTGGAATCTGACTCTTTTAAGATTTTTGGAAAAGTAATCGGGAAATGCAAAGGTGCAGAAATTCCGGGATTTCATTAGACTTCAACAGCAGGTTCATGATCCTGCTGATAACAATAAGCAAAGGAAGTGATTGAATGGCAATCAATAATACACTAAAAGATATTCGTGAAGAACGGAATCTCATTCAAGCAGATTTGGCTGAAGCCATAGGTTCCTGCAGCCAGACTATAGGCCGCATCGAACGTGGAGAACGTAATCCCTCTCTTGAGATTGCAATCCGGCTGGCACATTACCTGAAAGTGCCTGTAGAAGATATTTTTCAGGTTGAAGACTGAAACACAGCTGCCAGAAAACCGAGGAGTAAAATCCCCGGTTTTCCTTTTGCTCAAAAATCAGTGTAATCCTTTTACGAAATCCGCTGCGTTTTTCATATCTTCTTCATTCGGATGGTCTTTAGCAATACCTCCAACCAGTTTAAATGGTCCGAATGTGTCATACCCTTTACAACCAAATTTTCCAACCACACTGGCATGTCTTTTATCCAAAATCTGCTCTATGGTTTTATAATTCGCACTCCCGCCATAAGTACAGATCAGAAATATCTTTTTGTCGTCCGGTAGATTCTTCTCTGCAAATTCCAATATCGACTGATGAAACTTTGAAAAATAGATTCCTGATGCAAACCCAATCATATCATAACTGCTCAGGTCTGCATCTGGCTGTTTCACAGCATCAATCAAATCCACCTGACATTCTTCTGCGATCCTCTTTACTAATTTTTCTGTATTTCCATGATGCACAGATGCGTATACTATCGCTGTTCTCATTTTTCTTCCTTTCCGTCTGCTCCGTCAATCAGGTCATAGCTCATATCCAAAAAGTCCAATATCTTCGCTTCACTGACTGAACCATCCAGTAAAATCGTGATCCAGTGCTGTTTATCCATATGGTATCCTGGTAAAAATCCATAAGTCTGAATAATCATGCTGGTCATTTCTGGATTGCACTTTACATCCATAATGTCAACCAGATCATTTCCCTCTAATCCCAGTTTCGATTTTTCAACCGTCATGATCACTGCATACCATTTTCCATTTTTATGTCGAAGTACTGCACTGTCCGATAGTTTACTCCATAAATATTCCGGCATTGTGCCATACTGTTTCTGCACATATTCAAAAATTTCTTCTTTCTTCACAATCTATTCAACTCCTGATTTTTCTGATATCCTGCCCATAATCATACCACATTTTCGTATCCCATACTACCTGCCAAATTCTTTTGCATTTTTCCGGTTCTCCTGACTTTAACTAATAGAGGGGTAAAACAGCAAGGACAGGAAGTGAGGATACACTTCCGGAAAATCCCAATTAGGGTACCCTGCCCTAAATTGAAAAAACGCTGAAAGCAACGATACTACTGCCCTCTCAGAAAGGAGAACCCACCAATGGCTGAAAGAAAGAGAAACAAAGAAATTCATTTTTATGTCACCGAAGAAGAAAGGAAGCTAATCCGCAGGAAGATGATAGAATCAAAAACCAAAAACATGGGAGCTTATCTGCGAAAAATGGCAATCGACGGTTATATCGTCAACACCGATACCACTCCACTGAAGAAACAGTATGAGGAAATGCACAAGATTGGTGTAAATATAAACCAGATTGCAAAAAAGGTAAATATCACCGGAGATCTATATCCGGAAGAAATGCAAGAATTGAAAGAGATGGTGAAAGAATTATGGCGTATCTTAAGATCTTCCCCGTTAAAGTAACAGACAAGAAAGCTCTGGACTACATCACGAATCCAGATAAAACAGATGAAAAACTGTTAGTTTCCAGTTTTGGCTGTTCCCCGGAAACTGCAGATCTTGAATTTTCTATGACAAGAGAAATGGCAAAAAAGAATGGAATGGACAAAGGTGATAACCTGGCATTTCATCTGATCCAGTCCTTCAAGCCTGGAGAAGTTGATGCCGAAACCGCTCATCGCTTAGGGCAACAATTTGCAGACGAAGTACTGAAAGGAAAATATGAATACGTGATCAGTACTCATGTTGACAAAAATCATATTCACAATCACATCCTCTTCAACGCTGCAAGCTTTGTTGATCATCACAAGTATGTTTCCAATAAACGGAGCTACCACAAACTTTGTAGAATCAGCAATCGTATCTGTCATGAAAATGGACTTGCCACCAGTATGCCAACCGGAGAAAAAGGTAAAAACTATAAAGAGAACATGGAATATCATCGTGGCACCAGTTGGAAAGCCAAGCTACGTGTTGCGGTTGATAAGGCAATCTGGGTTTCCATCAACTATGAGGAATTTCTGCAAAAGATGCAGTTAGCCGGATATGAAATCCGCCAAGGAAAGCACCTGTCCTTCCGTGCACCAGAGCAGAAAAACTTCACTTATATGAAATCTCTCGGAAGCTATTATTCCGAAGAAAATGTTCGCATCCGCCTGGCAAAAAATCGTAGCAAAGTAAAAGCTCCAAAGCATCTGTCCAGAGAAGCCCGCCTGTATATCAATATCTCCACGTATGTTACAACCGGCAATCGAGAAGGATTTGAACGATGGGCAAAGCTCAATAATTTGAAAGAGGCGGCCCGCACCTTCAACTATCTTTCCGAAAATAACTTGCTGAATTATGACGATTTCAGGCAGCATGTATCTGACATTGAAGCTTCTGTGAAAGTTGCCGACCAAAGAATAGCACAAATCAACAGTGAACTGAGCACGCAGAAAGTCATTCAGAAACACTGTGATTCTTATCGGCTTTGCCGTAAAGTAATTGAAGATTGTAAATCTGCTAAAAATCCAAAAGCATACCGCACCAAACATCAGGCAGAATACCAGCTCCACGATTCACTAAAAAAAGAGCTTCAGGATCTCGGCGTTACCAAAATCCCAAGCCCTAATAAAGTCCAAAAGCTGATTGAAAATCTTGAATCTGAACAGGCTGCTACTGTCCGGGAAAAACAGGAATTGCAGAAAAAGCAGAAAACCTTGGAAATCATTCAGCAAAATTTCTCTGTGCTGCTCGATGCTCCGGAAATCAATTCAGACTTACTTCCGGCAAAACGGGAATCCGTTTCTGTCACAAGAGGTCAATAAGATTGCACTGCAACTCACTCATTTTCTTCCCAAGGTTTCAGACCCATTTCCTCCCAGGTGACACCATACGGTGCACCTCCGGAGGTATAACCGGCAATAAAGAAAAATCTGTCATCTTGCAAGATTTCTTCTTTAGCCAGATTATCTCTTGTTTCTTTTTTCTGTCTTGCTCGCCTCTGCTGCTTCTTTTGTTTCGCAAAAGCTGCTTTTCCCTGATATGCTTTCGTGTACTCCATACAGTAGAACGCAGCCTGCCGGTCTGCGGCAAGCTGCGCTCCCGCAGCGATGTTTCCATCGACCAGTCCTCCCCGCATTAGGTTCAGCACCGCACGGAGCACGACGGGAAAGAGTGTTGCTTTTTCCCCCTTATCGCCTTGTTGTAGCAGGAACAGTCCTCTTCCTTCGTTGAATACCGCACGCCTCCATCTATCGCCCTGTCAAAAGGTGCCGGCAGATCCATCCCAATCTGCCAGCTGTCAAATAATCTGGTATTTGCCATACGTTTCTGTTTCCTCCAATCTTTTATTTCCTACAATCCCTTGTAATTCTTTCGGCCGCTTCTTTGAAAAATCTCTCTTCCAGGTTCCTTACCGTACAATACAATTCGGGTAAAAGGTATTTGGGTTCTCCACTTTTCCACATTCCAATCCATTATATAAATATATTCGATCAAAGGTTGTTCTTGTCTTCCCTCCTTTTGCCAGCCTGAACATAAAAAAAGACACCAAAAAACAATTCTTTGCTTTTTGATGTCTTTTCTGTCTTTTCAGGCTGATGCCCGAATCAATATTACAGAAGTCCGAACAGACTTCTCCTGTACTTTTCGCACAATCTACTTTCAAATCCCGGACCTCTCCAGAATGAAATTTCTTATTCAGGATATTTCCCAAATAAAACTATTTACGCAATTATCATAGCACTGTATTTTGTTTGCGTCAACATTTCAATCACAATATATAGATAATATCTGTTGATTAGATGCAAATTTCTGTGCTAAATAATTCATTCAAGTTATGCTGTATCATTGCTCTGTTTTTCAACCGAAGCTTTCAATTTCTGAAAAGTCTCTTCGCTGATTGCATGTTCTATCCGACAGGCATCCCTTTCTGCGGTTTCCCGATCAACCCCGACAGCTACAAGCTGCTCCGTAAAGAACTGATGCCGTTCATAAATTTTCTCAGCAACCTCCCGCCCGTCTTCGGTCAGATGGAGATATCCATCTTCATCCACGGTCAGAAAACCGCCATTCTTTAACACACCTACTGCATGGCTGATACTCGGTTTACTGAATCCCATGTGTCGGGCAAGGTCAACGGAGCGAACCATGCCTTTTTCCTTTTGCAATACAAGGACTGCTTCCAAATAATCCTCGCCCGACGCATAAATCTTCATTGCCGCCTCCTTTACTGTGCCAGTTTCCAGCCGATAGCTTCCTGCCTTTCGGATACGAAGTCCGCATACAGACCCTTCTGCTGGATCAGTTCTGCATGAGTGCCGCGCTGAACGATATGGGAATCATCCAATACCAATATCTGATCCGCACCCCGGACGGTTTTCAGACGGTGGGCGATCATAATAATAGTCTTGTCGTGCGTCAATTCCGCAATCGCCCGCTGCAATTCTTCTTCATTTTCCGGGTCAACGCTGCTTGTGGCTTCATCCAGAATGATAATCGGGGCGTCTTTCAATATGGCGCGGGCAATGGAAATACGCTGCTTCTCACCACCGGACAGGGTTCCTCCGCCTTCCCCGATCACCGTATCATACCCGTCGGTCAGGGCGGAAATAAATTCATGGCAGCAAGCCTTTTTCGCCGCCTCTACCACCTGTTCGTGCGTGGCATCCGGGCAGCCGAATTTGATGTTGTTCTCAATCGAATCGGCAAACAGATACACGTTCTGAAATACCATGCCGATATTCTTCATCAGGCTGTCCAGTTTAAAATCCCGGACATCTTTGCCGCCAACCGTAATTCTCCCGGCGTCTACATCCCAAAATCGGGCAATCAGGTTGCACATAGTCGTCTTGCCAGAACCGGACGGGCCGACAATGGCAGTGGTCGTTCCGGCAGGGATCGTAAAGCTGACATGATCCAGAATTTTTCGGTCTGCATAGGAAAAGTCCACATTATCAAATATAATTTCCGAGGATGCCGGAACCACATCTGCGCCCTTTTCATCCATGACCGGCGTATCGTCAATAGAGTTTGCCGTATCCATAGAAGCCGCCAGCATTTGCAGCAGGGAGGCCATGTTTCCGGCGTTTTCCAGATCATTGAACACCATAAAGGAAGCGATCACCAAAATCACGCCATAGGCCAATGACAGGGAACCGTTCAGCCAGAAGTAAATGGAGGCCAGGAGCAGCAAAACACTGAACACCCGGACAACAACCTGTTTCAGGGCATCATAGGGGACACTGGCTTTTGTCAGTTTCAAATTGTCCCGGCAGCTTGCCTTGATTGCGCTGTCAATGGACTGTGTGCTGTCCTTCTCCATACCGAAGGCTTTCACGATCCCCATCCCCTGGATATACTCCAGGACGGATTCCACAAGGCTTTCCTGTGTATGCTGCCGCACTCCGCTTAAGCGCTCAGATTTGCGGAGCGCCAGTTCCGCCGCTGCAAGATAAAGCAGGACGCCGACTGCGGCAATCAGACCGATCCGCCAGTCAAAAACCACCAAAACGATGACAAGCGCCACCGAATTGAAAAATCCGCCCAACACAGATACCAGCACACGCGCCGCCGAATTTTCCACATCCCCTAACGTGGTGGTAACGATAGCGGTAATGTTCCCGATACTGTTCTTGTTAAAATATCCCATCGGGATGTAACGCAGCCGGTCTCCGATGTGGATACGCTTTTCCGCCACCATACAGTAGCCGGTTTCCGTCTGCTCCATCGTGGAGAAATAGGTCGTGATGATCCTTCCAACCAGGGAAACAGCCATGATGCCCAAAGAAATCCAGATAAACCGGCTGTCCCGGTTATCGGATACCAACGCCTCCACCACGATAAAGAGGGCGGCAAACTGTAAAGCCGCAAACAGGCCGGAGAGGAACGCAAACAGCAGGGATTTTTTCAGCAGTCCCTCTTTGCTGCCAGCAAACGCAAAAATTTTTTTCAATGTTCCATACATTTGACAACACCCCCTTACATATGATCCTTTGCGCCGATATGCGCCTGCCACATATCCCGGTAAAGGGGACAGGTTTCCAGTAACTTATCATGCGTTCCCCGGGCATGGATAGTTCCATCCTTGACCACCACAATATTGTCCGCACCGATAATGGTAGACAGGCGATGGGCAATCACGATCAGCGTTTTACCCACTGTCAGGGCAGAGATTGCTTTCTGCACAACTGCCTCATTCTCTGGATCGATATATGCTGTCGCCTCGTCCAAAATGACCACAGGGGCGTCCTTCAGCATGGCGCGGGCAATGGCGATTCTCTGTCGCTCACCGCCGGAAAGATGGGAACCGGCGCTGCCGACAACGGTATCATACCCTTGATCCAACTTGCGGATAAAGGTGTTACAGCCACTTTGTTTTGCTGCCTGCTCCACCTCCGCATCTGTGGCGTCCGGCCTGCCCATGCGGATATTTTCCCGGATGCTGCGGTTAAACAGGTAATTATCCTGCGATACATAGGAAATCTGGGCGACAATTTCAGACAGCGGTATCTCCTTCAGTTCATGGCCGCCCAGGGTAATACTACCGGACGTAACATCCCAATACCCAGCGATCAGCTTCGCCACGGTAGATTTTCCGGAACCGGACGGTCCTACAAGGGCGGTCATGGTTCCCGGCTGAATGGAAAGGCTCACATCATGCAGCACCTCAGTTTCCCCATCATAGGAAAAGGAAACATGGTCGAGTCCGATACTGGTATCTGCCAGATTTACTGGCGTATCTTTATGGTTCAGTTCTTCCGCGTTCAATAGCTGGCTGATTTCCTCCACATTGGTTCCCAGTACAGCCAGGTCATCCGTAAAGGTAAAGACGGACATGATCGGTCCCACAAGCCCCAGGGAGAAAATCACAATGGAGAGGAACGCAGATAATTCCAGGCTGTCGGACAGCCAGAAGGCAAACCCACAGGGCAGCACACAGATCAGCACTGAGGGAAGGATCGCATTGTAGGCACTCATGGTTTTCTGGTTTTCCCGCATCCATTCCACATAGTAATTCGCATTGTAATTCACGGCGTCCGAATATTTCTTGTAGGAACCGGCTGACTGGCTGAACGCCTTGACGACTTCAATCCCGCCGATATATTCCACAATGGCATTCGCCATATCTTTTCCGGCTTTGACCGCACCCTCCCATTTCTTTGGGTAACTCATCATACCGACAGACATTACGGCAAGACCGACTACCAGCGTAACAAGGGACAACAGCGCCATGCGCCAGTCCATAATGAAAAGATACACGACAATTACCACCGGAACCAGGATGTTTGCGGTCATCTCCGGGATGAGATGTGCAAACGTGGATTCCATCCCTTCTACCCGGTCAACAATCGTTGTTTTATACTGACCGGACGGAGTATCCAGGATCGTTCCCATCGGAACGCGGGCCAGTTTCCCTGTCAGCCTCTCCCGGATATCCCGCAGCGTGTAATAGGCCGCTGTATGGGAAATAGTCGTTGACAGACTGGAAAACAGCACTTTCCCCAGGTAGCCGCAAAGTGCGACCATGCAAGCTGTCACATAACGGGAAAAATCCTGCTCCCCGTCCAACATCATTGTGACGATATGCGCCACACAGAAATAAGGCACCATCTGACAAGCAACACCCAAAACCGCAAGGACGACACTGCCGATGAATTTTCCGTGATACGGTTTGCCCCATCCCAATAAAACACTTATTGGCGACGCTTTCTTTTCTTCCTTCATTTTTCAGATACCCCCTTTATGAAGTATTCTCTTATTTTTCTGAGGCCATCTTCATCCATTCCGTACTGGTCAATAATCGAACCATCCTCAAAATGAATGATGTCCGTACAGCAATCTAAAATCAGTTCCAGGTCATGGGTAATGACATACACAGTGATTCCGGCATCCCTGACCTGCCGTAATACATTTGCAACCTCTTTCATATGCCTGTAATCAAGGCCGCTGGTCGGTTCATCAAAAAACAGGATCGAGCGTTTTGAAGCGATTACCGAAGCAATCGCAACCCTTTGTTTCTGGCCACCGGACAGGGACATGGGATGCCTGTCCTTAAAATCCAGTAAATCTAACCGACTTAGGATTTCTTCTGCCCGCTTCTGGTTTGCTTCCTCCATACTGATCAGCACTTCATCAAGGACCGACTCGGTGAAAAGCTGATGATTTACCTCCTGCATGACCATATAGCAGGTATTCAGCCGGTCTTTCGGACGGTATTTCTTTCCGTTCCAGACAATCTCCCCACAGCGCTTCTCCAAGCCACAGAAACAGCGTGAAAAAGTGGATTTCCCGGCGCCGTTATTCCCGATAATTCCAACGATCCGGTTCGTAGGGATTTCACAATCCATGATATGTAAGGTTTCCGGTTCGTTTTTATAGGCAAAGTGGAAATTACGAAGCGCAAGGGCGGTCTTTTCCTGCTGCGGTAAAACCGGAGGCAGGAGACGCTCCAAAGCAAACGTGCGCAGTCCCATATCGGAACGCTGCTGCTCCGTGAGCTGCTCAAATTCTGCCGCAGAATAATCATGACTCACCTGCCCGTCTGCCAGATAGATAAACCGATCCGCTAGACCGCGAAGATAATAAAGTCGATGTTCCGATACAATGATTGTTTTCCCCTGCGATTTCCAAAACGCAAGAATCTTTCTCAAATCAAGGATGGAAGCCGCATCCAGGTTAGATGAGGGTTCGTCCATAACGAGAACATCCGGTTCCATAATGGATACCCCGGCACAGGCAATCTTTTGTTTCTCCCCGCCAGATAAGTGGAAGATATTACGATCCATCAGCTTCTCCAGCCGGAAGTCCCGAACCGTTTTTGCCAACCGTTCCCGGATGTCTTTTTCTGGCTGTCCAAGATTTTCGCAGCCAAATGTAATTTCACTGGTGGTATCCACATTGAAAAACTGGGACCGGGGATTTTGAAACACGCTGCCCACAACTGCAGCTGTATCGTAAAGGGGCTGTTCGGAAACCTTGGCTCCATTTACCCATACTTCTCCCGTCATCTTTCCCTCATAATAATGTGGGATCAGTCCATTAATCAGGCGGGTGACCGTAGTTTTTCCACACCCACTTTCACCGCAAAGGACAACAAACTGACCATCCTCTATATTTAGATCAATATCCCGAACACCGCCGGTATTTTCATTCTCTTCTCCATAAGAAAATGAAATATGGTCAATCTTTATCATAAGCTCACCCCCTTAAAAAGAAAAATACTGTCCCAGCAAAAACAGAGCGAAACATATAGCACAGAGCAGGATCGCAATCATGTCCTGAACATGAAAACCAATCTGACATACGTTAGTCCGTTTGACCGGAGCGCCAAGCCCCCGCGTCAGTGCAGCGGCGGAAAGTTCATCTCCAATTTTCACAACAGACACCATCAGCGGTACAAGACGGTATTCCACCATCAAAAATGGATTTTTCCCTCCAAACCGGATACCCCTCATTTTCATTGCATCACTGATTGCCTGGTATTCTTCGCTGATCGTAGGGAAAAAGCGAAAAATAACAGACAAAGGGATGACGATTTTCTCTGTCAGGTGCATACGTTCCATCGAACCGATAAACTCACTGACTGAGGTGGAGGAAAGCAGCCAGGCCCCCGTCATAATACCAGGGGCAAACCGCGTCATAATGGATGTCATCGCCAAAACCACAAAGGACAGCAGATCGCTTAATGTCGTCAGCGCTATGCGTTCCAGTGCAAAGCAGGCGAGATATAAAAGCAGGTACTTGCCTGCCGTTTTGAAACGGCGTTCCGACAGGATCAGCACAAATGGGATTAGGCTTAACACAGGTTTTACAAAATTCATAATCCCTTCGTTGCTGGTGCTGAACATCAATGTAGTAACCGTCAACAGCAAAATCAACTTCGTACGCGGGTCGAGCCGGATTCCTTTCCTTTTGTCCGTTGTGGCGGAAAAGGATACCCCCTCCATTATGCGATGCCCGCTTTCGCAAAATGTTTTTTCAGAAGCGTTTTTCCAAGCAGTCCGCCCAAAATGGCAAAGACAAAAATCCCGGCAACCACAAGGATAATGCTCCACATCGGCATAACCGCCATTACCCGATCGGCATATTTTTCCCCGAAGCTGGCGGCAAAGCTTGCCCAGGAGTCCTCGACCATAAAATACATCGGAATATATGTACCTACCATCCACAGGCTAAATACAGCATAACCAAGGATGCTTTTCTTTGCGCTTTTATAGTCGCCGGATTTCAAAATGAGATCCCCAAGCAGGCCGAAAATCAGTCCCATAGGAACACCCCAAAACCCCATGCCGGTAAGTCCCATCAGCAGACCGCTCAAAACACCCATGATTGTAACCATGCCAAATTTCTTAACCCTTGTGAGGAACAGCATAAAAGGGATACCGGTAATCAGCGACCACAGGCTTCCGAGAACAGGAAGAAAGATCGGGACAAACCCAATCGGAATGGCGACACAGCAGCCAATGACAAAGTAAAGAACCGTGAACAGACCAAGGTTAATGAGGTCTTTTGCTTGTAACTTGTTATTCATGATGAATACCTCCACATTCATTTTCCAGTTAGCATCTTCTAACCTTTTTTTATAGAATAGCATAGTACCGGCTGATTCTCTACAACCAATCATCTTTTTAGCTCCAAACAGCACCGAGTTTTTCTGTTGACTGACTTTGACTGTGATCTTATAATAGAAGTGCAAGGCTCAAACAGAGCGGTTAACAGACCAAATGACAGGAGTTAGAAAATGAAGATAGATGAAATTATCAAGAAAAGCATTGAAATTCCAGGTATATCTATAAAACGAGGCGAATTTAGCGCAGAACTCATTCTAAAGGAGAGAGACGGGAAAGGTTCCATGACTTTTTTCCCTCTGTTCCCAGGAGTTACATTGGCTTATATTTTTGTGAACTCTCCTGCCTGGACAGCCCCAGACTTTCACGATAATGGCTCCATGGAAACAGGACCATTACTCTTAAATTACTGTGTAACAGGGCGATGCGAACTCATCCTGAATAACGGGAACTTTGTGTATGTGAAAGATGGGGAGATATCCTTAACCGAACGATTCGCCAGACAGCAATACGTTTATCCCCGCCGAATCTATGAAGGAATTGAGTTTTTTGTGGATATGGATACCGTAAATGCTCAAAGCTCCTGGGTAGAGGCTGAATTTGATATTGATTTCCACAGACTCAGAGATCTTTACTGCCCGGATGGGGGTACTTATATTGCGTCGGTTACGACTGAGATAGAAGAAGTCTTAAAAAAGCTGTGGTCATTACTGGATATTTCTGTTCCGCTGGCAATCCCACAAATGAAAATCTATACCCTTGCCCTGTTTTCACTGCTTCAAAATCTGAAAGAAATACCACCTTCCCAATCCTGCACATTCTTCACAGAAACACAGGTAGACATTGCAAAACGTGTGGAAAAAATCATCACTTCTGATCTGCGCCAACACCATCCTGCGTGGGAACTGGCTGCACAGTTTTCCGTCAGTGAAACCAGCCTGAAGAACTACTTTCGCGGAGTTTATGGTCAAAATATATCAATTTATTTACGTGAAATTCGTATGCAACGAGCTGCTGAATTACTCACTACTACAAACTTATCTGTATCGGAAATTGCAGAACAAGTTGGTTATTTGAATCAAAGCAAGTTTTCTTCGGCATTTAAGAAGCAGTTCAACGCTTCGCCATTAGAATTTAAGCGCCGCAAAAATTTAGAGAGAAATACTTCCAACTGACGGGTTCTAACATTTTTCACAATAAATATTTTTATTAGAAACTCATGACAAATGAAGTCAGAGTCATTTCTTATATTATAGGAAGTGACTCTGATTATTATAATTTATAAAAGTACCTATAAATTTTGCATAAGCTTTAATCAATTATTCCTTCTTCAATAGTTTCTTCTTTCCATTGCTCTTTATTCTTAATATACGCATAATATTTATATATAAGTTCATATGTCATGGGTTTAATTTCTAGATTCATTTTTTTTAATTCAGAGCGTAAGTTTTCTGTTGAAAATTCTATCTGTCTTTCTTGTTTCCAATATTTATCATCAAAAAAATCAAGAAATAACGTTATAGGCAAATCATCTCTATTATTCGCAATTTCTATCCATTCGTTTTTTTCTAAAGGTTGCAAGCAAATCCCTATCCTATCTACAATATCTACAGCATCTTGAAAGCTAATCTCTTTCGTATTTATAACATGATATGTCTTGCCATATTGATCTTCTATTTGGGATATTCCTACCACGATTTTCGCGACATCATCTATCGCAATCGGCGCTATGCTTCCTTTAATATCAGGATATACTCCTAGAATTAAACAACTTTTTATTATTCTAAAAATAAAGTCTCCATCATTACATACTCCTGTTTCCGAATCCCCAACAACATGCCCCAATCTGTAAACCATTACAGGGATTCCACATTCTTTTGCTTTCCATATCAGTCCCTCTGCAACCCATTTACTTTGTGTATAACCAATAGGTAAAATACCCGGATCAGAAATATCATCATTTTCCATAATTATATTATCGTTTGTTCTAAATTTTGAAAAAATTGATATTGTGGAAATATAAAATATTGCTTTTATTTTCTTATATCCTGCAAACCGTATTATTTCTTTTGTTCCATTTACATTTATATTCTTTAATTCATAGTAATCGCTCAAAAAATGTACCTTTGCTCCATTATGATAAATACAATCAACTTTTTCAGCTAATTTCTCATAAACATCCATGTCCATTCCCAGATTAGGTTCTCCCAAATCGCCTAAAACGATATGAACTCTTGCTTCTTCATAAAGTGACATATTAATTTTATTTAATACTCCTTCTAATCTGTCCTGTGCAGCTTCCATTGATTTCGCCCTTATCAAGCAATATATTTCCATATTAGTTTGCCTTAATATTTCTTTCAACAGATAGTTTCCTAAATTTCCTGTTGCTCCCGTCAATAGACATACTTCTTTTTTTATTGGCACACTCTTTCCTTTTAAATCTATATCCAATTTTACTTCCATCTCTAATTCTTTTGATGTCAACCCTGCTTTTAAGCAACCATTTAAAATTTCATATATGGCATTACTTAGTTTTTCTACTGTAGGATAAGAAAAAATATATGAAAATGGTATATCTATGGAATTATCAAATAATTTTTTTATTTCCCCAACTATCCGAATTGCATTTAAACTATTTCCTCCTATCAGAAAATAATTTTCATTTATTTTCAAATCCTTTCCCAGTTCTTCGCTCCATATTTTTTTTATTTCATCTTGTAATTCATATACAGTATACTTGTTTTTTCTCATATGGCTTTTATTGTTTCTCCTACTATTATCATTATATGTTCTACATAAATAATCCTTAATTTAAAGCCCCTTAATACAAATTGGCGGAAATTTATCGGGATAAATATCATGTGTAGGTCCTATACATGTGCCAATATCATTCCATAACTTACATAAATTCAATTGGTATTGTATAAACTGTCGATCACATTTTTCTTTAATTATAGTAATAAATTCATCAAAGGCATTGGCTATTCCCTCCGGCCATATATTCTCATATATGTCTTGATATGTGTATTGAAGGCATTCTTCGTTTAACACTTCACTTACTTTTTGTTTTGAATACTCATTGTCTCCAAACAGCTCTAGTATATTATCTTTCTTAGGGATAAAATATCGCGGTTCCCACAGTACAGCTCCTATGGAATTATCCATAACTAATTGACCGCTTTTTGTAAAAACTACGATTCTATGAAATAATAATGCATAATTGTCTGAGTCTTGCGAAACCATTCTATTTTCAACTTTCAATATCAACGGAATTTCGTTTATGCTCCCTTCCAGTATTGTTAATATTCCATTTTTTTCTCCTGTCTTATATACTTTACATGGTGTAATCCCTCCCAACATTTTCCCTATAATGTCCAAAAGAGGATACAATACTTGTATACTACATTCTGCTTCTACTAAAATCGGATCCGCTAAATGAAGAATTTTATTTGCATATCTAATAGCTGCCATACCAGACGGTAGCTTTGAATAAAAATTATTAATATAATAATGGCATTTATTCGCTATTGCTATTGCATACAATTCCTTCGCATCTGTAAAATGAACTGGTTGCTCTTGAATCACGTTTATTCCTTTTTTTAAACACTCTTTAGCAATTTCCGTTCCTTTTCCACCAGTAATAGATGATTTTACAGCCACACATACAATATCTACTTCACTGCTACTTATTTGTGAAACATTTGTATATAATGGAACGCCATTACTTTCTGCACACTTTCTAGATTGTTGACTCCCTTTTGATAATATCCCAACCAACTTACATTTTGTAGTTTTTCTTGTGATACCTTCTATATATATTCTTCCAAAGTTTGTCCCACAAACTATAACCCGATAAAATTTATTTTCCATATTTAATTTCATCCTATCTACTTTGTTTAATATAATTCATAATCTTAATCAAAGAGAATAAAGTAAACATCTATAGTTGTATTTACTTTATTCTCTTTTTTGTTTATTTTATTAACTTGGCCACTTCACGCACATATGGTTCTTTAAGACAGCTAATATGTTCCCCTGGAATATAATCTACAGTTAATTGTCCTAACACAATGTTTTCCCACAAACTTTTATTGGTAATATTTCTAACAGGGAAAAAATGCTTCGTATCATCTTCCACAAACATTGCTTGTACATCTCCTACATATACCGAAGGTTCATAGTGCATGATTCCTTTGAAACTGTGTCGAAACAGAAGAAACAACATTTTAAACATACTTACATTATCCGCATCAATTTTCTCATCACCAGAAACATTCTCATATATTTTTTTTAGCCTTTCTTCTTGTGATAATTTATTTAATTTTCTAAAACTCATGCCCAAAATTTCATATTCTCCATGTAATGCACATAGATCTCCTATCGATATACCTTTATCCCCATTTTCCTCTTTGTATGTCTCTAGTGCTTTTTGTAGCAAATCATTACTCCCCAAATATCCGGCTTTTTCTATATCCGCTCCTATAGACAGTCCAAATGCCCTTTCAAGAAGCAGTTCATTATCATAATTATGACCGCACAGACTTGAGCTGATTGTAATTACTCTGCTTACATTTTTCCCTTTCTCAACCAGAATTCTTGCCGTTTCCAAAGCCAACCATCCGCCAACACAATAACCAATTAAAATATACTCTTCTGCTGGATGCTCTTCTAAAATGTCTGCATATACTTTCGCAGTTTCGATGATCAAACTATCCGTATCTCTCTCCAAATATTTATCAAAACTCCCAAAATTGAAGCCACATAGCAGATCACAAGGAGCACTGATATTTGCTAAATATGGAAGAAGTTCTTTATAGGAACTTAATGTTCCTGTTCCAGCATGAAAAAGTACTCTTGCCTTTTTACAATCTCCCTCCGCATCTTTGAACGTAATAAATGGAGAAATTTCTGGGACATTCTCCTTTTTTTCACTTTTTGTCACAAAATTATTTTGTAATTTTTCGGCAATTCCTCTTATAGTTGCATTTTTCATCATCTCCATCATTAAAGCATCCCATTTCCAGTTTTTTGCTTCCGGTAAGTTTTGAATCATTTTACTAATCGCTTGTGCAATGAGTAATGAATCACCACCTATCGAATAGAAATCATCATTTCGTCCTATGTTCTGACAACCGATAACTTCACACCATATTCTCTCAATTCGCTTTTCCAAGTCATCAATGCATTCTTCTTTTTTCTCTGTTTGATTAGAATTGTTTTTTTGTAAATACAATTTTTTCCTATCAATTTTGCCATTATTAGTCATTGGCAACTCTCTTAACTGAACTATTCTATTCGGAATCATATATGTAGGAATTTTCCCTTTTAAATATTCTTTTATTTCTCTTATATTTAATTCACTTTCCGACGAAAATTGAATTCCCATCAATACTTGTCCAGCAGGATATAAAATGTCGTTTTTTTCAGGATATGACATAAAAATATTACCCTCCATAGTTTTGATAATGCGTTGCCACTCATCAAAATTTATAAATATACTTTCACTTATTTTACGCCCATCCTCATATTTAACAGCCGCTTCTGCGAACTCAAACTCCACAGATGTCATCAGTGCATATCTTTTTCTTACTTCTTCTATAATAAATAAACTACCTTCATTATGAAGCATTTCTTTTAGATTATTGAGACTTTTTTTAATATCAACAGCATTATGCAAAACATTTCCACATAATATAATATCAAATTTCTCATTTTCAAATCCTTGTTCCCAATTCGATTTATTAATATCATAGATTTTGTATCGAATCCAATCATTATATTGTGAAAAAATCACTTTTGCCTTATTGAAAAAGAAATTAGATATATCTGTAAAATAATATTCTACATTACATGACTGTATTTTACTTAATAATTCTATGCTACTACCTCCAACTCCAGCTCCAACCTCCAAAATTCTTATTTTCTTTTTCTTTTGCTGTTTTATAATCTCTAATACTTCGTTGTGAAGTATTCTGTTAATAGATCTATTAACAATATTATCTTTATATGCAGCATATGCTATATCAAAATTTCCTTGAGGGAACAACAACTCATTCGGATGCATTACTCCTGTAATTAACTCTTTGAGATGCATGGAGGACTCATGTATATACTCCATCAATACGTCACTATATTGAATCTTCTTATCTACTAATTTCCACTCTTCCTCTGCTTTTTCTGCAATATTAGTACTATATATCTCTTCAATATAAAATCCTTCTTTATCCAAATGAAGATATTTGTTTTCTTTTAAAGCCATCAACCATCGCATAAGTAGCTGCTCATATTTCGGTATTACATTTAAAATACCTTTAATTTGTTCGAAGGAGTATCGCTTTTCAACATCCTCAAATACTTTTTCATTTACCAAAAAGCGTAAGATATACATCAAGGCTGTTTTATCTGCTTTTTCAATCCATTCTTGAAATTCCTTTCTTGTAAATTGAAATTTAAATTCTTTCTCCTCATCAATTATTTTTTTCTCTATTACCTTTTTTTCTTGCTTGCCTTTATTTCCTAGAATGTAAGCAGTTAAACTACCCTCATTACTTTTTACAACTACTGCATTTTCTATTCCCGGGTATCTCTTTAATGCATTTTCTATTTCGCCTAACTCCACTCTGTATCCATTAATTTTTACTTGTGTATCTTTTCTTCCTACAAATTCAATTACCCCATCTTCCCTATATAAACCCAAATCACCCGTTTTATATACTCTTTCCTCAATTTCAGTAATAAATTGAAATTTTTGATCTGAGAGAGTTACATCATTCATATATCCTTTCGCAAGACTCTTTCCAGCTATACAAATCTCTCCTATAACATAATCAAGGCAAGGCAAATTCTTTTCATTCAAAATATAAAATCTTTGATTAGATAAAGGAATTCCATAAGGTATATTTTTATCCGTACTTTTTACTCTATCCGTTGGATAATATATGGACCAAATGCCCCCTTCCGTAGCTCCGCCCAAACTAATACATTGAACATTTGGCATTTTTTGATGAATTTTTTCAACTAATTTAACTGGAATCCAATCCCCTGATAGCAAAATTAAGCGCAATGTATCCAGCTTGTACTCGGTAGTCTGTAAATAAGCCATATACATTTCCATTTGCGCCGGAACCAAATTAAGCACTGTTACACCATGTTCCTGACATAGTTTAAACCAAAAGGAAACTTTTTCCTTTTCTGTTTCTGATGGTAAAATCAATGTTGCCCCAACAAAAAATGTCGCAAAAATATCAAATACAGATAAATCAAAGTATAAATTTGAAATTCCGAATATTCTATCTTTCTCTGAAATATTAAATTTCTTGCACATATCCATAATTGTATTCATCGCTGCGGCATGACTCATCTCTACTCCTTTTGGAATTCCTGTACTTCCAGATGTAAAAATACAGTATGCCGTTGACTGTGGATCAATATACTTATATTTTATATCCCATACGTTGTTAAGCATTTCCGCATTTAGCAATATACTTTTTTCATCTTTCCAGCATGTTTGTTCATCACATATATTCAATTTTATATTAGCTTGAATCATTATTTGTTGTATCCGTTCAGCTGGTTGCGTAATATCAATTGGCACATATACTGCTCCAACTGACATTACCGCAACCACTGACGCAACTTGCCATACACCTTTTTCAAGCAAAATGCCTATTTTATCCTCTTCCTCTACATTTTTTTCTATTAATCGCTGTTGAATTGCACTTACATATTTTAGAAGATCGCTATATGAATATTTCTCTTTCTGATAAATAAGCGCAGTATTATAAGGTGTATTCCTACATCTCGTAAAAAAACCATCAACTAAAGATTTCTCATCAAAAGGGGTATTGGTATCATTAACTCTTGCCCGTATTTCTTTTGTTCTATCGCTTATCCCTACTTCTAAATTTTTTTCAAAAAAATCCTCGTCGCTTATGCTTTTATTAATTAGCTGGATGAATGATGCAAACATTTCATCAATTAATCCTTTTGGAAATACCCCATCTCTTATATCCCAATTAATCAATATTCCATTTATTTGTTTACTGATTTGGCAATCTATAATAACCTGAGGCGTTTCACTTATTTTATATAATAATTGTCTCTTACTTAATGTGCTGTCTTCACTTTCGCCCCCTATTGTACTTGTAAAAACATACGGGAAAAGATTTTCTTTTCCTTTTCTTTTTAGTTCCCGCAAAACTGCTATTCCAGTAAAGCTATCATGTGCTAAATTTTCAAATAAATTGCTTTGTACCTTCTCTACTTGTGCGTTTACTTTTCCCTCAAACGTTCCATCGAATTCAAATAACGATGTTGTTGTAAAATCCCCTACTATTCTCTGAATATCCTCATGAATACTTGGTCGTTGTAGGGTTGTAATATTAACTGTAAATTGACTATTTCTTGACCAATTGTTTAATGTTGCACAATACAAATACAAAAGCAATGCTGTCGGAGTAAAATTTAATTTCTCACATTTACTCACCAAATATTGCCACTTTTTAGGATCAACTGTATATTCTTTACATATGAAAGTTCCTTTCCTTATAATCTCCGGTTCCTCTCTTGTATACAGCTCCGGTTTTCCAGGAAAAACATCAACCTTATTCAGCCAATATTTTTCATCCTCATAATATTTGATTAAAAAATTTATATCCTCTTTCTGATTCTGATTATATATTATATAATCTCTGAAATTCAGTGTTAGCTTTTCCATTTTTTGATTATTGTACAATTTCTCCAAATCACTAATAATCAAATCTATACTAACAAAATCTCCAATTAACATATCCAATGACAAGCATAAAATGCTCGCATTGTCATGGATGAACAGACATAAATCAAACAAAATATCCTTCTCTGGATCATATTGTTTAAATTGCATTTCTTCCCTCTTGGCAAGTATTTTATGTTTTATTTTTTCTTTCTCCCAGCCTCTTATATCGTAAATTTGGACAGGTGCATTAAATATGTATGGTAAAAATCTTTGCTCGCCTTCTTTCGAAAATTGAACTCTTAGCATTTCATGTCTTTCAATAAGTTTTTTTACAGCATCTCGAAAAATAATCTCATCTGTAAATTCAGTTAAAAACTCAGCATAAACTTTACAACCTATTCCACCATAAAGATACCCCTGATTTCTTCCAAGCAGATATGCTGTCTGAATATCTGTAAGCGGAAATGGCTTGTATTTTTGATCTTCGCTAGATTGAATTTTTTTTCTCTCTTTTCTGTTTAAGTATTCTATAATTGCGTCTTTATTTACTTTTATATTTTGTTTTAGTTTTTCATCGAAAACGCCGACTGGACTTCTAAAATGCAATTTCCCATTTTCAATCCATAATTGTATTTTTCTTTTAGCGCATTCTTCAATAATACTTTTTAGTTCCATCTTTTCACCCTGCCTTAATAATTTTCAAACACAATAAATTTTATCTACCCTTCCGATTTCCAAATTATTTTGCAATTATCTTTTATAATATTCCTTCATTATAGTCCTCCGTCTTTTCTATAATTCTCTTTGCCAATTTTCTTACACTCGCATTTTCATACAAATCTTTTATCGTTATTACAATATTATATTTTTCATTTATCTTCCTTATTAGTTTCAATGCATTTAATGAATCTCCTCCAATAGAGAAAAATTCTTTATCAACACTTACGCGAATCCTCAGGATATTTTCATACTCGTCTAAAAGTCCCCTTTCCAAAGGAGTTGTTATTTCTGTTTTTTCCTTATTATTTTCTTCCTCGTATTGATACTCTTCTGCCAATTTTTTTCTATTTATCTTGCCATTATCTGTAAGTGGAAACTCATTTATATTAAAAATCCGCTTTGGTATCTCATATTTAGGAATTGTCGATTCTAATTTTTTCTTAATTATTTTTTCATCGTAATAAAGTTTTCCTTCTACTATTCCAATTATTACAATTCCATTGTTCCTTTTAATAGGAATTACCACAGACCTATTTTCTGGGAAAATATCGGATACAGCAGCTTCAATTTCGCCCAACTCTACCCTGTACCCATTGATTTTCACCTGATTATCCAGTCTTCCAAGGAATTCAATATTACCGTCATTCCAGTACCGTCCCATATCCCCGGTACAATACAGTCGTTCTCCATTTCTATCTAAAACAACAAATTTTTCCTCTGTTTTTTCTTTATCGTTTAAATATCCCTGTGCAACACCGTCTCCGGCAATATAAAGCGTCCCTGGTACCCAGTCCGGACAATCTTCCATATTCTGATCCAGAATATAATACTTCTGGTTTGCAAGTGGTTTTCCATACGGAATACTCTTCCAATCTTCCGGCACAACCTCTGGAATCTCGAAATGATTAGACCAGATACTGCCTTCTGTTGCTCCTCCAAGAGCAACAATCTCAACATTCTGGAACAGATTACGAATTCTCCCCGGAAGTGAAACAGGAACCCAGTCGCCACTCATCATTATCAACCGCAGCGATTGTGAAGTTACCTGCCTTTGATATTCCTCATATTCTGCCAGCATTTCTACAAAAGCTGGCACGCTGTTCCATACGGTAATATTCTCATGATTCAACCAGTGAATCCAATGCGCTGGATCTTTTCCATATTCCGGATCCGGAAGAACCAATTTCCCACCTGCGCCTAAAACGCCAAAAACATCATAAACAGACAGGTCAAAATGAAGATTGGAGATTCCAAACGCCGTATCCTGTTCTGTAATCTGATAGCGTGCATTGATATCCAGTATTGTATTCACTGCATTATGGTGAGTAATCATTACTCCTTTCGGCATCCCGGTTGTTCCCGACGTATAGATTACATACGCAAGGTCTCCCGCCTTATTCTCCTGTGCTTTGTATTCAGAATCGGTTTTTAATCCAGACACAGAAATACAATCCCACTCGTGCAGCCATTCGGTATCCTGATCATACGCCTGATTCTGCACAAGAATGATTCTTGTTCCACTGTCACGGAGAATCTTTTCAACTCGTTCTCTCGGATTATGGATATCTATCGGAAGATATGCGGCTCCGGCAAACAGGATTCCATAAACAGCAACTACCTGCTCCCACCCTTTTTCCATAAATACAGCTACCGTCTCTTCTTTTTTTATTCCCATGCTCTTCAACTGCCCGGAAATGTAAAACGCCTCTTCTTTTATCTCCCGATAAGTCATCCGCCTGCTGCACGTTACCAGCGCCTCCTTATCCGGAAATTTGTCTGCCGCCTCCAAGAATAATCCATCCAACGTTTTCTCTTCAAATTCAGCTGCCGTTTCATTCGCCTGACGCCGTTTTTCTGAAATTTCCGCTGTTACCAGACTTGCCGTTTTTTCCTGCATGATCTCCGGATGAACTGCTAGCGTATGAAGCAGGCCGGTATATGCCCGGAACATCTCATCCAGCATTCCCGGATAAAATAATTCGTCCACGGAATCCCAAAACAGGCATAAACAGCCATCCATTTCAACCACCTGATGATCCAGCCACACCTGCGGCGTCTGTGAAATGTTATAGTTCAGTTTTCCAAGCCACTTTCCTTCATTCCACTGCTCCACGCCAAGGCCACTGGTAAACACTACCGGCATAATAGCGCCCCGCATATTTCCAGTCTTTTTCTTTAATTCGCGCTCCAGTTCAACCGCGCCATAAGCTGTATGCTCCAGATCTTCTGTAAGCTGCTTCTGAATTGCCTTTGTCCTTTCCGCAAAATTATTCCCTGCATTCTTTATCTCCAGCAATGTCAGTGTTGTAAAATCTCCAACCAGATTGTTCACTTCCGGATGCAATTGTTTCCGGTCAAACTGCGTCAGATTAAGTGTAAAATCCTTATTACTGCTCCACAAGCGGAGAGTCTCCGCATAAGCACTCATCAAAAGAACAGAAGGCGTTACCTCCAGTCTTCCCGCCGCGTCTTTTACAGACTGCCATTCTTTCTGTGACAGTTTTGCGCTCCGGCGACAGAAACGCTGCTCTGTAATCTGGCTTTCGTTCTTTGCAAGCGGCAGATCCGGTGCGTCCGCAAAAGTCTCCACCCGGTCTTCCCAATATTTTTTATCTTTCTCATAAGCAGAGGTAGACTTTATCTGCTCCAGTCCCAGCACGTAATCCCGGAAAGACAAAGTAATCGGCATTTCCGCTTTTCCATTTCGATATACTTCTGCCCACTCATTTAAGAGATGGAACATACTCCAGCCATCAAAGATAATATTGTCAAAACTGATATGGATTCTATGCTTCTGGTCCTCTATTTTAGTGATTCGCACATCAAACAGAGGCCATTCATCTGTCTGAATTACCTGATGAGACATCTCTGCCCGTTTTTCATCCAATGCCTTTTCTTTTTCTGTCACTTCCAATTGTCGGATATCCGTCACGTCAATATGATACTGGGGAGTATTCTCCAGTATGCGCTGCATACCATCCGGCTGGATAATAACACGCATCATCCCATGCCTCTGTATCAACAGATTCCATGCCGTCTCTGCGCACTCAGTATCAAGGCCGTCTGCATCCAGTTCAAAATAACAGTGCGTTGCAACATTCCCCAATTCATACAATCCGCTTCTGCCAAGCCAGTAAGCATACTGCACATCGGTTAATGGGAACGGATGATATGCTTCCTCCAGATTCGGTTTGATCTGCAGTGTATCTTCTTCTTTCTGTTCGGACTGTTCAATAGCTTTTGCCAGAGATTTTACGGTCAGATTTTCAAAAATCGTGCTGATCGTTATTTTGCAGCCGAAGGTTTTCTGTACTTCCGAGATCAACCTTGTGGCAATCAGCGAGTCTCCCCCAAGGCTAAAATAATTATCTTCAATTCCGATATTTTCATATCCAAATAATTGTTTCCAGATATCTAAAAGCTTTTCTTCTGTTTCTGTCGTTGCCTTTGAAAATCGGATAACCGCAGTTTCTTCTTTAAAATCTTCCCGCAATTGCTTCCTGTTAATCTTCCCATTGGACAATGTTGGGAGCTGCTCCATGAAATGATAATTCTGTGGAAGCATATACTCCGGCAGTTTTTCTGACAGATATTCCCTTAGTGCTCCATTATGATAGGACAGGACAGACGCCTGCTGTCTGCTGCAGCATATACATCTTCCATATCTCTCTGTCACAGCACAGTCTTCGCCCAATCCTGCCTCTGATAAACATTCTCTCCACAGCAGGCAATCCGGGGTAACCAGCCCTGCTTCTTTTCTCTTGTCCCGAATATCCGCAAAACCATTTTCCAAAAAAGCCGCTGTAAGTTCCTGAAGGTATGTCCTTACCACAAGGTCAGTCATCAGCAATATTCCGTTTGGCTTCAGTAATTCCGCTACTTTCTTTACCGCATCCGCAGCATCAATATTTCTATGTAAAGCATTTACCGATATCACAACGTCATAACTATGCAAGGACATCTGCTGCTTATCCATGCCTTCTTCCAGATTCAGCATCTCAAACTCGACTCTCTCATATCCCGCAAGTTCTTTCTCTGCTTCCTGCAGAAAATATTTTGAAGAATCCGCATAAGTATAAGCCACGCTTACATCTTCCAGTGCATTCAAAAACTGTCTTGTAATTGCAGTGTCCCTTGTACCAATTTCTATAATCTGGAGTGGCTCTTTTCTGCGTTCTTCTGCCAGAAGCCTTAATCCCTGCACCAGTCTTTCCACTGTTTCCTCGCAGCCCGGAATCCTCCGAAGCAGCATATTCGGAGCCAAAGCCGGCTCTTTCTGGTAGAATACGTCCAGCGGAACTTCATTCCCAGTAACCATATGCTTCAGATGCGGCTTCAGTTTATTAAAATACGTTTCCGTATCTCCAGCTTTTTCCGGTACAGCCACTTCCTTCCCGGTACGCGATAGTCTGCCGTCCTCTTCTCTCAGGATTCCTTCCTTCTTTAAAATTTCCAACCATCTTGCCACAGTATTCTTCTGTGTTTCCGTAATGCTCCCTTTTTCAAAAATTTCCTTCTGCGAAAGAACTTCCTTCTCTGATACAAAAATGCCTAACTCTATGAGTGTCTCCAGCATAAGCTGTACACATCTCTGGTCTGCATAGGCAAGGAAATTTTTGTATGCTGTCTTCCGTTCCTGCTGCATCTGCCAATTGCTGACATCATCCTTCAGTTCTTTCCAGCCCCCGCCAAAGATATCTGTGCCGTACAAATACGTTGTAACTTTAGAATCTTCCTGTATCGGCGCTCCGATATAAGCAGCCAGCGTTTTATTGCCATGACCATCACTAACTGTATCAACAACTGCATGAGCCACACCCGGAAACTCCTGAATCACATGTTCAATTTCTCCCAATTCAATCCTGTGTCCGCGAATCTTTACCTGATGGTCTTTTCTTCCCAAAAATTCAATTGTCTCATCATCCCAGATTCTTCCGAGATCGCCGGTCCGATACCATCTTCCATACTGATCTGTGATAAATTTCTGCCCCGTAAGCGCAGAATCTCCCCTATATCCTTTTGCTACACCAAAACCGCCAATCCAGAGTTCGCCTTCTGCCCAGTAAGGGCAATCCCTTCCATACTCATCCACAACACGATATGCCTGATATCTGAGTGGCTTTCCATAAGGAATAGATTTCCAGTTTTTCGGCATCGGCAGGGTAACATTCTGATAATTGGACCAGATACTTGCCTCTGTAGCTCCTCCCATAGCGACAAACTGGCAATCCTCTGTCCATGCCGCAACCCTCTGCGGGAGATCCATCCCAATCCAATCTCCGGAAAGCATAACCGCCCTGATCGGCAGTTTCTGTTTCATGGATTCCGCCCGTATCAAAAGCATATCCAGAAGCACCGGCACTGAATTCCAAACGGTAATCTGATATTTCAACACTTGTTCCAGCCAGTAATCCGCATTCCTTCTCTCCTGCTCTGGAAGCAATACCAATGTTCCTCCTGCGCCTAAAATTCCAAAAACATCATATACCGACAGGTCAAAATCCATAGCTGATACAGCCAGCGCCCGATCTGCACTTGTCACATGGTACTTTTCATTAATATCCTGAACCGTATTCCATGCGCTTTCATGCGCAATCTCTACACCCTTCGGAACACCTGTAGAGCCTGACGTCATGATGATATAGGCGCTGTCCTTCGGCGACACCTCTGGCAGTCTCACATTTTCCTGTCCCTCTTCCATACCTTCCATCACAAGGATTTCCGTACCTTCCGGCCAGTCCAGTTTTTCGGATAATTCCCGATTCGTGACCACATAGCGGACTCCCGTCTTCTCATGGATTAACGCTCTCCGATCTTTAGGCTGGCTTAAGCTGACCGGAAGGTATGAATTTCCGGAAAGCAAAATTCCTAGTGCCGCCTCGATCTGTTCTATCCCGCGCGGCAGGGTAAGTGCAACCGGGACTCCCTTAATATCCTTTTCTGAAATCCCTGCCGCCACTGCTGTCGCCCGTGCTTTTAATTCCCCATAGGAAACCGATCTTCCGCTTCCCGCATCAATAAGCGCAATATCTTCCGGGCAAACTTCCGCATGGTTCATAACAGCCCAATGCAGGCATTCCACACGCTCCGGCACTCCTGTACGCGCTGTATCTTCAATTTCTCTTTTTCTTTTTTCAGGAAGCACATCAAATCGCTGATTCCAGTCCTTCTTTCCCAATTCATGCAGAAGATTCTCAAAACACTCCAGCATATCCGGGATCATATTCTCCGGGAATAACTTATCCACGCTGTCCCATGTAAGCTGTACGCCATTTTCATCTTCATAACTCTGGAAGTCATTCCACACCTGCGGCGTTTGGGAAATCATATAGGAAAACTGCCCCAGTTCTTTCCGGAACGTATCATTTACCAACGGCGTTCCCAGATTGCAGGCAAAAACAACCGGCGCCACTGCCGATGCGTCTCCATACATCTGTGCAAGATCTCTCTGGACTTGCACGCCGGAATATGCCGTATACTTCATATCCTCATGAAGCTGCTTCTGAATCCTGTCCAACAATTCCGCAAAAGTCGGATTTTCTTCGCAGTTAATCTCCAGCAATAACAGAGTAGTAAAATCTGCTATTACTTCCTCTAACCCCTGCTGCTCTGTTTTCCGGTTAAAAAACGGAATGTTAATAAGGAAACAATGATTCCTGCTCCATCGTTCCAGAACCACCGCATATACAGTAAGAAGAACCATTGCCGGAGTTGTCTGGTATTTTTTTGCCCGCATTTGCAAATGATCCCATTCTTCCTTTTCGATTCTCACAATCCTGCGGTTGAACACCGTTTTTTCCACTTCTTGCGGACGTTTTGCCAATGGAAGGTCAGGGCCTTTTGGCAAATGCTCTAAACGATTCTTCCAGTATTTTTCTGCGTTTTTCCGTTCCTCCTCTTCTTCCTGTTTCTGCCGTTCCAGATAGGAAGCAAAATTCCACCCTTTTGATTCTTTCGGCAGGTTTTCCCCTCGGTAAGCAGATGCCAAATCCCTCAATAATATCTGCAGACTCTGTACATCAGCAACCAGAAGCGCCATGTCCACATGAAGGCGTGCCTTATTTTCAGGAAAAAGCGTAAGCTCTATTCCTGCTACTTCGCCTTCCTCAATCTTTAACTTCCGATGGGATAAACGTTCTCTGACAGATACTGCCATTGCCTCTGCTTCCTCAGATGACATCCGGGAAAAATCATGAACCTTTATTTTTTCACAATACGGCTTATCCAGGATTTTCTGTGTTCCATCATCCAAAAAGCAGGCGCGCAGCATAGGATGATGATACTGCAGTACATTCCATGCTTTTTCCAGACGCTCCGGTTCTATGTTTTCCCCATCAAACTCCAAATATGCGTGACAGTCTATCCCTCCAAGATACTGTTCTTCATCCCTGCCAACCCAATATGCATACTGTACGTCTGTTAAAGGAAACGGCTGTTTCATATCCTTTTCCGGCGTTATCTTAGATTCTTGCGCCCGTTTTTTGCCCGCTTTTTTCTTCATGCTGCTCTGGATTAACGCCCACCAGCCTTCAAAGGTGGGATTTTCCATCAATGAACCGAAAGAAACCTTAACCCCCTGTTTTCTCCACTGGTTTACCAGACGCATGATCGTCAGGGATGAAAGCCCAAGCTCCAACAGATTTTCGGAATCTCCAAAATCTCTGGCTACCGGCAGTTTTTGTTTGATCTGTTCCTTTATCTCTATATATTCCATGCTACTGTCTCCTTCTACTTTTCCTGAGCCATCCGTTCTAATGCTTTCTTATCTATTTTCCCTACGCTGGTCAGCGGCCATGTTTCAACCCGTTCTACCTGATCTGGCATTTTATACGCCGCAACGCCTATTTCCCGTAGAAACCTGTGGATTTCCTGTAAATCGATCCCGGCTTCATCATCGGTTACAAGGAATGCGCATATCCGATTTCCAAGGGTTTCATCCGGAACGCCGACAACGGCTGCCTCTTTGATCTCCAGATGCCTGCAAAGGTAAGCTTCAATCTCTGAAGGCATGATCTTTTCTCCGGCGCGGTTAATCTGCTCTTTGATCCTCCCACCCAAACGCAGTCTTCCGTCTTTCGTCCACATAGCCTTATCGCCCGTCCGATAAAATCCGTCCGGCGTAAAGCTCTTTTTATTCGCTTCCTCCGCCATATAATAACCATCAATCGTATACGGGCCTCTGGATAATAATTCCCCAAAAACTCCTTCCGGTACGGTCTTATCCTCTTCATCCACAATCTTCACTTCATCCGCAGGAGACACCGGAGTTCCCTGGCATCTTACGATCAGGGAATCTTCATCTTCCGGACTGGTAAAGGACAGCAGCCCCTCCGCCGTACCAAATACCTGCATCAGTTTGCAAGGCCATTCTTCAATGATCTTATCTGCAAGGGAATCTTCCAGCATTGCGCCGCCCACCTGCAAAATTCGCAGGCTGGATATGTCATAATCTTCATCCCATTCCAACATTTCCATGCACACAGTAACCATAGCAGGAACCAATGCGGTAATCGTAACGCCTTCCTCTGTAATTGCGTCAAGAATATCGTCCGGGCTGGTCGCAGACGCAAGCACAACTTTTCCTCCCACATCCAGCGTACCTAAAAGCCCCGGGCAGCATAACGGAAAATTATGGGCTACCGGAAGAGACGTCAGATAAACGTCGCTGCTATCCAGGCGGCATCTTTTCGCGGACATACGGGCATTATACATATAATCCGTATGGGTGCGCGGAATCAGTTTCGGAACCCCTGTCGTCCCGCCGGACAGCAAAAGAACCGCCGTTTCATACCCATCCACAGCCGGAAATGCTCTATTTTCTCCACACGTTTCCGCAATCATTCCACTGATATCCCCGGATTCGCTATCTACAAATATATGCCGGATATATGAATATTTCTTTTTCATCGCATTTGCCATCGGCACATATGAAAATCCCAAATATTTCTCCGCCACAATATAAGCGGCCGGCTTTGCCAGTTCAATAATTCCTTCCAGTTCCGCCTCCCTGTGGGCCGGCAGCATCAAGATCGGCACCGCCCCGATCTTGGAAAGCGCAAAAAACACGACCACAAAAGAAATCCTGTTCGGAAGCTGTACAAGCACTTTGTCTCCCTTTAAAATCCCTTTACGCAGAAAAGCTGCCGCAAGACAATCTGCTTTTTGCTTTAATTCCATATAACTGATCTCGTCTTCGCTGTCCGTGACCGCAGTTCTTTCTCCATATTTTTCCGCCCACTTATCAAGCTGTTCTCCAAAACTACATCTCTCCCAACCTTCCAGATACTCATATTTGCTCATATCTTTCTTATAACCCATTTGATTCATCTCCTTTCTTATGCACCGCCACATACGCAGCATATCCTTTGATCCTGACCGGATACAGGAACCAGCCCTGATCATTCCTGCCTTTTTCTATAATTTCCCCGTTTCTGACAGAGAAGAAATCCATTCCTCTTCCTAATCCAATACCGAGCGCTTTTACATACGCTTCTTTGGCCGCCCAGTACTGGAAAAACAAAGTCGATCCTTCCTTTATTACATCTTCCGCTTCTTCTTCCGTATAAAAATTCCCGGCTATCTCCCAGTAATCCGGACATCCCGCCATTTCCTGCACATCCACTCCGATGTCCATTCCAACAGCGAATCCCGCCAGTATGAATTCTCCCGAATGCGAAATATTAAAATCTACGGTCTGCTTTCCTGCAATCTTTTTATGATAAGGCTTGCCCCGTTCACTGACAGAAAAATCAATCGTTTCCACATCTAAATATCTTTTCAAGAGAAGCCGCACGACAACCTTCCCGGCTATATAACGCATCCTGTCTTCCGAAAAGCGGAATCTTCCGACCTGCTCCGATTCCTGCTCACTCAGGATATATTCATGGTTCACCCAGAAATCTGTCATTTCCGGCCAGCAGATGCACCATATATGTATCTCATTTTCACGGATACAAAGTTTGCCTGCCGCCAGAAATTCCTTCGCTCCATACCGTTTAATCTCCATCTTTTATTCCCGGCAGGCGCCTTATAACTTCACTTATTACTTCGTCTTCGTAATCCCGCAAATAAAAATGTCCTCCCGGAAATATCCGGTAGCTAAAATCATTATCCGTATACTTTCCCCATTCGCAGATTGCGCTCTCATCCGCTTCGCCATCCTTTTCTCCGCCAAATGCAGCGATAGGCGCATGCAGTACTATTCCCGTCTTGTCATAATATGTTTCATCCATGGTAAAATCTGCCCGTAGCATAGGCAGAAAGAAATCCAATAATTCCTGATTCTCCAGTATCTCTTTTGGCGTCCCCTCAAATCTTCCCAGTTCCCTCTTAAACTCTTCATCCGGAAGATGATAGATCGGCTTCGGCTCCGGAATACTGGGAATCCGGCTACCGGAAATAAACAGACAGCTCGCTGTATATCCGACCGCTTCCAATCTCTTTTCCAGCTCATAGGCAATCTTACCGCCCATACTGTGCCCCCATAAGGCATACGGTCCATCCACAACCTCTCTTACTGCCTCTTCCAGATCATCTAACATAACCGGCATATCTATATACGGCTTCTCCATGATCCGTTCTTCCCTTCCCGGAAGCTGAACCAGACATACCGTTACTTTTCCCTGCATCTTTTTCGCCCACTGGTTATAAGCAGAAGCGCCGCCCCCCGCAAACGGCAGACAAAACAAAGTTATTTTCTCTTTGTTAATATTTTCTGTATTTTTTATCAACTTCAAATTCACTTTTATGTTCCTCTTGCATCATGTTCTTTTTTATTCTGTTTATTATCATTTTGTGATATGCTTTTCCCAAGCATTTCTTATTCCTATCCAGGATTAGTTAACTCTAACTCTTTGTCAAAAAAAATTTTTGATCCATCCCAATATTAAACCGGACGCCAAAACAATATGCGCTACCATAATCCCGTTTACGACCAGGAAATATCCGGTTACAGAAAAAACACCTGCTATCGCGCATTCAATAATTAAAATTGCCCTCGCGCGCATACCATAAACTTTCTTTTCTTTCTCATCCAGTTTCTTACTGCTGGCATCCACCGGTGCCATAACAAATATGACTCCAACTGCAGCAAGCCATATGATCCGTATTTGCCACATCACAGCCGAACCAGACGCCAGATACTGACCGCACAGAAGGACAAGGATACTGGAAACAACCATGCAGCTCCCTGCTTTTTCTAAATGAATCCCTCCGGCATACTGCCTTAGAACAGTAAAGGGCAATAAAAAGACTAGCATCTCCAGCCAATTCCCCGTTACAATGCCAAGTATGACAATGATAAGGTATATCGCCACCCTGCCCAGCAGTACGCCGTAAGCATATTCATACAGCCTGCGGTCTTTCTCTTCAAGAATCCCGTTCCTGTTTTGCACTTCAAAAAGCCAGCCGGTAGTTTTTTTCCACACTAGAATTTCCTCATTTTCTTAACTTCTTCCGGCTCTTCTTCCTGATAGTACAGCCAGTTGCACGCCAGATTTGCCGTATATGCCGTCAGGCAGAGTGCAAGACAGTTTACAACTCCAAGTACTTTGATACCCAAGCTTTTTCTGATTGTTTTTTTCATAGTTACATGCCTCCATTTTTTTCCGATAGTTTACACAAAAATCGCCCTTTTTTCAATTACCGTGGCAAAAACGGTAACTTTTTGGGCGATTTTTGCACATCTTTATTTTATTGTAAAGATCAGCTTAACAGAGAACTCCTGTTCTCCGACCTCCACTCTCATAATTCCAGCATACTTTTTAACCAGTTTTCCAACCGTATGCAGTCCGATCCCGTGACTGTCTGCATCTCTTTTGGTGCTTATGTACCGGTCCTTGTCCTTTAACAGTGGAACAACATACCCGTTGCAAAATTCCATAACAAGGAAATGTTCCTCATTTCCCATATACATCCTGCATTCCACATATCGGCCATCTTTTGTCTTTTCTGCCGCTTCCAGTGCGTTATCCAAAAGATTACCTACGATTGAGATCATATCCAGTTCTTCCAGAAAGTCCAGCCTGAGATCATTACCCAGGGTAATCTTATAGGAAATATTCTTAGATTCCGCAAGGAATTTCCTTTCGCACAGGATGCTGTTCAAGATCGGGTGTTCGCAATACACACCTTTTTGAAGGCTCTGAATCCGGACACCTAAATGTTCCATAATCTCCTTAACCTCTTGATTTTCTCCTTCTTCCATCAAACCGGCTACTGTACAAATAAATTTATTTATATCGTGTAAGAATGCCCTGTTATCCTCATTGACCTTATTCATATACTGTAAATTAGCAATCTCCGCCCTGCTTTTCTGGTATAGCCGGTCCATCTTCTTCACTTCTTCTGATTTTTCTACAAACCTGTCAAATACTGTGAAAATGAAGATATTCGTCATTAACAGAAGCGAAGCTCCTACCGGAACCATAACCCTGTTCATTCCTTCAAAAGAAATATTTGAATAAAACACACATCCTAATATAATGATCGTAGCGGTTGGCAGCATGAGCAGCACAGTAAAAGTTTTATTCTCAATCGTCAGATAATCCCTTTTCCTTGTTACCTGATTAATGCATTTAATAAACAGAAATGTCATGGTACTCATCAGCAGGAGTGCTAATGTCTTTTCTGTTTCAGTCCTGAAGCCCTCGGACGCACCAGTCACGCCATATGCATTCGTAAGTGCCGCAAAGAGAAATTCGGGAATAATTGCCAGCACATAATAGCAGCATACCGTAACCAGCTTCTTCCATATATTTCCCCGGAACACAACCATAGACGCAATCATATAGATTACCGGAATCATTACCATATTAAGTATTGAGGATTCCAGGCGGTTGGTTCCGAACATTGCCAGTGTGTTATTCGGTG